>JAFGWT010000272.1 GCA_016937015.1 Deltaproteobacteria bacterium | reverse complement strand
CTTCCGCGGTATCATTGTGAACCTGAGCCCAGCCTTCCAGATACATTCCATCCGCTTTCTGAATCAACCGATACCACATGCGCCACGTGGGTGACTGCTGCACGTATTCAGCAGCCATCCGGCCATTCGCGCCCGGCGCCAGCCGGATAGCTATCCGCTTTTCTTCGAATCCATTCGACTTGCCCAGCTCCTTTGCCAAATCCTGCAGGGCGACAGCCTCTCCACCCCGCTGCAGTTTAACACCTTCAACGCGATTCAGGGGCACTTTGAGCAACGCCCCGCCCTCTGTCAGCAACACCACACACAACCTTTCAGGATTGGCCAGTACCATTTTTTTCTGTTCGTCGTCAGTCATATCAATGCCTGCAAGGCTATAGCCGCCATCATCAGCCACCACTCCCATCACCGTGCCGTCCAGCCCTCTGGGCCGCCCCTCGCTCAATAGCAGAGTGACCTTCACCCCCACATACAGTTTCATTGTTTCAGAAAAATTTGCCGGAAACGCCGGGTCACCGGCATCGTCAGTCAACGACTGTCCAATGCTGCCCGCAGCCACAGCCTGCGCGATATTTTTGACCGTCGGGTAGTCAATGCCGGTAATTTGCGCCTTGTCTGCAGTGGTCACCAAAAGCGAATCAAGCACATCGTCGAGATGCGCCGACGGTACCGAAAGCAATATCTCCTTTCGACCATCAACGACTGCTTCCTTCCGCACCTGCATAATGCCAATATCGTAGAGTGTTACCGACTGCGTTTTAAACCCATTTACATCACCGACATCACCCAGCGCCTTCGTCGCCACTGCAACCGTCAGAAAAAAGAAAATCGTCGACATAACCTGGACATTCAATCGATTCATTCAAATCACCTCATTGGCTTCCCGAGTGAAAAGACACTGCACCAACACCTGTTTGTGCCGTGGTGGAATCAGGACTCCTAAAATTGTCGCCGCGACGATTGCCTCTAAAATCGGACACGCAACGCGTCACAATGTTCCATAAATTTAATTTCGACAGCATCACTGACCACCAACAGGCTTTCATTGCGCGACAATGCTTGCGCAGTGGGGCGAGCGTTGCCACGCCGCAATACAAACAACAAAACAGGGGATTGCATTTTACCGACGGCTTACGTGTTGTTCGGTACATTTAACAGTTGGACTATGCTTCGTGATATACCGGCGCGCCCAGTTCATCAAAACTGAACATGGAAAAGGCTCTGGCCCCCTGATGATCGAGAATCCGAAAATCGTTGGTTTCCCTAAGGTCCATCATCACATGCCTAAAATGCCCGCCGTATCGTCTCTCCGCCTCATCAACAGGGATTTCATACGCGATAAATTTGTGAATCCCCTTGTCGTCAAGTTTTGAAATGATCTCCTCATCAAGAATACTGGTGTGCGACGTCAAATACACAATGGCGCCGCTTCCCGTTAAAAGTAATCCGGCTTTCATATACCCCCTCCTTGTTATGTGTGATGGGTACAATTATGGGGACACATTTTGCTCAGTGTCAATAACCCGATTTCCATTCTCTGAACGGTTCAACACATCGCTTGCTGTCACTTTAACACCTCCAGGTCACAAGCCGCCGAAAACAGACTGAAAACAAAACCACACCACAGTGGGTCAAATTTGAAACCGCCAAAAAAAGAAATCGCATTCCTTTGGCGGACTCTGCCGTCGACCAGGCATCTTTGGGCGTTGTAACGATGAAACTTTGTATTGCGCGCGCCTACAAAAATGTGTCAAACCCACAGACGCGGCCACCGAAATGTACCATTAATGCCCCCCGTATCCTGAATAGCGCATTGGTTTTCAAGACTCGGCAGGATGGCACATTAAATGCTTTTAACATGGTTCTGCCGGGCATCAGTTGCAATCATGCCCCGCTACGGAATAAACAAATGAGCAGCGCAGAAATAGGAGTGATATGGCTGACACTAAAGACCGCCATGGTCAGTACAGCGCTATCCACCCCGGTCGCCATCTGGCTCGGATGGATAATGGCGCGGCGCACAACCCGGTTCAAACCCGTCCTTGAGGCATTCATATCAATGCCGCTGGTGGTTCCCCCCGTTGTCACCGGCTACCTGCTGCTCATTGTCCTTGGGAAAAACAGCACTCTCGGCAACGCACTTTTCAATCTGTTTGGCTGGCAGTTCACTTTTAATTTTGCCGCATTGGTGCTGGCTTCCATGGTGGTGGCACTGCCCCTTTCAGTTCGCGCCATTCGCAACGCATTTGAGATGGTTGAGCCTGCTTACCAGAATGTGGCCGCCACCCTTGGGGCACCGCCTCACGCCGCATTTTTCAGAGTTACCCTGCCACTCGCGCTGCCGGGCATCATCAGCGGTACCGTGCTGTCATTCGCGCGCAGTCTGGGAGAATTTGGCGCCACCATTACTCTGGCTGGCAATATCAGCGGCAAAACCCAAACTGTTGCGCTGATGATCTATTCAAACATGCAGGTGCCTGGCGCGGAAACGCAGGTCTGGCGACTGGTTGGGTTTTCACTGGTGCTGTCCCTTCTGGCCATTGCCGCGTCCGAATGGTTCGCACGAAAAAACAGGTTTCAAAACAAATGAAACTCGATATCGACCAGCTGCAACTGACTCTTGGCGGACTGTCATTCAATTACAATGCCTCCATATCAGGCGGCATCTTTGGGGTCTTTGGCGTCAGCGGCTCGGGAAAAAGCACGTTGATGCGATTGATTTGCGGTATCGAACGGGCGCAACAGGGCCGCATCGTCTTTAACGACAGCGTCCTGTTCGACAGCCAGCAGCGCGTCCATGTGCCGCCGCATCTGCGGCATATTGGCGTGGTATTTCAGGAGCATCACCTGTTTCCGCATCTCACTGCAGAACAGAATCTTCGATTTGGCCAGAAGTATGCCCCAAGGACACACATCTCCCTCAACGATGTCGTCACCCTGCTCGATTTATCGTCACTCCTTCAAAAAAAGCCCGCTCATCTCTCCGGCGGAGAGCGCCAGCGTGTCGCCATTGGCCGCGCCCTTTTACAGGGACCAAAGCTGCTGTTGCTGGATGAACCATTCTCCAATCTGGATCGCGACCGGCGGCGGCAGATTATTTCGTATCTTCTCAAAATCCACCATCGCTTCGACATCCCGCTTCTGATCATCTCCCATGATCTCGAAGATATTTTAAAACTGACCCGCGCGCTCATTATCATTGAAGACCGCTCCATCGCCGCGGTGGGCGATTATCTGCATATTGCCGCCAATGGCGATGCGCCACATCTCATCAGTCCCAAAAACTTTATCAATACGGTTGAGCTGATACATCAGCGCTACCTGCCCAAACAGCGTCTCAATCATTTTGGACTCACCCCGGAGAGTGCCCCTCTCATTGTGACCAATTCAAGTTACTTCAATGACTTGCAAACCGGCGGAAATAAAGTTCGCCTGGCCATCGCGCCGGACGATATAGCGCTCAGTCGGGATACCTGCAGTCACATTTCCATGCAGAATCAGCTGCGGGGCAAAGTAACGCATATCCTGCACATGAACGATTCCTTCTTTGTTACGGTGGATTGCGGCATCGAACTCATATCGGAAATCGCGCCCGGCGCCCTCTACCAGCTCGACGTCAAACCGGGATGCGAATTGATTTGTCTGTTCAAAGCCAAGGCCGTGGAGGTCACTCATATTTTCGATGCGGACTAAATTTTTTCACCTTCCTGCTTACCAATCCCCAAAAAAAACCGATAGATAACGGAGGGGACGCGGTGTTCCCCATTTACTGAACTGCATCTGCAGACATTGGGGGGAAGCAAATGCGAATCAGTGAGTCACACACCCACTATCTGTTTTATTTACATGGCGAAATCGTGGAGGGGTCGGACGGACACCCACATAGCGCCACCTACGGCACATATGAATATAACCAGATTATTGAGACATTTTCAGATTTGGGATTTAAGGTCATCAGTGAAATCAGACCCAAACACGCCAGCGTGGAAGTACATGCCTTAAAGGTGGTCGACGAAATCAACCGCCTTATGGATACCGGCATTCCCGCCAGCCAAATCACGGTGCTCGGCGCATCAAAAGGCGGAATCATCGCAGCCACGGTGAGTCATATTCTTGAACACCCACAGCTCCGATACATCATCCTGGCCGGATTGTTTCCATCCCTGTTTACCAAAGACGGCATTCGCCTTCACGGTCAGGTGCTCTCCATTCACGACAGTGCGGACAGATATTCAATTTCTCCGCAACTGTTTTTCGACAATTCGCCCGGACTGACGCGATATCAGAGCGTCATTACTTTCACAGGGTTGGGGCACGGCCTGATTTTCCGGCCCTATCCCATCTGGGTGGAGGAAGTGGTCGCGTGGACAGGCGCCGGATATGCCACCATTGAAGAAACCCTGTCACGACAACGGGGCAGCCGATACTGATTGTGTTTACAGACAGAACAGAACAGAAGGGAATCGGTAGGACAAAAAGTGCTGACAGGATCAGCTAAAGTCCGAAGGGATCCAGGGAAAACAGGGCGCAGTTGCCGTTCGGCTAAGGGTTCCCGCCATCTGGGCCGCCAAGGAACTTACACTTCCACGTCACTTCCCGCGTCGCGCTTCGCGCCATGCATGGCGTACAAAAAAGCCGGCCCTGAAGATTTCCACAGGGCCGGGCTGGGGTGTCAATTAAGGCGCATTGACACAACCGGTTGGCATTTCATATTTGCTTATTTCTGCAGTTCCACTTTGATCTTTTTCGGTTTGGCAGACTCAGCTTTTTTAAATGTTACATTCAACACACCGTTTTTCAGACTTGCAGATACCTTCTCCACATCCACTGTGGCCGGCAGCTTAAAGGACCTCTCATATCGATAGGCCTCTGTCACAGCGCCCGACAGTGTCAGTTCCATTTTTTCGACCTGCACATCCAGACCATCTTTGGCCACCCCCGGCATATCCGCGACAAACACCAGTTCGTTATCGTTCTCGAAAATGTCCACCGCCGGCATCACGCGCTGCACCTGAATCCGCGGCGTCTGCTCCGCCTGCTGCAGAGACTCATTTTTATGTTCTTTTTTTTCAATTGCTGCAGTTGTCATGGCTGTCTCCTTTCCTCAGTTGCTGCCGATGGTGATTTGCCTCGGTTTGGCGTCGGGCACCTTGGGCAATGTCAATTCCAGAACGCCATCCTTCAGCGCTGCAGATACCTTGTCGCCATCCACTTTGCAGGGCAGGCTGAACGCTCTGGAAAACTCAAAGGATCCGCGTTCTCTGCGATGCACCGTGTATCCGTCCATGGCAGATACCTCGCGCTTTCCGCGAATTGTGAGCGCTTTGCCTTCGAGGGTAATGTCGAGATCCTTTTCATCCATTCCCGGCACTTCCGCACGGACCACCAATGCTTCACCGTTGTCTGTTATCTCGGTCCGGGGACCGGCGTGTGCGTCGCCATAAATGCGTCTGAGGCCAAATCCTCTATCAAAATCGGAAAAGGCCCTTTCCATTTCGTTACGCAGCTCGCCCAGTGCAAGAAATGTTCGGTCAAGGTCTCCAAATCCAAAATCATTCCATCTGGTTAACATAGGCTTACCTCCTTGTCTTTTCTTCGCAATCCTTACGCTCACAGCATATGCACCGCGCAGACGGGTCAAGGGTTTGTCCAAAAAATTTTCTTTGGTAACAAAACCGGCTATATTTCAATGCTCAGTGCACAAATACATAAAAGATGAAACCTCATAACCCGGTGAATCACTGACGTTGCGACCGGTACCACACCGCCCCCACGCGAAAGGAGAGCGCCCCCGATGACATTTTCATTTCCCCGCAATCAATTTGAGTACATTGCATGCTGCCAATGCGGTGTCCCGGCACTCGCGCAGGTTGAAGACCGGCCCATGTGCCTGCATTGTCTCCTTGCCTGCCCTGGTGCCGCGGATGTCCAGAGCTTCCAGCAAAAAATATCGCCGTTGCATCTGGGCCCACAGCTGCCAATTCCCGCGCAACCGATTCCGTCCGTTTAACCTGGTATATCTATCGTTCCACAGATGGGTTGTCTTCTGTTTCGGAAAGCCGTTTGATGCCCTGCGCATCCGCCCCATGCGGCAAGACGGGCGGAATGTCATTGAGGGGGTCCGGTTTTCGTGCGCCAAAAAGAAGCGGCACCACCGCCACCCAGACAATTGCCGCGGTCAATAGCGGAATCCAATCCGTACCCAGACTGCCCAGAAATATTACAGCGGGAACGTCTTCGGTGCCGTCGGGGGCAGCGGCCGAAATCTGTATCCACCAAATAGCGGCTGTGGTCCATTGCACACCAATGGCAAAAATGGACAGCAGCAGCAGCCGAACCGGCAGATTCCAGCGTCGACCCACAATACTCCCCCAGAATACCGATCCGCCAACCAGTGCGGAGAGCAGCGCAAATTTGAGCTGAATCCACAGTTTTTGACCCAGATGATTGGCCGCCAGCCGAACATCGTCGCCTTCGAGGGCGTCGAGCAGCCATTCCAGCGTGAGCCAACCCAACACGACACCAAGTGCCACGGCCAAAAGAGATCCGGCAATTTTTAATTTTGGATGTGTCATGGGGGCATTATGCCATCCTATGGAAAGATGTAAATTTCATTAAATATTCAGAACCCCTGGCGGGACGTCTGGCGACCGCAGCGGGTGTGCGATACTACTGCGACAACCAACCCATCGTTTACAGACTGTAAATCAAATTTACACCCCCTTTGGTGTCCACCAACGCCGCAAAACACGTAAGCATATAAAATCATACATTTTTTTATCATAAACCAAGGGTGGCGCGCAGATTGAATCCGACGCTGGCTATCAAGCTGAAAGGATTCTGCCATGGATGACAATATCGCTGAACACACCAGACAACATGACGCCAAAGGATTTTTCTTACATCGTATCACTTCGCAAACCCGGTTGATTTTGCTTCTGCTTGTCATAATAGTTACGGCAGGCCCCCGGGGGGTGGCATCGCGCCCAGCAATCAGCGGGAATGACACCGCTCATCACGGGTCCCGCCAACGTCACGCCCGCTGGATTGAGCAGGGCATTGCCCACAGCCGTGATGGCCACGCGGTGCTGATTGCAGACAAGCGGGCCCATATCATGCATCTGTACCAAAACGGCATCCGCCAGACGGACTATCCGGTGGAACTGGGAATGGAAACCGATGCGGAAGGCGGATTCAGACCAACGCCGATTGGCACATTCGAACTGAAATACAAGGCATACACGCGGTACCACAAAGCCCTGCTGTTTAAAATGCCTGGATATTTCGAAATTCATGGCGGCGGTACTGGTTTGGGTAAACACGGCGAGGACTGGACCTTTGGCTGCATTGCGCTTTCCAACAGTGACATGGATGACCTGTTTAATCGGCTCGGCATCGAAAAAAACGGCATGGCCGTGGGTCCAGAGCAGCGCCGTCGCGCGCTGCTGGCGGCGCGCCTGATTGTGGTGCCGGATGCGGGCGGTGCCTCGAATTGAACATAACCGCTTTTTGCATGCTGATCAGCGGTGCCAATCCACGGCGCGGGAAGTCACCCGCCCATCGTTACCGATAATCGAAAGGCGGTTTTGGTTCGCGAAAATTTTAAAGGTGGCAGTGCGATTGTCGGGTTCTTTCAGCAGTAGCGTTTCACTTTGCTGCAAAATTCGGTAAAAATAAATGTACGCGTGATCCGAATACGCCAGCAACACCGTTTCGCTGTCGGGAACAGCCAGAGCGGCGGCATATTCCTCGTATTCACTTTCCTCAAACTCAAGTCGCATCCCACCGTTCATCTCAAACATGTCCGGTAGCCGACCGCGCAGCGATATGGTGGCGTGCGCTGTCATGGTGTTTAAATCCCATGTCACAACCTGTCCCTGTCTGTGCTGCAGAGCTTCAATCCAGAAAAAATTGGTCCCGAACATAAAAAAACCAGTGCCTTCGCCACTGTAGGGCGCGGACGCCAGCACGATCTGCTTTTGAGGCGAGCGGGTATCCATTACAACCAGCCGACGCCCATCAATCCCTTCACAGCAGCACCCCAGCTGAATCCACAGCCGCGAATCGTTGAGGGCAAATCCATGGACAACACCTGTTTCCCCCAGCGCCGCCTGACTATACACCACGTCATGTGTGTCTGCGCTTATTAGCAGCAACTGCTCATCAATCGTATTCATCAGACTTGTATCAATGGTAATCCACTGCCGCAATGGACTGACGGCGACAATGACATCATCTGCATCTGTCACCTCCGCGCCAGTCACGCTGATTGACTGGATACGAAGCACATCCAGCGACTTTGAACTGACTGTCTGAATCGATATTTCATTGCTGCGAAGAATCACTGCCAGCAGCCGGGTACCGGTCTCAATCACCCGAATCAGCCGACCCTGACCATCACCAATCAGCCGACTGCGCAGTGTCTCCAAACATTGACGCGCCACCGCAGTTTCACCAGGACGCGTTTCATCAGAGAAATCCCAAAGGTCCGCCTCGGGAATATGGACAGCAACGCCTTTTGGAAGAAGGCAAAACTGTTTGAAACCGTCATCATATTCAAACTCATACACCGATTGTCCGGCCCATTTTGAACCGGCATTCAGACGAACCGGTTCAATGAAGACCAGTGATTTTCCCTTTCGCCCGCAGTGTTGGGTGTGCGATGCCCCGCCATCAACAACGGCCTCAACATCCAATGCTTCTTTTTGCATGGGTTGCGTTGACATAACATCAGAACGTTTGTCAGTGGCGGCCTTAATTCCGCCTTGTGGCTCCGCACGCGGGGAAGGGGAAGCCGGCGGCGATTTTACAGGCAGGGAGCTGCAATGACATATCACTGCCATCACTGTGAGCAGACACAGGTAACCCCCTGTTTTCATTGCCGACGTTCTCATTGCGCCTTTTCCCCCTGCACATTCATGTTATACAGTGGCATGCATAAAAGTAATACATTCATTTTATCGGGGATTCTGTATATGACAATGATTGCAATCATGTCCTGTCAGCGCGGCGGGACCGGCGCCGCCGCATCCACCCCATCGTCTCGGTCGATTAAAAGCGATTGCCCCACTGCAGACAGCGCAATTGTGACACTTACCTACGATGACAATCTCCAGTCCCAGCTGGCCAATGCCGTGCCCATGCTCAATGCGCACAATATGCGCGGCACATTTTTTTTAAACGATGTCACCGCCAATGTCGACGCATGGAAAGACGTGCGGGCGGGCGGTCACGAGCTCGGCAGCCATACCACGTATCATCCCTGCACCGCCCAGTTTGACTGGGTTGAAAAGGGCAATGCCAGCGAGGATTACACCCTGGAACGAATGGCCGAAGAACTCGACGATCAGATTTCGATGCTTAAGACACTTGGCGAAACCGCGCCGTTCTCCTTTGCCTATCCCTGCGGCACCACCTGGATTGGCAGCGAGCAGACCAGTTACATACCGCTCATACAGAAACGTTTCATTGCTGCCCGAGGGGTGACTGGCGATATTGTCACGCGTCTGGACGATCCGATGAATGTGCCTGCCTATTTTCTCGAAGGGCCGCTGGAGGCTTTTATTGGCAGCGCCAACGCCGCCATCGCAGACAAAGGCTGGGTGGTATTTGGATTCCACGGTGTTGGGGGAGACTACCTCTCCGTTTCAAATGAAGACCACAACGCTTTCCTGGACTGGCTCGCCGAGCGACAGGACGAAGTGGCTGTTTTGCCCTTTCGCGACGCTGCCCGGTGCATGCTGAAATAAAAGCGGCTTACGGCTGTATCTGGCAGGTTCCGGCGTGGGTCAGCTGAAGCGTCGTGCCAGTTTTATCTTCGACGATCCATGCCATCACCAGATTGCCGCTGGCGTCGCCCGCGATTTGCGCGTCGTGATAAATTGTTTCCGGGTATGACACGGTTGCAAGTTCCAGTCTGGCAAGACGCTCATATCCATCCGCCATCGCCACGGCGGGAACCAGCTGTTCCAACACCAGCCGGGCAATGGTGGATGAATGCCTGATGTACAGAATCGCCGCTTTCTCACCATCGTGAACCACGCCAATCGCCGGCACCTCATCCAGACTGGCGGTATCAAGAACCGCCGCCACGTCCGTTGCGCCATCGTACCAGAGCGCCACAGTTTTCAGATTGCCCAGTCCAATGTAATCGAGAAAGGTGATCACTTCGTCTCCGGTTGCCGGATTGACCGCGACCCGAGGCATCACCGAGGGGTCTTCGTCATCATCCCCCTGGTTATCGTTATCCGCCACGGAAAGCAACTGCGGCGCCCCTGGCGCGAAACTGGCATCATCCACCATCACCGACTGGAATATTTCGGTATTTTCGCCTGACAGGCCTTCAAAATCAGCGGCGAACACCATCACGTACTGTGCCGCTTCGGTAACTGAAAGCGACACGCCCGACGCACTGCCGATGCCGCTGGCAACGGTTAAAGCGGTCGTCATCTCTTTGGTCTGCAACTGAACATACCCAGTGGTCGTATCATTTTCACTCCACAGCACCGACCAGCCGGCCCCGGTAAGCAACGGATCAAATTCGATGTCAATATCTGCAATTTCAGCAGTTAACTGATGCGAGAGCGTGCCCTCCACGGTGCCCACCAGCGCATCGCCGCTATCGTTTATCTCAAGCCGGACCACCGGCAGTGTCACTGCACCGCCGGTATCCGTAAGTGCGTAGGCCAGATAAAACACACCTGCCTCCGTGGCATCCGCAGCCACACTGCTGAAAGACGCTGTCCCCAAAGTGATGGTGGACAAATCAAGATTCAGCTGAGTGCCATCCCCTCGCACCACCGCAGCCTGCAATGCACCGTCATCCCAAATCACACATACATCGTCACCATTAACCGCCACATCCAGGCTGTCCAATCCCTCGCCTTCCGCCACGGTGACATAGCTGCTCACGTTCAACGCCACATCCACGGTGCCATCGCAGTTATTATCCTTGCTGTCACAATATTCCACCGCAGCGGGATGAATCAGCGGATCCGTATCGTCACAGTCATCGCCGCCGCAAAGCGCATCCAGCGCGCTGTCCGAGTCCTTGTCTGCACCGGCTGACAGCACCGTTTCACACAATCCATTGGTCTCATTACACGTGGCGGTGACACAGATGCCGTCTGTGGGGGGATCACATTTAACCACTGCCCCCTCCACGCATCCACCGGACTCAGGCACGCATTGGGCTGATTGACGACAAAACGGCACAGAATTTTCGCACAGATAATGGGCAGGCGAATGGCGACACTTACCATCGGCGCAATTGTCCACGGTGCAGTCAATGCCGTCATCACAATCCGCTTTTATGGTGCAATCCTTGCCGGTTGGCGTGCACCCGATTTCCGTGCTGCAGATTTCAAATGACCCACAGGCGCCGTTGTCTGCAACATGCACACATTTTCCACTGTTGTCGCATTCATCGATGGTACAGTCAAAATCGTCAGCGCATTGGTCATCCACTTTACAGTCCGGTTGCACGGTATCGGAGTCTGTTTTTGCAGGTCGCCCCTCCTGCAGCACATCCGTATCGAGTGCCAGGGAACACCCCCCCAGCACAGTCACCAGCCATAGCAACCCAATCCACATTCGAGGCATCATCTAAAACCTCCCTGTCACAGCAATACCGCCAACCCCATGTCCCAGCGCCGGCCCGACAGTAACAGCCTGCCCTGATTGCGCTTCCAGACGGGCCCGCTTCTTTCGGTACACCAGTTTCCAGATAATTCCGGTCGCCAATGCACCAATAGCGAGGCCCATCTGAATATCCGCGGCAACGGCCAGCCGCTTTACACTTTTCACCTGGCTGTCGCTGCAATCCGGCGCACATACCGTTTCGAGACTGTTGTATTTCCTGAACGCCGCCACCGTGGTCAATCCACCGGTCACCAGAAAAAGCGTTCCGCCACCGATGAACAGTCCCTGCGCAATATTGTATTTGCGGCCATTGGGATCGGGCTCGACTTCAACGCGAAGGGGCGCATCGGACGAGGACGTGCCCTCGTTCGTTGTGTTGGCTGAGGCCGTCTCAGATGTCTCTTCGGGTTCCTTTTCGCCGGCGGGTGCGGTGGGACCCGGCTCGGGAACCGTCCCTTCGGGATTCTGCAGTTCCTCAATTCTCAGCCGCACCGCTTCGGCATCGGGCGCATCCGGCATTTCTTCGAGATACAGCTCATAATACGCGATGGCCCGATCACCTTGCCCCATCTTTTCCTGACACAGCGCCAGATTAAACAGGATGCCGGGCTTTCCCGACAGATTGTACGCTTCGGTAAAATTGGCGAGCGCGGTTTCAAAGTCATCGGCCTTAAACGCATCCACGCCCTGCTGATAATATCCTCTGGCTGCCGCAGTATCATCCGCAAACGCAGATGTCGCCACAAGGAGTCCCAGGACAACGCTGACAATCCAAATGCTCTGTGGTTTCGGGTGCTGCATGGGTTTATCCAGTTTTTAATAATTGGTTGTAACAGTTTACAGATGTATGAAGTATTACAGGAATACGCCCACCCTTCAAACTTTATTTCGTTTGGAATTCACGATACGAAGAGCCGTAAACCACATATCCCGGGATATGGGATATATATCGTTGCAGATAAACGCTTATGCAAGACTCATCGACTGTGGTGTTCTTGTTTGACAGGTTTCTGCAAATCGCCAATGACGCAGTTATCGGTAACTGTAATGAAAACGAAAAACAAAAAAATCATAATTTCAATAGGGTTCAAAGACCAAAAAAGTGTTCAGGGAATCGGCGATACATCAAAATATATGCATGAAGAAGTGTCTGAGCTCACCTACGCTCGCCGCTTAGCCATCCCATATTCAAGGATTTGTCACTTGATTTTCAAATGTAAGCAAACATTTTTCCCACCCATTTTCGTCATGAAACCGATTCCAGTACAGCTCTTCAAGGTGGCTGGCTTTATTTTGATTAAACCCTTCAAAGAACGCTTCGCCAAAGGGGCCAGAGTCATCATCCAGTTCAATATCGGCAGAAAACTGACCCTCATCTATTCTTCGAGAAACCGAACCCGATAATAAAATAATCTCGGTTTCTCCTATTTGGAGTTCTCCAGAAAGCGGCCAATAAATGCTTGTTGCGGAGGCGGATGAACAATCAATTTCTTCCAATCCGGATTGCCCGAAATGCTTGCAGTGCCTGGAACCTGAAATTTCAATAAACAGGGTGAATGTTTGACCGGCATAAATGCAGGCAACGTCAGAATTCACATCGGATATATTTCCTGAGTATTCAAAATTATCGAATATTTGCTGTATTTCGGGTTCATAGCTGATCAAATTTGTCTCATCGTCGCTACATCCTGAAAAAGTAATGAAAAATATTATTGGGAAAATCGATATTTTAATTAATACGCTCATTGGTTCTTCCGTTTACCCGAAGGAATCTCATATTTCACTGCCGGTCTGGAGTTTTCTCCATTCAAAGAAGCTCTTACAACAATAATGGGTGTTATTTTTCCATCTTCAAACCTTAATTCCAATAAACGCGTCAGCATCAGCGTAGCCATTATTGAGTTCCGGATCTTTTGACAGCGTATTCATTATTTCTGAGTACAGGTCCTCCAGGTTATTCTCATCCACGGACGGAAACTCAAAGGTCTGTTCATCTATCGTTGGCCATCGCATGTGAAGCTTTTGAAGCGAGCCGTCCATGCAGTATCCCAATATAGCGCGCGAATTCCTAACAGGTAGCCCTGCAATGTTGCGTTTGATATATACTTTGAACGCCATTTTCTCTTCAGAGAAGTTATTAATTTCATCTTTTTTGGCTCGTGTGAGGTATCTGACGTCAATATCCAAATCTTCTGCGGGTGATTCGATTCCTATAATATTGAGATCGCGAAACACATTTTTCATAACTTCTTTTTCAGAGATATTTATTTTTTACTTGCCTTCAGCGTACTTCTTTTTTGTATCTCGCAGGAGCACTCTTTGTTGATTGAAACCAATCTGATACGTGAAATTCCTGCTGTGTCCTAACTCGTAATTCCATATGTTATCGATTCCCTGCTCCAGTTCCAGATCAATATCGAACTCAAAAGATGCATTGGTAAGTGCGCTGAATGTTTCCTCTGTAATATCAGAGAACACTTATCTTTTATTTTCACTGTCTTTTTATTCTGCAACTTTTCAATGATCCTGTTTCGTTCAAGTATTTTTACGGCTTTGTCCCGTGACGTCTGTGCGTCATTTTCAGTATTCAATTTGTCAGTCGCGAACAGCGTTCCGTTGACTTAGGCAGACTAGCGGGGATCAACGGCGATGCAACTGTCGTCAACAACGATGTTTTCGTTGGAGACACAAATGTTGAGCGCATTGATGACAGACGACGTGAATGCATCCGCCGAGGACAAAATCGCTGGTGGATTTCCAAATTCGTAGGAAATATGTTTTTCAACCCCGCTCATGGTCAGTGCCAGCTGCGACGCGCCACCGTCTGCGCAGTCCGGACAGCCATAGACATCGTTCAGGGCGTGACCACTCAGTTCCACTGCCAGCCCTGACAGCTTCGCATTCCCTGTCGGTGTCAGCAGACCCGTATTGACGCGCGTGCATGAATCCGCGCCCCAGCCGCAAACATTCAATGTCACCGAGGCACATTCACCATTATCGAGCACACTGGCTTCAAAGGAAAACTGACACTCGCCCATGCATTCGCCAAACGATTTGCCACCGGCGGTTATGGCAAATTGCGTGTCCACCAAGCCACAGCTGGCTGGCGCATCCAGACACAGATGCTCCCACATCCCGCAGGCAGCACAACATTCCTGGCCGGGTTCGCAGATACAGGGATTAATATCCGTCACCTGACAAATTCCCGTTGCACAGGGTGATCCGGTACATTTCTGATAACACCCCGCGGCAATCACCGGCATCAACGCCTCGCCACCGCACCCCGGTTCAAAATACTCGGCATTCGGTATATTTTCGCATGGGGTGACACAGGCCATATCCGTACACCCCACCTCGCCAGTATCATCGCAGAAACACGTGTTGCACCCGTCGTCGGCTGGAAAATTCGCGCCTGCAGCGTAGACATTTCCACCGTACTCACACATTTGAACGCATTCCGTATCCACGCAGCTAACGGTGCCGTCAGGTTCACACCGGCAGTCCCGGCAATTGGTGCCTTTGACACTGCTAATCGGTTCCCCCGCATCAAAATCCTCCCCCGCATAGGTGCACCCCTTGAAGGCCGTTGCGGACTCTGAATCGTCTGCACCTAAAGCATTTGTACCCGATTCACTGTCGACAGGCAAAACCATCTCGGACGTCGACTCGGAATCCGTGGACAGCGAATCCACGCCATCACCATCGTCCGCCTCAAAACATCCGGCCAACACAATAGCGGTGAGCAACACCCAAACACCAGGTTTCAATCCGTTTCTTGCCATTTTCACACCTCGTTAAATAATTTTTAATAATATTATTCTATTTCTAAAACGCATCAACCCGCCCGTCTCAGCACTTTTTTGGCATCACCGTGACAGGCGCTTACCCATACAACACTTCAAATTGTAAAAATGGGTACAGCCACAGGAAAGTCCAAAGGTCAAACAACCCGAAAAACGTCAGATACGCCCTCTACCCCCAAGCGCAAACCAGAATAAAAACAAATGAATACGAAAAAGGACCAGGATCAGTCCGGATTGACAGTGAGGATGATTTCGGTGTTGCCGGCAACGATGGTGCCCGCCTCAGGCGCCTGCTCGAGAATGATGTTCACATCGAAATTGTCGGAATATCGCCACTTGGGTTTGCCCACTTTCAGCCCGGCGTCCTTGAGCTCCTTCTTGCCGCGGCCAAAGTAGAACCCAACCACCTTGGGCACGGTGATGCCCTTGGCCACCGCAATGTCAACCGCCGCATTCGGCTCGACCGTGGCACCCGCCTCAGGGGATGTGGATACGACGGTGCCCGGATCTCCGGTCTCGGATTCGGTGATATTGCCCACTTTCAGTCCCGCGTCAGCAATCAGCTTTTTGGCTTCTTCCATCGGTTTTCCCACCACATTGGGAACCGGGGCTTCTGCCGGACCGGTGGACACCACAACGGCCACTTCGCCCCCAGGCATCAACACCGAATTGGGCAGCGGATCCTGGGAACAGATTTTACCGGCAGCCATCGTATTGTCCGGACGCTCCTCCTGCACCACCAGCCTGAGACTGCGGGCCTGCAATACATCAGCAGCCACCGGCGTTGTCAGGCCCACAAGCGATGGCGCCTCGATGGTATCGGGCTTCTGCACTCCTTCTTTATCCGCCGTCTGGGATTGGTCATCTGGAAGTTTAAGATTTCCGGTAAAATACAGCATGCCACCAGTTACCAGAGCCGATGTCAGAATAGCTGTAAAAAAGCTCACCGCAAAAATGCTGGAGACCGAATTGGACATACTACCTCTCCTCTTTTTTTGGACAGCGGGATGTGCCATTGACCCCGCCTGCTCTCGTCGTCCCGCCGAACCGTCGTTTTGGGCTGCCGGTCATGCATCCCCAGTTCAACGTCAGTTCAGCCTGCCTTGTTAAAACCGCGTAAAACGGCTGGGCAAAGAATGACATAAATCATTGAGGGAACAAAGATGTTTCGTTCTATTTGTCGGTTTTTCGCAGCCGGGTGGCATAACGCACCCGGTGATCTCTTCGGTATTTCTTTTGGTATTCGATATGAACGCGATTGGGCAGCATGGATTCGAGGATTTCCTCTGACGTTAATGTGTAAATCGCGCCCCTGTCATGCACCAGTTGTCTGGCCCGACTTATCCATTTTTTCGCGGGAAACACCGCCTGGGCTGAGGCCCCATCAAAATCCCGCCGCGTCAGTTCCCTGTCCTGAGTCTGATACACAGTGGCATTCAGATGCAACACGCTGATCAGCTCGTTTAAAAAGGAGGCCCGCCGACCTCTGGGCTCCACCATTGTGATGCAAACCTCCGGATACAATATCGCCAATGGCACTGCCGGCAGTCCGCCACCGGAGCCGATATCCACCAACGTAGCTCCTGGTTCGAATACCGGCACCAGCGTCAGCGCGTCGAAAAGCGGGCCCTCAATAAACGCAGCCACATCTGCCGCGCCGGTAATATTCACCCTGGAATTCCATTCCAGCACCATGTCGCTATATTGACAAAGGGATTCCGTCTGGGCATCCGTAGATGAAATATTCATGATTTCGAGCACTTCTGTGATAGATGATTTCATTTTTGCCATCTCTGTCCCCCAATGGTCCCTGGACGTGTTTTAGCCATTCCGAGGCAACGCGGCCATTGATTTTTTTTTGATTCACCAGTTTTTTTATTTTTAAGTCATAACGAAATACATTAACCGGGGGCCTGAAATGAGACATTGACACAAAAGGGAGGCCAAATGTTATTAAACCAGTTGATTGAACAAGCCTTCGGGGCCGATACGCGAATAACAGCACGAACCGAAATGGAAAAAGGCGCATCCAGCCGCCGATATTTTCGACTCACTCTCGAAGGCGATGGAACAGCGTTGCCCCCAAACGTGGTTCAGATGGTACTTCCCGACGACGCCATGAAAAGCGACGAGGCCACCGCCCAGGATGCCTACCACGAGCTGCCATTCGTCAATCTGCAGCGACATCTCAACGCGGCGGGCCTGCCCGTCCCCCAAATTTATCTCGACGCCACTGACCATGGTCATCTGCTGCTCGAAGATCTCGGCGGATGCACGCTCAATTTCACCCTGCAAAACAAGTCCGCCACAGAAATTGAAAGTTGGTACAATGCAGCCATCGATCTACTCTCCACCATGCATGATGTCATGTGGCCAATCCCAAAGGCGTGTTTTGCGAGCCGACGGTCATTTGACTACTCCCTGCTTCGCTGGGAGCTCGATCACTACGTTGAGTGGGGACTCGAAAAAAAATACAGTACAACACTGGACCCACAGACCCGGGAAAATCTGGACGACATTTTTGATGATTTTGCCAGGGAGATTGACACCCTGCCCAAGGGATTTGTTCACAGGGATTATCAATCCCGCAATCTGATGGTCACAGAAGATACCGCGGCGCCATCCAGTCTGTCCATCATCGATTTTCAGGATGCGCTCAAAGGCCCCAGAACCTATGATTTGGTCGCCCTGCTAAACGATTCATACGTTGACCTGCCGTTTGATACCCAGCAGCGACTCGTCAAACGGTACGCCCAAAATCGGCATCTGGCCGTCACCGACATTCAAAATGAATTTGACCTCATCACCGTTCAGCGAAAACTGAAGGACGGCGGTCGCTTTGTATTTATCGACCAGGTAAAGGGTGACCCGTCGTTTTTGCCGTTTGTGTCGAAATCATTTTCCCGGGTAAAGGCCGCACTGGCGCGCATCGACGGCCATAAACCGTTAAAAGGAATTTTAGCGAAACTGGATGAAAAGAGTTTTGGATGACAGATATTCAACGAAAACCTGCCTATAGGGCATCGGTGCTGCCGCTGCTGCTCCTGATATGGGCCTGCGGGGCGACCCCATTACCCGAAAAGGAACGTCCCAAAGACTGGGCACAGCCAGTGGAAATTGCCGGGGTATCCAACGCCTTTGAGATTACCGATACGCTCTATCGAGGTGCTCAGCCCACCGCTGAAGGATTTCGCGCGCTTGAGGACATGGGCATTAAAACCGTTATCAACCTGCGAAAATTTCACGACGACAAGGATGTCATTGAAAAGATTGGGCGCACCAGTCTCCTGCGCACGGTTCACATCCCCATGAACGCCTGGGATGTTACCGAGAAGGAAATCGCGCAGTTTTTGAATGTGGTTGCAGATGAGTCGAATCATCCCATTTTCTTTCACTGCAAACACGGCTCCGACCGCACCGGGACCATGGCCGCCGCCTATCGCATGGTGGCTCAGGGATGGTCTGGGGACAAAGCCATTAAAGAGATGAAAAACGGTGGGTATGGGTTTCACACCATCTGGCATGGTCTGCCCGAAACCCTCGAAAAACTGGACGTGAAAAAATTGCGACAACAGCAACAAAATACTCGCGACTAACGGATTCAATCAACGGGTGCATTTTTTTGCCACAACCGCTTCGCATGCGCTGCCAGTTTCTCGCGAACCGTGGTCGGTGACAACACTTCCACATACCCGCCAAAACTCAGCAGCCAGCTGCAAAGCCATTCGCCATCGGGAATGGATGCCCGTACCTCTGTTGCGCCATCGGCCAGACGACTCATCTGATTTGGAAAAAAGGTGTCCTCCACCATGAATCGGGCCTCCCTGTCAAACCGCAAATGAAGCGACACCTCGCTGGCTGCGGCCTGTTTTTGTCCCAGCTTCGCGTACGTTTCATATGTGCCATCCCGACGGGCAAACCGTTCCGGCTGGGCCACGCAATGGCGGATACGGGAGAGTCGAAACAGCCGGTAGTCGCATCGAAGGCGGCAATACCCAAACACATACCAGGCCGATCCTTTGTATACCAGCGTCATTGGTTCCACTTCCCGATCTGTGAACGTACGGTCTCCACCCTGGTACGCAAAACGAACACACTGGCGCTCTTTTACCGCACACTGCAACAGTTTCAGTGTCGACATCACGCTCGACACATCCCCCCATGGCGACAGTTCAAAGTAAAGTTCCTCGCACCGTTCGTTTTCCACTGTCCCCGGCATGAGTCGCTCTAATTTTGTTTTGGTGCGTTTCACCTGAGCGTCACCCAGCATCTCCACGCTTTTGAGGGCATTGAGGATGGAGAGCATATCTTCCGGCGAAAACAGCTGACGCTCAAGACAGTAGCTCTCCAGTATTTCAAATCCACCCGACACACCATTGGAAGACGCAATCGGGATGCCCGCCGCCTCGATGGATTGAATATCGCGGTAAATGGTACGCACGGAGACTTCAAAATGCGACGCCAATTCCGGCGCGGTCATTTTTCGCCGCTTCAGCAACAGTAAAACAATTCCCAGCAATCTATCGATTTTCATGAAATACCATCCGGTTGGCCGGATTGTCCCAGCCAAAACCCAGGATAATGGAGTCCGACATCAAAGTCGCCAACAATTTTGGGGTCCGGGTGAAATGCGCCAGGGCAAACCGGCGCTCATTCCACGGCAGGAAAGCGAGTATTGCCAAAGGTGTCATAATACACTTCACGAAAGTCATTCCGTTCTGACACGCGCTTTAGCCGCTGCTCGCTGTTTCCAAGCAGCACCAGTGAAAACGGCACAATCGATTGTGGGGCATTTATCAACGCTGAGAACGCCTCTACCCGCTGCTTCACAGGATAGATGCCAGTCCAGACGGCGCCCAGACCGAGCCCATGGGCCGCCAGCAGCATGGTGGTTGTACAGGCGGCACAGTCCTGTACCCAGAAACCGCTTTGCTTTTCCCTGAGCAAATCACCTACCACCACAACCCCGCACGCGGCCTTATCGGCCATTTGACCAAACGGGTTGATGCGCGCGGCGGCGGTCAACATGTCCCGGTCGCACAGAACCACAAATCGCCAGGGTCTGGCATCCCCGGCGGAGGGCGCATATCCTGCCAGACGAAGCACTTCATGCAGTGTGGACTCATCTATGGGCACATCGGTAAATCGGCGGATACTTCTACGGCTTTGAATGGCGTCGAACAGATTCATAAGGAAAAGTTGGGATTCATCCTGTTAATGTCAATGAAACATTATGTGACGTTTTTTTTATTTGTAGCGCTGCCTGTGCTGGAAACCGAAGGACATCGTCGCCACGCCATAACACCAAAATACATCGCGGCCATGACATACTGTCGGCCAGCCATCGGCCAGCCAAACATTTGGCCATATCCAATCCCCAAAATACAAGGCGTTGCGCGAATTGGCACCCGGCATGGAAGTTGCTCATAGCCCCCATCAGCCAAATGAAAACAGCTACGTTGAGGAGAATTCATGCTGACCACCATCCATTGTGGCGCCCTGTGCGGCGTCAGCGCTGAAAAAGTGACCGTCGAGGTCGACCTGGCACTCGGCCTGCCCGCATTCTCCATTGTGGGTCTGCCGGAAGGGGCCGTGAAGGAGTCCAAGGTGCGCGTACTTGCCGCGCTGGGCAACGTGGGTTATGCTGTCCCACCCCGAAAAATCACCGTCAATCTCGCTCCGGCAGATTTAAAAAAAACAGGTTCGGCTTTTGATTTGTCGATTGCGCTCGGTGTGATTGCGGCGGCCGGGATGGTCGAAGCCGCATCTTTCCCGGACATTCTTATTGTGGGTGAGCTGGGCCTCGATGGCAGCATCCGTCCGGTTCCGGGCGCATTGCCATACGTTCTGCTGGCCCGTAGTCTGGGGTGTCGGGCAATGATGATTGGCGTCGAAAACGCCAGGGAAGCGGCGGTCATCAGCGAAGTGGATGTGCTGCCGGTTTCCAATTTGAGCGATGCGGTGATGCATTTCACGGGCGAGCAGACCATCAGTCCAATGCCGGTAACGCCGTACCGCCCCGAGATATATAAAAGCGACGTGGATTTATGCGAGGTGAAAGGACAGGCCAACGCCAAACGCGCGCTGGAGATTGCCGCCGCAGGCGCGCACAATATGCTGATGATCGGACCACCGGGTTCGGGAAAGACCATGCTGGCCCGTCGTCTGGCCACCATCATGCCCCCGCTGGAATTTGAAGAGATGCTCGATGTATCCCGTGCCCATTCGGTACTGGGACTGACCGATGCCGAAAATCCGCTGGTAACTGTCCGGCCCTTTCGTGCACCCCACCACACTGTGTCGGATGCGGGGCTGGTGGGCGGTTCAAACCCTCCCAAACCTGGCGAGGTCTCTCTGGCCCACAACGGGATTCTGTTTCTCGACGAGCTGCCGGAGTTCCGACGCAATGTGCTCGAGGTCCTGCGTGAACCCCTGGAGGAAGGCGAAATCACTATCTCGCGTGCGTCCGGAAGAAGCACTTTTCCCGCTGCATTCAATCTGGTGGCCAGTATGAATCCGTGTCCGTGTGGATACTTCGGTACCGATGACCGCCCATGCAGCTGCCCGCCCACATCGGTGGACCGGTATCGAGGAAAAATATCAGGACCTCTGCTGGACCGAATCGATATTCATGTTGAGGTACCGTCTGTGCCCGTGAAGGAATTAACCGTGGACAGTGCGACAGAATCTTCGAGTGTGGTGCGCGAACGGGTACTCGCCGCCCGCCAGCGTCAGGTGGCCCGGTTCCGTTCCGATGGGTTCAACGCCAACGGGAAAATGACCCTCAATGCCATCAATCGATTCTGCAAACTCGACCAGGCGTCAAAGACATTGCTCGAACGCGCCATTGACAGACTGGGGCTTTCTGCCAGGGCGTGGTCCCGCATACTGAAAGTGGCACGAACCATAGCTGACCTCGATGAACAGATGGATATTCAGCCCCCCCACATAGCGGAAGCCATCGGATACCGCAGTCTTGACAGGAAAGGCCCATAAACCGATCCGGTTTAAAAATTTATAAAACGAAAGGATGTATCAATGAAAATGAAGAAAACAATCAAGGAGATTCAATCCACAATAGACAGCATCGATAAGCAATTCGGTACAGGGTCAATCATGCGCATGGGCGACAACGCTGCGCTGGCTGATGTGCCGTGCGTTTCCAGCGGGTCACTGTCCATTGACATGGCGCTGAAAGTGGGGGGCTACCCCCGCGGTCGACTGGTGGAAATCTACGGACCCGAGTCATCGGGAAAAACCACGCTGACGCTGCATGCCATTGCAAAAGTGCAGCAGGAAGGCGGCACCTGCGCATTCATCGACGCTGAGCATGCCCTCGATCCCACATATGCGGCAAAACTCGGTGTCAAAATAGACGAACTGCTCATTTCACAGCCGGACCATGGCGAGCAGGCACTCGCCATCACACAGTTATTGCTCAATTCAGGCAACATCGACCTTGTGGTGGTTGATTCCGTGGCTGCGTTGGTGCCGAAAGCCGAACTTGAAGGCAATGTGGGCGACCACCATGTGGGGTCTCAGGCGCGCATGATGTCCCAGGCCATGCGCATGCTGACCGGGGCCGCAAACAAACACAACGCAACGGTCATATTCATTAATCAGACACGGCAGAAAATTGGCGTGATGTTTGGCAGTCCTGAGACAACGACAGGCGGCAATGCCCTGAAGTTCTTTGCCTCAATTCGTTTGGACGTGCGCCGTATCGGGACCATAAAAGGTGCAGGGGAGGATGACCCGATTGGCGCCAGAACCCGGGTGAAAATTATCAAGAACAAACTGGCGCCACCGTTTCGAAAAGCGGAATTTGACATTATTTTTGGAGAAGGGATCAGTCGGACGCATGAACTGGTCGAACTGGGTGAGCAGGCGAACATTGTTCAGAAATCCGGCACCTGGTTTTCGTATGAGGGTACACGGCTGGGTCAGGGCAAAGAGAAAGCCTGCCAGTATCTGAAGGAAAATCCAACAATCGCTGACGAAATTGAACAGAAAATAAAAAATGCGGAGGTAACCGATGAACTTGCGGCGTCCCCTTCAAAATCAAATTCGAAGAAGGATGCCGCCTGACAAAAACATCAGGTTTGAATGCGGAAGAGCTGAGCGCCCATTAGTATGAAATCGCCATTGTTGAGGCTGGTTTCGCCACGCAGGCGCAGATAGCTGCCATTGGAGCTGCCGAGGTCGGTGATGTAATACTTGCCGGTTTCGGCATGTATCCGCATATGTACCCCGGAAATGTATCCATCTTCGGGGAACAGAATATTGCCGCGCTCACGACCACAGATCACCCCTTCGCCGCCAATTGGAAATGCATTGCCAAGACGCCCTTTTCCAACAATGAGTGAAATTCGTCCCCACAGCCCGGCAATGGGCGATCCCATGCGTTTGGTGCCATCCGGCCCATCTGCGCCTTTGTCGATAGCCTCAAAAAGAATGAGTTCCTGGCCCATGCGAAAAACGTCGCCGGATTTAATTTCGACAGGTACGTTGGGCATGATCTTTTTAAAGACGCCGTTCAGGCTAATTTCGTCCCGAACAACAATCTGACCATTTTGTGCTCTGAAAACAGCATGTCTGGGGGACAGGTAGGCATCTGATTCAAAAAACCCACCGGCATCCCGGCCAACCGCCACATCGGACTCCGGTATTTCAACAATCCCCCCCTCGCTCCCATCTGGCTGAATAAGAATAAGCGACGCAGCCTGCTGTGGACCGGATGCCGGCACAGCCGCCGATGGTCTGGGGGCCGCGCCGCCGCCAATGGGCGTGCCGCAGGAGCCGCAAAAAGCAAACCCAGGCGGAATGCCGGCACCACAATTGCTGCAGGCGGAACCGGATGGCGCTTCTTTGGCTGGCGCCGCCGGCGCAGGTGCCGGTGCGGATGACGGTGTTGCGGCAGTGGGCGGAGGAGATGGCGACGTCGCTGCAGCGGCAGTCACTTGCGGCATCTCACCCGTGCTGGCGACCTCCCGCTCTGTGGCAGCAATGCCGGCGGGCGGCGTATTTGATGTGGGAACTTCCGCACGGGGCAGATCTGAACCGCAACCAAGGCAGAACTTGTAATGGTCCTGGTTTTCTTTTGAACATTTAGGACAGACAATCACCTTCAGGCCTCCTATTGCGTAATCTCAACTCTGAGGAGTTGACGACCGAGGAACAGATAGTCGCCATGGACCAGTTCCTTCTCTTTATTGATTTTCAAGAACGTGCCGTTTTTGCTTCCCAAATCGGTTACGACAATACCGCCGCCGCTGGCTTCCACCTTGACATGGGTGCCGGAAATAAACGGATCCGAGGGAAAATTCATGTCACAGTCTTCGCGGCCAATGGTGATGGCTTCCCCCTGTGGATTAACAATCATGCCGTCTCCGCCGCCTTCGAGAACCTGGACAATCCGAAAACTCCCAGCGGAAAACGGACTGGAGAAGAAATACGTGCCGTCATCCTCAGCGTTCTGTTCGACTGGGGCGACCAATTCCACGCGAAACAACTGTTCACCGGCCATGAAAGTGGCGCCAGGCTGAACAGCCGTGGGTTGTTTGATGGCTACAAAAATCCCGTTCAGGCTATTTTGATCCTGAACAATTATTTTGTCCTCGACGTACACAAAATTGGCATGGGCCGGAGACAACCATTGATCATCCGGAAACACTATCTCACCCTGGGTTCGACCGGCGAGGTGTTCTGTGGAATTAAGATGGTAGCTCATCCCGTCGACCCCCTCACCTTTGATGAGGATTAGTTTGGCTTTGCCTGGGGACTGCAATTCTCCAAAATAATTGGGATCTTTGATGATGTTGTTGTCAAGCGAACTGCCGCATTTTCCGCAGAATTTGTGCCCGGAAGGAACCGGGGTATAGCATTCGCCGCAAACCAGATGCTTTGCCTGCTCCATAGCGTCATCCTCTTTCCCGTCTTGAACTACATCTCGTAGCCCGACATTTTCGTCTGATTGTAAGTCGCTTGCGGTTCGGGATCCACTGGCGGAGAGCTCTAAAGTACTCCCACAGGCGTTGCATTCCCGGCTCTCAACCGGATTCAACTGGTCACATTTTCCGCAAACAATGCCCGCTTTTACGGTCATAAAATTTCTTGTGCTCCAAAAAAAGTGTGAGGCTGCTGATCTTAAACGCCCAATATTATTTATCAACTATTTTGTATGAAATAAACGTTTGGTCAACATGGACGTATGATCAGTGGTTGGCACTTAATCCGGATAATTTCCATTGATCACCGCATACGGGGTGTATAAAGTTCGGTTGTGATGGGAAAAATCAGTCCATTCAGTAACGGATTGTCGAATAACTCTCTCGTGCGCTGCACGCTGTGCCCGCACACCTGTCACATTGGTCTGGAACAGACCGGCCGTTGCGGCACACGAAAAAATGTCGATGGTCAGCTGGAAGTGCTGACTTACGGGCGTCTGGCCGCTGTGGCGGTGGACCCCATCGAAAAAAAGCCGCTAAATCATTTTATGCCGGGCACTTCGACATTTTCGGTGGGCACGGAGGGCTGCAATCTGATTTGTCCGTTTTGCCAGAATGCCGCGTTGTCCCAGTGCCCGCTGGCAAAGCATTATGATGCCACCCGGGTTCGCAGCTGGACGCCTCTGGAACTGGTTGAAATGGCGGGGCATCACAACTGCGGGTCCATGGCATTCACGTATTCGGAACCGATTCTGTCCATTGAATTCGCACTGGATGTGGCACCACTGGCACAGGCGGCAAACCTGCCCATTTTATTTGTTACCAATGGCCAGATAAATCCGGACCCTTTGGACAGGCTTCGCCCCCATCTCGCTGCTGCCAATGTGGACCTGAAAAGCGCCTCGGGCGATACTTATAAAAAAATACTCAAAGGTGACCTGGCGGCGACGGTTCAAACAATTGACACCCTCCATCGGGGCGGAACGTGGGTGGAGGTCACCACGCTCATTGTCCCGGGCATGAACAGCACTTCCGGGGAACTGGAAAAAATGGCTCGACTCATTGCCGATATATCTGTCGATATTCCGTGGCATGTCTCCAGGTTCCATCCGGCATACAAAGTAACGGATGTGGCAGCCACGGCAGACTCAACCATTGAAAATGCGATTGAAATTGGCATCAGCACTGGACTCCGATATGTGTATGCGGGTAATATGCCGGGCAAACAGGGCGAAAATACCTGTTGCCCCAATTGCAAAAGCGTGGTTGTGGATAGAACCGGTTTTCGAGTGAATCGAATTCGTACGAAACAAAGCAGATGCCCTGAGTGTGGTTATCTTATCGCCGGTGTTGGCCTGCCCTGAATGCGACGTACCGGGACCTCACCGCTGAGAATCGTCTGACAGACGAACAGCAGTGGTCACCGAACGGGAAGTCATCGAATGAAAACAGGCGCGGGTCCTCACCTGGTACTGGTATCAGATGATATCATCAGGACAGACAGCGACAAAACCAATTGAAAGCCAGACAGACTTAAACATGACAGAAAAAATATCAGTGGGTACAGTTGGGTATCCCATCAAAAAGAGTAAAATGGTTACCGACGTGGATGTGGTTGAGATGACTGAATCCCGTCAGATTCCGCCTGGCAAAAAGGCCGCCAAACATTTACTGGCAGATTTGCCGGCAACCACCGCGTGCACGGTTCAGGTGTCCAGATATTTTGCCACCCCCCCCAAAACCGGCGTCACGCTGAAAGGCGAGTTGTCCAACTACGGTCATTTCCAGGTCACAGATGAGAACCTCAGTCTCTGGCAGCGACAGGTGCAGTTTGCCGAAGCGTTAGGGGCCCGGGCGCTGGTGCTGATCACGCCCCCCGCCATTACGCCCTCCAGTGCAAACGTCAGCGCGATGGCCCGATTTCTCGAAACGGTGGAACGGGGATCGCTGCCACTGATATGGGAAGCACATGGTCCATGGGAATCCTCACAGATACGACAGTTTTGCAACGACCATCAGCTGGTACCGGCGATTGATCCCCTGCGCGACGAAGTCCCTGATTTTGACCTCGCATATTTCCGATTTGGCGCCTTCGCGGCCACCGGGTCCCGCATGGGCGTCTACGAATTGGAGCAAATCGCCGCCGCTGCGCTGGATTGTCCTGCGGATGAGGTATTCTGCGTGTTTGATACCCACCGCGCCCTTGACGACGCGCGCAACCTGAAAAAAGTGCTAAATGAATTTGGCAGTGACGATTTGGCGGATTTTGACTACGACTACACGGATGACGACGACTTTGACGAAGAAGAGTGACACTGCCCAGCTGCAAACTGGGAGGGCTGTATGACACCGCAAACCGACGATTCCAAAGTTGAAAAAACCCCGCACCCGTCGCCTTCGCTGGTTATTATCACCGGGTTGTCTGGCGCCGGAAAATCTACCGCCATGCGGGTTTTCGACGATTTGGGATATTACTGTCTGGATAATCTGCCCCCGGCGCTGATTCTGGATTTCTATCGTTTGTACATGGGCGGTTCGACACAGAAAAAGGGCGTGGCCATCGCCAGCGACATGCGCTCGGGGACGCTTTTCGACGATTTCACCACTGCGCTGCACCGGCTCAATGACGAATCGATTCATTTTGCACTGGTCTATCTGGATTGCGAAACAGATGTACTGATGAAGCGATTCAAGGAAGTGCGTCGGGCGCATCCGCTCGAACCTCAGTACACGCTGCGTCGCGCGATTTCCGAGGAACGCAGGCGACTGGCCGCCACCCTGGACCTGGCCACCCATGTGATTGACACAACCCAATGCCGGGCGTCTCAATTGCGCCAGCTGGTTTTGCAGACGGTGTTGCAGCGGGACACCAATCAGATTTCTCACGTGAAAGTATTCAGTTTTGGATACAAATACGGCGTCCCCCGAGACGCGGACTATGTTTTCGATGTTCGGTTTTTACCCAATCCATTCTATCTGGAAAACCTGCGGCCCCTCACCGGCGAGGACGAACAGGTGTACAATTATGTTATGAATCACGACGCGGCGGAACAATTTTTTCAGGGTATCGTGACACTGATAAATCCCACATTTGATGCATTTATTGATGTGGGCAAATTCACAGTGGCCATTGCCTTTGGATGCACCGGCGGACATCATCGTTCGGTAGCGTTTGCCAAAAGACTGGCCGCGTACTATGGGAATCAGAATCGACTGGTTCAGAAGTATCACAGGGATATTGCCAATCCACTTTAGCGCCACCAACGAATGGGGAACGTAACACTGCATCGTTCATAATCAGTTACAGTTAAAGAAATGACATGCTTCAAATCAATCAACTCAACTACACCATAGGTGGCAGAGACATTTTACTGTCTGCCGACGTCCGTATTCCCAAAGGCAAACGGGTTGGGATTGTCGGACATAACGGTTGCGGAAAAACGACGCTGCTGCGCCTCATTACGGGTGACCTCGAAGCCGATGGCGGAACCATTTCCGTTCAAAAAAAATGTATTGTTGGCACTGTTGCGCAGGAGGCACCATCCGGCAGCAGGACCCCGGTGGAGACGGTTTTACTATCAGATCTGGAACGCACTGCGCTTCTGCAACGCGCGGAGACTGAAACCGATTCAGCACAAATCGCGCATATCCACGAGCGGCTGAATGACATCGATGCCCATACCGCTCCCTCACGGGCCGCGGCCATTCTGGCAGGTCTGGGCTTTACCGAGGAAATGCAGCAACAACCGCTGTCGACTTTTTCGGGGGGATGGAAAATGCGGGTCGCTCTGGCCGGTGCGCTCTTTTCTGAACCGGATCTGCTGCTCCTCGACGAACCCACCAATCACCTGGATTTGGAATCCATTATGTGGCTGGAAAACTATCTGAAACAGTATCCCCACACACTACTGGTGGTCAGCCACGATCAGGATTTGCTCAATACGGTTGCGGATGCCATTCTGGTGGTCAGACAGGGCAAACTGACCCTGTACAATGGCAATTTTGACGCATATGTGCGGGCTGAAGCCGAAAAAGCCGCGCTGGAACAGGCATCCATCGCCAAACAGGAAGCGGCCCGCGCGCATCTCCAGTCGTTTGTCGACCGTTTCAGAGCAAAGGCCACCAAAGCGAAACAGGCCCAGAGCCGTCTCAAGGCACTGGAAAAAATGGGACCGATTCCAGAGCAAATGACATCGAGTTACCAGGTGCATTTTAAATTTCCCAATCCGTTGTCTTCACCGTCACCGCTGATTAAGCTCGACGGCGTCAGCGCCGGATACGTACCCGGCCAACCGATACTGCGGGAGCTGCATCTGAGCGTATTCAAGGACGATCGGATTGCGCTGCTCGGTGCAAACGGAAACGGCAAAAGTACACTGGCCAAACTGATATCCAATCAGCTCCGGCCAATGTCAGGCGAACTTGTGCCGTCGGGCAAACTGCAGGTCGGCTATTTCGCGCAGAATCAACTGGATCAGCTTAACGCGGAAATCACCGCTCTGGAACAGATGAACCTGGCCATGCCCAATGCATCCATTACGGAGGTGCGCAATTGGCTGGGCCGGTTTGGATTTGGCCAGGAGCGGGCTGAGGTCATCGTTGGCAATCTGTCCGGCGGCGAAAAAACGCGATTGGCGCTCTCTCTGGTGGCGTTGCAGCGGCCCAATCTGATGATTCTGGATGAGCCTACCAATCATCTCGATATGGATTCACGGGCAGCGCTGATGGATGGTTTAAACGAATTTGAAGGGGCATTGATTTTAATCTCTCACGATCGCCGTCTAATTGAGATGACCTGCGATCAGCTGTGGCTTGTTGAGGCGGGACAGTGTCAGCAGTTTTTTGGCGATATTGACGAGTACCGCAAACGTCTGCTGTCAACACGCAACGGTGGACGCACTTCAGGCACATCTGATTTGGAAGACGGAACAGATGCTGCGGGACGAGACAAAGTCAGCAAAAGGGATGCCCGCAGAGATGCGGCGCAAATACGGGCCCGGGTCGCACCGCTTAAAAAATGCGTGGACGCAGCGGAGAAAAAAGTGGCTGCTTTGACCGAGGAAAAGGAGGCATTGCAGACCACCCTTTCCGATCCGCAGTTTTACGAAGGGCCTGCAGATATGGTTGCGGTCAGCACCGCCAGATTGAAGGAGATTACCAGCGAACTTGAAGCTGCCGAAGAAGAGTGGCTGCTGGCCCTCGATGAGCTTGAGTCTGCGATGGCGCAATAAAGGAAGGAGTCTGGGTGGATTTTTCGGATTTTCGGTCAAGAGCCATTGCTGAAGGAAAACGATACGGAAAAGACGAATACGTTTTCGTTCGGGAGTTTGCCCAGAATGCAAGGGACGCGGGTGCTCGGCAAATTTCCCTTTCAGCAGTTTATCAGGATGGCTCACTGAAAATTGTCTTTACCGATGACGGTGAGGGGATGGCATTTTCCCATGCCCGACGATACCTGTTTACCCTGTATGCATCCAGCAAGGAAAAGGAAGCCGCCAGCGCCGGCCAGTTTGGGGTGGGATTCTGGTCCATTTTGCTGTTTTCGCCCCAAAGCATATTAATTCATTCCAGAACCCAAAAGGAAAACTGGGGGGTCGAGTTCAATCAGACGCTGGATCGCGAGCGACCGGTTGCGTCGCCGCTGCAACATCATGGCACTCAGGTTGTGGCATTCAAATCACTTGATCAGAAAAAGGCTGCCGAATGCATTGCTGAACTGGAGGCATCACTTAAACGGTATTGCCGGTATCTGCGCCGCAACGACCGTGCGGCCAGTCCATTGGCGGTATTCTTCAACGAAAAGCGAATAGACGGACCAATGGTCCTCGAAGGTGAATGCGCCGCCACGTTCAGTTACCGTGACGTACAGGGCGCGGTCGCGCTGGGTCGTTCGCCGCAGGTCAGTCTTCACGTCAGAGGACTGCCGGTATGGTCAGGTACGTCTCTTTCCGAGTTGCAGTACGGCGCCTCACCGGAGGTTCCGGTGTCTTACCCCAGTGGGCTTGCGCCTGTGTATCTGCTGAATGGCAACCGTCTCAGCGTCACCCTTGACAGGCGGTCCGTGTTTGATGATGCGGCGCTCCAGAAAACCCGACGAATTGCCAGTCGCGAGATGCGAAAGCTGGTCGCCCGCTACCTGGATCATATCGCGCCGGCTGGGCTATTGGCCAGACTGGAATACTTTTTTTCGACAGTTATTGAGGACTTCGCATATCATTTCAACAGAAGACTGCTACCCGCACTGCCGGTACTCGCCGTTCTTCTGGCCATTGGCGCCGGTGCGTTCCACTTTTTCCCCGAACTCTTCCAGAACATGATTGACTCATCCAGTGAGGATCATGGCGTCGGGATGCCTTTTATGGCGACCTATCGGGGCGGCGCCGCGTTTTCCAGTGACTACGAAAGAGCCACCACAGACACCCTGTCCGGTGATGCCTTCAGCATGCAGTACGAACCTGCGGACAAATCGCTTTACTTTAGAACGCAGGTAGTTGAACAGCTCGACATCCACAACGGCGCTCATTCCGGACGCCTGACGCCCTATCGCATCCCTGCGGAGTACATGTGCAGGGAAGACTGTCTGTCCATCTCACTGCCGCTGGATGGCGGCCGGGGGATTTATCACCTGCCCATTCCCACTGGATATTACATAGACAGAAACAGCGTTTCCTTTAGCCCACCGGCAGCGGGAGAACTGGTTCGCTCCAGCAAGGATGACTGGCTGTTTATTTACAAAAACGATGGCGGAAATGACACGCTTCCGGTTATCCATTATCGAGCTGGTCCGGTGACCACGTCATTGCCGTCGCCCGAGCGGTACACGACAACCCCTGAGGGCGTGCCTTTGCCTTCGGCATTTACAGGCGCTCTTGTTCAGGCGCGCCAATTCAAATCACTGGAAAAAAAGGTCACATTCCTGACGGCACTGGTGGAGCAGACCATCTCATATGATACCTCCGCCGATACCGTAAACAGGTATCGCAATTTCTTCAGTTCGACGCCACCGGGCAACTGGTTTGAATTTGTGTTCGCATTAAACCGTGGCGATTGCGACGTTAAAAACATCATTCTTGTTCATCTTCTTAGAAAAGTGAAAATTCCCGCCCGACTTGCAGTTGGGTATGTTGGACGCAATGGCGCAGCCGAACAGGGAAAACACGCATGGGCTGAATATTATCACGACGGCTGGAAAGTTGCGGATGCCACCGGACAGGCCCCTGAGCCAACAGATAATCCCAGCGCAGCCGCAACAGAATCACCGAATCCGAATGACGCCGCCAGCGGGCATCAGGATACCACGGATGGCACAGCCTCCCGTTTTCCCGTTTCGAACGACAGCGGCAACAACGCATCACCAAGCCCTGTGTCTGTGGTTGAAAGCGGAAAGCTGTCCCCCTATCTGATGTGGGCCTTTATTTTGGCGGGGGCACTGATTCTGGCGGTTACTGTCATTCTGATTTTCAGGATGCGGCGTTCCTCCCGAATGAAACCCACTTTGGAACAGGAAACGCTGGCAGCCCGTCTGCTTCAGGCCGCCCTCGAAAATGACAAAATGAACATTCGCGGCAGCGGGCTTTTTTCGAGAGCGCTGATTCCCACATGGGGCGGTTCCCGAATTTCAATGGCCCGCGCCAACCGGCTGGCGAAGCGCCATGCACTCTATTACAGCAGTGAGCAAAACGATTTGGTGAGCGCGTTGATAAAACATCGACGAGTGGTGGTAAACACCGGGAATGCGGTATTCGTTGCTGTGGTAGGCCGGCTGCCTGGCAGCCTGAACCTTGAAGAGGTCACATCCCTTCAGCCGGTACTGGTAACCGCAGACAATCAGGACAAAACATCAGGCCACCAGGTGTGTCACGCGATTGGGGCCCTGTGCAAGTCGCTGGGGTTGCCTCCCCATACCATCGTCCCCTGTCGGGGACTGTCCGGGATGCTGTTTAGAGAGTTTGATTTGAATGCCCTGCCGGTATCCTGGAAACCCAATATGCCCAAACGCTTTATTGCCATCAAACTGGATGACGATGCCATGTGGCAGGCGCTCATCTCTCTTGGTGGCGGGACTCAGGGGGCCGCCATTCTGGTGCTGGACCGAATCGCCGTTCATGCAGATCTGCTTTTCGATTTGCGCGATCAGTTGCGCACAACCCTTGCGGAACTGGCCATTCAAACTGAAAAGGAGGTCTCCCAATGACTCACGGGACATCGTCCCTTTTGAAAATCGATGTGGCGCTTGAGATTCAGAAGCTGACTCAGAACCGCTTCAAGTCCAGCACCGAATGGGCTGTTGCACTGTGCCGCCATTTAATCAGTCAGCAGTCCAGTGCGCTTGAAATCCAGGTCGTCAACGGACATCTTCAGCTGCGCTCACGAGGCACCCGGATTGATTCCGCCACCCTCCGCCGGCTCAGTGTGATTTTCGAAACGCGCCAGCCCCTTGACGCCCGCCACACCGCCATCGTGGAAATTGAAAACAGTGCATCCTTCGAATTGCTCTGTGCGTTCTATTTAAACCATGCCACTGTGTATATTGAGTCCAATGGCAATTCATTAGCGGTGCTGAAGGGGCGACACACGTCTTTAGCATTCAGTCAAAATCAGAACCACGCCGAGTTGAACGGCCACAATACCACCATTGATGTTAAATCAGGCAAGATAAAGGCCACCAGTCTTACGCGAGTGCTGGGAAACGCGTGTCGCCATTCGCGCATGCCTGTATTTTTAAATGGTCGCGCCATTTCGGAGGGGCTGGTTTTGCCCAACTGCTTCGCGCAGGAAACGTTTGAAGTGGATGGGGTGCAGGGCGTGATTGGCATCCCGATGGAGAGTGATTTTGTCCGTCAGGTCACCTTGCGTCATGGGGTAGTGGTTAAGGATGCGTTGAAGCAGCCGGCATTTGGGTTGCTGTATCATGCCATCGCAGACAGCACGCACGAAATCGACGAATTGCAGCACCTTAGATCGGTGGTTCGAAATATGTATCTGACGCTTCGAAGTGAGGTGGAACATCTTCAGTCCCTGCAGCGCAGACGTGCGCTTGAAGTACTGTTTGGCCGGTTTCTCGAAACCAAGGATCGAAAATACATTTATGGGGTGCATGCATTCGAAAATGTGGAAGGACTGCGCTTTACCATCGAGCAGGTCCAGCGGCTGGCTTCTCAGGGTCCCCTCTTCGGTGTGCCACCAATGACAGCGCAGCCTTCTCAGACCTCACCCCCCTGGCTGGTGTGCGGCAGACGCGTACTGGTACTCGACGCCAGACAATGGACCTTTCTCGAAAAAGAGCTGAATATTACCATTACCGTCCCGCCCGTCACCGCATCCGACAAGCGTCTTTCGCCCTCGGTGTTAAAATACCTGCCCAAAGCATCCACTTCAAAAAAGGTGTTCAACCCGGATATCAGACTCGCCGCAGAGCGCATATTCCGCAATATGGGTTGATTATCACGGTGCTTAATCCCTTTGATCGACGAAACGACCATTTGTATGCAGCGATAAAGCGATTAACAGCGCGCTTCCCTGCACTCAAAGCGCTTGAGCGACGCTATAGACCGAGTGATGGCGCGATTGGTCAGTATTCTATTTTTAGCCGCTGCTGCACGGCCTCGCCCAGCTGGGTCATAATCGGTGTCCAGTCTTCATTGCAAATTGAATAAATGTAACCTTTGTCACCGAACAGTTGCGCCATCTGTACAATGCGCATGGCCGGGTATGCGCTGGTAACAGCAACCAACTCTCCCCCCGTGGTTTCCTCAAAACGCTGGCAGGCGTATTCATAATAAAGCTGTTCGACGCCTGTCGCCACGGTGCGACCCACAACGTCCGGATTTTCCATGGTCCCCTCGCCATTGACCCCCGGTTTCACATCGGCGCAATTGCCAATACGATCGCCCCGGCCCTCACAGGCCGACCCCACCGGCACCCCCGTGATGGCGGCAAACAGGACAGAGCTGGCACCGTCCACACCGGTCGCCTCTTTTTTGGCGTCCAGTATTTCCTGTCGAATGCTTTCCACTTGCTGAGCCAACTCGGGATACTTTCCACAGGCCAGATTGGCACTGACGCTGGAAATTTCGTTCAAGTGAAACCAGTCTTCACTGCCATGGGAGCAGTCTTCCTCGTCCGTGATCACAATGATGAGCGTCAATGCATCTGATCGCAAAAAAACCTGCTGATTCGGGTTCATCAGGGCGGCCGGAATCGCCGCCAGCTGCTGTTCATAATTACACCCATCCACACCGGTGTGCATCAGGCAGGCGCCCGCCGCGATGAACCCTGGATAATCCATCACGGTATCTCCATTCTTTTCTGTCAAAGGTGACACAAACCGATTTCCCTGGGTAAAGGTTGACAATTCCGGGCATGATACGGATGTGTGTTCGTATCGGGGCGTGCATGTGCCGACCCCTTGCATATTCATATTTGTGCATGTCCATTGCACAGGACAATCATCGTCATCGGCCGTTTCCCGGCATGTAATTTTGGCCGGCGTTACAGGCACAGTCACCTGAATATCGTCATTCAGATATTCGGGCAGATATTCGGCCACCATCTCGCCGTTATCCCCGCTGCCACTGCATTTAACCTGCGGATTGTCAAACATGAAGTTCGAATCCTCATATACGCCACCATCGTAATGCAGTCCCATATCGCTGGTAATCACCGCCATGCGGGCGTCAATCCAGAACCCATCCTTTACCCCCACGTGCAACGCGTTAAAAAAAGAATACATCGACGTGGCGAGCAGTTCCTGCTCCTGAATCATGGACGCGCTGTTGTCCACCACAAACAGCACATCCAGATTGGCCACCAGTTCCGGCGCCTGAAAATCCGTTTCCGTATCGGATGCGCCCAGGGAATCCACTTCCACATCACCGCGGTCCACACACAGCCCATTGACACACCGACCTTGTCCGCAATCCGCATGAACCACGCACAACACACTGTCCGCCGCATCGGAACACCCCACCATGACGCCGAGAACGGCTGCGATCTTTCCGCACAAAATACCAGCACCAACCCATGACGCTAACCCAGTCAGTTGTTTCACCTGTAACTCCTTTGGCGAAGGTCAGATCATCCGGACAAACAGATTCATACCGGCGTTCATCGAAAATCCCCAAAACCGTTCGTCAGCTGCGGTGACACTTTTGGCGTAAACCGCACCGACATCCAAAAATATCGCAGCGTTTACCCGGCGATCCTTGTTAAACAGCCATGATGCCTTTGCACCAAACCCCAACGCGTCGGACTGCATGCGCAATGAGTTATTGAACTCCTGCCAGATATGCATGTAGGTCATCGCGCCGCCAAGGGCCAGACGATTGCTGTGTATATCAACGGCCGGTCCGCCTTCAGCGCTGATAATCAGGTGGTCCGCATCATATCCCCATACCCCGCTGTCTCTGTCTTCGCCAATCCATCCAACCTGCGACTCAAGATACATCCGGCTGAAATCAAAGCGAACCGGCAAAGTCACCATGTGTCCATTGGTCAGCATGCCGCTTTGCGCATATCGATATGCATACGAACCACCCAGCAACATTGATGTGGCCCCTGATTTTTGCCCCAGTTCAAGTACCTGCAAATCATCCGTTCCCTTGGCCCACAGGGTTTCACTGCGATATGCAAGTGGCATTGCCGCTTCGAGGTCCGATTGACTGCGCAGCACCAGTTCGCCGCCGTCCGCCACCTGAAACGTTTTCACCAATGTGACCGTATCGCCCTGAATGTAGCTCAAAGTCACTTTTCCGGGATACATTGAAACCTTTTTGGCCACACCGGGTTTTTTGTCGATCAGTTCCGTGAGCTGTCCCTCCGCGTATGACAGGGCATACTGTCCGCGCAATTCCCTCGACATCCTCAAAGTCGCAGTGCGCTTCAGCGGAAAGGAAAAAAACACCGGCGCCCCGGATTTAAGGTCCGAGATGTACTGCTGCGGTTCCTGGGTGCGATTTTGCTGTCGCGTGTACTGCACTGTTTTTTTTCGAGCATAATTCCAGATGCTATCGAGGGTAATGCCCGGCCCGCTGCGGGGCGCATCGGTGAGCGCCTTCATGAAAAAATGCGTAAACACGCCGCCAATCCGGTTGTCTTCGTAGCTTACCTGTTTGGCCGTACTGGACACATACCATACCCGACCGCGGGCATTGAGCACCTCTTTGGGCATTTCGGAAAACATATTGAAACCAGGTGTCGAAACAACCCCCTTGGGAGACAATGACCCGCTGTGACAGGCATCAAACACACCAACCTCAAAATCGGCATTGACCGTTTCGAACATATTTCCGATTTCCCTGGAATACAGCGGTCCATCCTTGAGCAACACGCGTCCCTGCAAGCCATGCCCAGTGAAATAGAACAAAAAAATGGATTCCATATCGCCCAGCATCATCTGATCCGCCTTCTTCTGGCGGGCCAGCTTTTTAACGGCATTGCGAATATCCTGCCGGGTGGCCGACGTCAGCAGCAATGTCCGTTTGGTATCCGGCGCAAAGTTCGACAGCCCCACCAGCTTGTTCTTCAGCTTTCTGGCTTCATTCTCCGCATACTTCAATGGGCTAAACGGCGTGCTGCCATCGGCGTCCACCCCGGAATTGTTGCCCACAATCAGTGCGTAGCTAATTGTGGCCGCATGCACCACATCGACATATGTTGCCGACAGCAGCATCACCACCGAGCAAAAAAGCAGTTTTTTCATTCCACGCCTCATCTTCTGATCTGTTGAATTTTGATGGTCATACCTCTTTTGTCGCCAATCCGTAAATCGCATCCATCGGTTTTATCGGTTATGATCGCACTGTCACTTAAGTACTGGCGCAATGTATTAATGGACATCACTTTTTCGGTGAACACCGCCACCACCCACTCACAGGTCGTAGCCGGGGTCGCCACCGCGCCATCCTTAATGGGAATCCGTGCGCCATCCTTAACCGGTGCGCTGTATTTCGTCCGGGCTGGAAACAGTGTGGACAGCTCCCCATGGGCGTTGAGATGAAACAGGGCCAAATGAGCGCGTTGGGTGGCACTGTAAAAAAAGCCGAGATGATCCCCGGTTTCAACCATGTCGCCCTGTTCCAGCTGGAATCCCGCTCCGTTGCGGCTAACTGCAATTTCCAAATCATACGCCGCCCCTTTGGGCGTCATGACATTGTCTGCCGATGTAGTGCTGTTTGACTCACGCGTCTTTGACTGCCAGACCAAAAGTCCCATGCCACCCGCCAGCCCCGCCAGCAGCAAGGCCGCCAATGCCCAGCGCATCCTTTGGCCCAGGCGGGAAGGGGGAGGAAGAGCTATGGTGTGACCAGCATGAAAATCCGATTCATCCGCATTATCATCAATAGCCATGCACATCTTAACCGATTCGCGGCAAAGGGCGCAGGTTTGCAGATGTGGGAACGTGTCAGTCAGTTCGGCCAGGGACATCCCCTCCGCCACGGCGATGGCGATTTCCTGCGTGTGAGGACAATCATCGAACAACCGATACCCGGGGCGGGATTTCAGCAATGACTCCACAAATATAATTGGAAAATCCTTATCCATGGTTTGCCACCTTTTTCTGCAGGCAATCGCGCAGAACGCGCAGACTCTGTTTTAACAGCCTTCCAATGTACTGTTTGCTGCCGCCCACGGTGTTGCCAATCTCGCTGTTGGAGAGTCCCTGTCGATATTTCAGACGAATGGCGCTTTGCGCTTTGGGTGTCAGGGTACCCAGACAGTCGTTCAGCAAAGGGATCATTCCTGCAACATCTTCGTTTCCGTCATGGGTTTCGCCCAGTCTCATGCGATGCTCCTCGAACATTTCATGGCGGATGCTGCGCTGTTTTTCCCGTATCGAACGTCTCACCGCCATCATTTTCAAATATGCCCAGGCGCCGAGAGGATTGCTCAGCGACACCACATAACGAAACAGAAAGTCGTTGAGCAAATCGGTCGTAATATCCACCGCCAATGGCCCTGGCCCGGCCACTCGAGAACAAATCCCCAGCACCGGTGCGAACGCCGTTTGCCAGAAATCCCGTCGTGCCGCCTCGTTTCCCTGTTGCAGCAGCGAAACCATTTCAACCGATATTTGCAATATGCCTCACCTTTCGACCCTCCAGGGGTATGACCCTCAGCTCCCCAAAAGGTAACCCACGGATATTCATTTTTTACGGGCCAATTCTGTATGGATACGATGCACCAGACGCCGCTAAATACGAATTACGATTTATTATTTTTAAATCAGAATTCAATCCGCCAGCGTTTGGTTGTCGTCGGCAATCCCGTTTTTTCTCGCCATGCAATCAGGGACACACTTGCGGCGAAAAGCATTCGACACGCCCCTGTACCGATGATAAGAACCATTGCAGCGAAAACACGTCCAGTTTTACGGGAGTTTAAAATGACAACCAGATTCAATGCCGAAGAAGCTCTTGAAATCGCCTGTCAGATCGAACGCAACGGCGCGGCCTTTTATCGTGCCGCGGCCCAACTTGTTGCCATGACCGAAAGTCAGCAACTGTTGCGGCAATTGGCGGATATGGAAGAAGGGCACGAGGGCGTATTCGAAGAGATGAAGTCCCGCTCAAGCGAGTTTGACGATTTCCTCAACGATCCTGACAGCACCGCTGCGGCATATCTGAAAGCCATCGCCAGCAACCATGTGTTTGTATCTGATCAGAAACCGGCGGATCTCTTTAATGAAGCGTCCACCGCGCGGGACATCCTCCGCGCCGCTTTGAACGCGGAGTTTGCGTCAATTGCTTATTTTCAGGCCATCCTCGAAAATGTGCCGGAAGGATTGGGTCGCAATAAGCTGAAGGACGTGATCATGGAAGAACAGGAACACGTGGTCATTATTAATAAAAAAATCATTGCGCTGACACGGCGCCATTAGAAGGGAGCATTTATGAAATCCTGGAAATGCAAAATCTGCTCTTACATTTATCATCCTGAAAAAGGCCAACCCGCCACTGGCGTAAAAAGCAACACCCCCTGGGAAGACGTGCCTGATGACTGGAGATGCCCAATCTGCGGGGCCGGAAAAGAACATTTCGAAGAAGCGAAATAGACCGAAGCGACAGGTGCTTACCGGTTCTCTTCGTCCATGCGGCGCATGCCTTCCAGCAGAAGCATCTCGGCGGTCATGTTAATTACCTTGGCGTCCGCTTCGAAACCGGGATCGAGGGAGAAATTGCCATCACGGTTTTTCAGCATGGCAAAAAACGCCTCTTCACCCCGGGTATTCCCGTACATGGCGTTGTAAATATCGCCTCGCACAAAATGAATTTCGCCGTGAGATCCATTGGGGAAACCCAACTTGAGCATGCCTGTTTTTTGACCGTGAGCGAGTATCTGCACCAAATCCGGAATGGACATCTCCCTGAGCGACCCGGACACGCCGGCCGCAGCGGCCCGCGGCGCCTCCCGTGACAGGAAATTTTGAATTTTG
>JAFGWT010000271.1 GCA_016937015.1 Deltaproteobacteria bacterium | reverse complement strand
AGCGATTAACAGCGCGCTTCGCTGCAACCCAACGCAATTGATGTATCGATAGAGATGGCGGCGGTCAGGCGGGGGCATATGCTCGCTTTACGCTAAAGGCCATGGATTGCGTTAAGGCCAACAGTTCCGTTGGGTGACAGCTACAGTTTCACAATGCGGCCGGCGAAGAGGACGGTATCTGTGGCGTTGTCGCGGATGAGGAAGATGAAGGGGCGATTGAGGGTGACTTCGGCGGTGGCGTCGGCGATGCCGCTTTTAAAATCAACCACCACGGCGGTGGCGGCGGCGGCTTCGGTGCCGTTTTCGTTTACCTTAACAAAGGCCTTGTGGTACACGCCACCAATCAGCAAATCGGTGGCACCATCGATACCGGAGAAGTCGGCGGTTTCGTCAAACGGTGATACCATGCCCAGGGCTATCAGGTGTTCCTTTAGCGATACGCCGGCGTCGTACTCAAAGGATGGCAGGCTCAGCTTAACGCTTTCGCCTTCGAGATTATCGAAAATGGATTGAATCAGCGTGGCGCTCAGCTCGTTTTCAAAATCGGCGAAGGTGCCTTCATCCGGCACAATAAACACCATGGACATTTCGCCACCATCGTAGGACAGCGCGACCGCGTCAAAGCCGTCCCCGGCCAGATACGGCATCCATTCGGTCTGTTGCATCATGGCTACGTTGTTTTCTGTGCCGTCGATTGCAGTGAACGGCTGGTCGGTGGTCAGATCCGTTTCGAACGGATTGGCCCACGCGGCGTTGAAGTGGATGGCATTGGTCAGCACCAGCCGGGTGAGGGGACTGATGCTGCCCGCTGGGAGCAGGTCGCTGATGCGGTCACTGGTTTGTTCATAAATGTACTCGTTAATATTAGCGCGCGCGGTCTCGGGGTCTGCCACAAAGTCGAGTACTTTCAGGTCGGCGCCGTAATACCCGGACAGCAGGTTTAAATATTCGGGCAGAAATCCGAAGTCCTTTTGTCCCCAGGTATCATTCACGATGTGCAGCTGAAACGGCGTGCCATCCATGCCCGACGCATTCTGGCCGCGGCTGGACAGGGCCAAATCGAGTGAATTGAACGCCTGGAAGAGGGCGGGTGTCGCCAAATCGAAATGAAGCGTGGACTGAATCTGATTTTGGGTTTCATTCCTCGCGCCGCCGTACACCATCGAGATGGCCACGGAAATGCTGTAGGGCGAATAAAACAGGTTGTCGTTCGATGCCGCGGCGGCCAACGCCAGCTGACCATACAAATCAACGGCAAACTGGGTATTGCCCATCACACAGGCATCCAAATCGGCCTCTGGCGTGTCCGGATTGAGATCCCGGGACATATCTCCGGACACAACCTCAAAAAAGTGGCCCGTATCCGCAGTCGGTTGTTCATCCGCGGCGCACCCTGACAGCAGTGAGATAAGCAAAATGGCCACAGCTGCCAACAGTGCATTGTGAATGAATGATTTATGATTCGGGTAACGCGGTTTCATTTTATGTCCTCTCTGTTAATGCGACTTCCAGTGTTGAAACACATCTGAATCCAATATTGGGAAGCGACAAATTCGAAAATGCAAAATTTTATGAAAAAATGTGGTTTGTATGGATATTTCCTTCCAGATTACCCTTGATGATTCATGCGATTTCGTTAGAGTCTCCCCGCGATGATTAATACAGCGCATCTGCAGAGACTGGACAGAGCCAGCGTGGAGGCCAAAGCCGCCAGGTTTGCGGGCGTGTTGTGTCTGCTGCTGTGGATGGCATTTGGCGTGACGGTCCGGCTGTGGATTGGGGACTGGTATGGCTTTGGGGTGGGGTTCATCGTGGCCGCATTGCTCTCTGTGCTCGCCATGTGGATTCTGTACGTGCGCCCCACCGCCCGGGAGCGTCTGGTGGTTCGGGCCAGCTGGCGGGGCAGTGCGTTTAAAATTTACGATCCAATCGACAAAAACACCGAAACCATTGATTTTTCTAAAAAACATAAAGCTATTTTGATTTCGTCGAAAGCGGAACGCCAGTTTTTGTTGCGTCTGTCGCAAACCACAGGGGATATGCAAACCCGCATCGACATCATTGGACCTCTGCCCATGGCGCTGCCCATGCCGGTGACCGGAGAGGCCTCGTCGCTGTTTGGTTTTTATGGCAAGGCAAAAGCGCAGGCAGACGGCAGCAAGCCGTATCGACTGAAGGAAGTGGCTGACAGGGAGTCCCTTTGTCGGTCCCTGCTGGCGTTTGTTGAATCGTATCGGTCGACGCGGGATGGGGAAATTCGCATAAAAAAGGATATGGATATCATTCGATGGCGCGCAGATGGCTTTTCGCTGGTGACTCCGGACAGAGAAGTGTCATTCTCCGGTGATGTGTCGCTTGGATTGTCGTTTATGGCGCGCACCACCCGGTCCACGGCAGCGCAGCACGGCAAAAAGGGCATTGAAACCACAGAGATTCTGATTGCGCTGTATCCGCTCAGGCAACCGGCCGATGCGCTGGTATTCGCCACAATCGCAACCCCGCTGATGGCCGATGAGTTATCCCAAAGCTGGGATATTCCCGATAGCGCCATGCACCGCAAGTTCACGTTGTACGATGATTCCGTCAACAGTTTTGTTTTTTCGCAGACACTGAAAGAATACATAAAAAAGCTGGCGCCAAACGCCGCTGTGCTGGATGTGTTGCGCCGTTGAACCTCAACCGTTATTGGTTGATTTTGGTGGACCGACAAGGTAAGAAAACCGCGGTATTTATTCGCCCATTTAAAGTGATTGATATAAATGAAAGGACCCTCCCATGGCAGTAAACAGACAGCCCGGCCAGCTGGCCCCCCTTGAAATTCTCGAAGATATTCCAAAACTGATTACAGAATATTTTGTAACCTCCCCTGATCTGTCGGTGGCATCTCAGCTGGTGTCATTTGGCACTTCAGGTCATCGCGGCGTCTCCAGTAAAGGTTCCTTTAACGAGATGCATATCGCAGCCATCACCCAGGCGGTATGTGAGTATCGCACCGCTGCGGGCATTACCGGTCCTCTGTTTATCGGCGCCGATACCCACGCCCTGTCATCCCCCGCACTGTGCACCGCGCTGGAGGTTCTGGCGGCCAACGATGTGAGTGTGCTGTACCAGACAGGCATGCGTCCGGTGCCCACCCCAGGGGTTTCCCATGCCATTATTACCTACAATCGCGGCCGTTCCACTGGGCTTTCGGACGGTATCGTGATTACGCCGTCCCACAATCCGCCGGATGCAGGGGGATTTAAATACAACCCGACCCACGGTGGCCCTGCGGATACCGATGTGACCAAAGTGGTTCAGAATCGCGCCAACGAAATAATGGCAGGCGGTAACAAGGCCGTCAAACGGGTCACCTACAAAGCGGCCCTTGCCGCATCTAATGTCAGGGAGCACGACTTTGTTGGCCCCTATGTGGCGGATTTGGCGAACGTGATTGACATGGACGCCATCGCCCAAAGCGACCTTCGGATTGGTGTGGATCCCATGGGCGGCGCCAGCATCGATTACTGGGAGCCCATTGCCAGTCATTACAAACTGAACATCGAGGTGGTCAATCGTTCCACAGACCCCAGATTCGCGTTCATGACCCTGGACCACGATGGTAAAATCCGGATGGATTGCTCCAGCAAATATGCCATGGCATCGCTCATCTCGCTGAAAGATAAATTCGATATCGCCTTCGGAAACGACCCCGACTCGGATCGCCACGGTATTGTGACCCAAAGCGGGCTGATGAACCCCAATCATTACCTGGCGACTGCGATTGGTTATCTGTTTACCCATCGCCCCAATTGGCCCAAAGACGCCCAGGTGGGTAAAACACTTGTATCCAGCAGTATCATCGACCGGCTCGCTGCCGATATGGGATTGAATCTGTGCGAGGTACCGGTTGGATTTAAATGGTTTGTGCCCGGGTTGTCCGATGGATCATTTGGATTTGGTGGCGAGGAGAGTGCAGGGGCATCGTTCCTCAGAAAAGACGGCACGGTCTGGACGACTGATAAAGATGGCATTCTGCTGGACTTGCTGGCAGCCGAGATGACGGTGGTCACAGGCAGGGATCCCTCGCAGCACTATACCGCCATGACCGAAAAATACGGTGCACCCATTTATGAGCGGATTGATGTGGCCTCAACCCCCGAAGAAAAAGCGGTGCTGGGCAAACTGTCTCCTGAGCAGGTGACTGCCGATACGCTGGCGGGTGAAAAGATTGTCGCAAAACTGACCGCTGCCCCCGGCAATGGCGCATCCATTGGTGGCCTGAAAGTGGTAACCGAAAATGGCTGGTTTGCCGCGCGTCCCTCCGGCACAGAAGACATTTACAAGATTTATGCGGAGAGCTTTATTGATAAGGCCCATCTCGAAAAAATCCAGAAGGAAGCCCAGGGTATCGTTGCCGACGCGCTGAAATAGTCGTCTGCTGTCTGCGGCGCTTCCTGCCCATCTTTATAAATCGCCGTTGCGTGATAACGTCCGCCCTGGGGAAGTGCCTCCTGTAGTGACCCTTTTTTTCCAAATTATCAGCGTGTTTGGTATGGTTACCGTGCTATTTTAAAAACAGGTCCGTAATTGAGCAGGCAGCATTCATCCAATCGGGCAAATCCAATTGGATAAAGAGGAAAAGGTATGCGTCCCAAAAAACAATGGCTTCTTTTCATGGCATGTCTGGTGCAGCTGGCGCTGCTGACGGCAACAACGAACGATGCGCTGGCGCTGTATCGGCCCGCTGGCGGGTTTGCCCATTTTCGGGCGCGCGCCTACACTCAGTTTTCCCTTGGACCGGCGATTACCTTTTACGCCATGCACCGTGAACTGGTCGACCCGGTGCCGGGGGTTGACAATCAGAAAAAATGGTGGCGATTTCTGGGCGGCGCCAGAAATTACGATTTGTCGATGGCGTACGTATTCGAAAACGGTTTAATCCTTGGCGGCGATTTGTCCCTGCTTCGCAGTCAAGGCATGAGTTCGCTTCAGGATATCAGCATCCCTTATGCCCCCGAGAATCCGGGGGAAGTATATTCGGTGATGCTCAGTCCCGTGGTGGGATTTTATCCCAAACCGTACCTCGGACTGTCGCTGATTGCACAGCCACTGATTGGTTATTCAACATTTGCCGCCGGCAGCGCCACAGGGGGATTACGGGTCAGCGCCGGATATGAATGGCCTGCGGGCCCCTCGGGCGCCATGGGGCTAAGCCTCGCGATGGAAATGATGTTTTCTAAAACGGAAATGGACGGCAACCGTCCAACCATCCGGTATGACGTTGTGCACCTGCCCGTCTCTGCCATGCTCAACATCTGCTTTAAAGGCTTCTGGGATCGACGGGCAAAAAATCAACCCGAGAGTGCTGAGAAAAAAACGAAAGCCCCCCCCAAATAGAGTGGTTCATACTTAAGTCTTTAAGCGGATATCACAGAAAAGAGAACGGTTTCGTCATTCCCAACTTGATTAGGAATCCGGACAGTGCATTTACTGGGTCCCCGCCTCCGCGGGGACAACGGATTTTGCTTTTCATGTTGCGAAAACAGCTTTTTGCGGCAGCCTCTTTCTCGGGCATGACGGCTGTTTTTTTAAGGTTCAGATCATGCGTATGCGGATTGGTTAAATCCTGAACTGCTTAAACTGACTGGACTGAAACGTTAATCAGCCCGACACATGGCACGTACAGTGCTATAGCAGAATCGAAAAGATAGTTCGGCGTTGCGGAACGCTGCCTTTGAGTTGGCAGCCGCAGCCACCCGAATCGACGCCTGTGTTATCAGTGTCATCATCATTGGTGTCTGAATCGCCATCTGCATCGCTGTCTGTGTCTGTTGTTGAATCCGCATCGGAATCGGTGTCGCTGTCTGAATCAGTGTCTGAATCAGTGTCTGAATCGCTGTCTGAATCGCTGTCGCTGTCACTGTCGGTATCGGAATCAGAATCGGAATCGGAATCACTGTCGCTGTCCGTGTCTCCATCTGTGTCAGTATCTGTATCGGTATCGCTGTCACTGTCGGTATCGGAGTCACTGTCGGTATCACCATCGGAGCCGGTATCGGTATCTGGCGGCAGCGAATCGGTGTCCTCTGCTGATGAATCTGTATCCTGGGACGAATCGGTATCAACGGGAATATCAATCTGTTCGGGCAGAAACTGGGCCAACGCGTAAGCCAGGGCGCCCTGCCAGTTGATGGCGATTTCGTTGGTTTCGTAGCTTTCAACGTCATCCTGCCAGTCATCGCTGGTTTGACCGCCGCCCACCACGTAGCCCGGATAGGGGTGACCGCTGGCTTCGGAGCGACGGCAATGGGGATGCAGCGGCGGGTTAAGCCCCACGCCGGTGACATAGGATCGGTTGTATTGATTGCGGCCAAACAGATTGGCGATCTGCTGCATGCAGGCATCGAGATATTTGCTGTCACCAGTGAGATCCGCTGCCCGGCGCAGCGTCATGCAGCTGCGGGCCACCACCCCGTTGCTGCCCCAGTAGTAGGTGCGGGTATCGTAACCGCGGCCAAAACCTTCGGCGCCGTTAAACGCTTCAGCTGCAATGGCGTCTGCCGATTCGAGCACCGCGCTTTCGAGGTCCTGCAAAATGCCCGCGTTCCGGCCGTCTCTTTTGGATGCCAGGTAGGTGAAGACACCGGGATTCTTCATGCTGCCCCAGTCCCAGTTGTGGTCGATATAGGGTGGGGGATTGCCAAACCGGTCCGGAGGCTGATTGGTGATGCGGGTTTCAAAGTCGGAAAGCGCGTCTGCGTCACCGGTTGTTTCCCACATTTCCGCTGCGGCCCATATGCGATCGTCCCAGTCGTCGGTACTGTATTGCGCGTTGTCAAAATCACTCAAGTCGGCGCGTACGTTGTCGGGATGGCTCACCAGATAGTCGTATGACAGCTGCGCGGCTGAAAGCAGGGTGTCGGCATATGCGGCATCGTAGGGCCTGAAGACGCGGGACGCCTCTGCCATGGTTGCAGTGAATCCAGCTGTGGCGGCGGACCCCCACGGGGAGATGTACCGATTCAAATCGTCGTCGGCAGGCATGACAAAATCGGCAAACTCGATGGGGGTAAGTTTGTGAGAGACCCGGCCATCGTCGAACTGCATTTTGAGCATCCAGTCCAGGTTGTATTTCACCTCATCGAGGTAGTCCGGTATGCTGCCGCCGGTTTCAGGAATGAATGAAAGCTGAACCTGCGCCAGCCGGTCCCCCATTTCCTCATAGGCGCGCAACAAAGGTGCAAGAGCGCAGGCGGAATTGACAATGTAGCGGCCGTAGTCTCCGGCATCGTACCAGCCGCCCGTGGCATCCACAATGGTGCCCGCCTGTTCGGGATTGACAAAATCGATAAGCGCGTCGTTTAAATGACCGGCGGCATGCGCGTATTGTTCGCCATTCCAGGTAAACTGAATGTCTATCCCCGAGCGCCAGGCGTAAAAGCCGAGCATCACAGCCTCAAACGGCATCAGCATCGCATCTTCCGAAATGGAAAATAAGATGGATTGCCCCACTTCGGGAACATCCACATAGTACACTCCGTCGTCTGTGACCGATGAAAAATCCGCCTGTCCCAAAGAACCGCCGGAAACCAGCGTGCCAGAATAGACCGCGGTGCCCTCTTCGGTAAACACACTGAATTCGCCTGCGGTTTTTCCAACAACGGACGCAATCTTCGCCGCGTCTTTGGGATACCCCACTGACGAAACACGAACGTCATCACTGATTTGCGCGTATCCGGACATGGAGAGTATAAACGCTGACAAAGCGGCAGTTGCCGATACAAAAAAACGAAAACAAAGCATGATTGGAATCCTTTCTTTACCACATCTTAGATCATTGGGTGAAAAATGAGCGGAAAAAAGGCTCAGAGAACTTCCGGCGGATGACGACGCAAATTGAGCGGAGGGTTAAACAGCGGCTGCCCGTCACACCGTCGAACGGGTCAGCTGCACATTGGGAAAGAGCGGGCGCTCGGTGGTGCCGCGGGTATAGTCCATGGTCTTGATTATCGTTTCGTAGTCGATGTCGTCTTCGGCGCCAATGAAAATGGTCTGTTCGGTGGTGTGGGCGCCTTTCAGTTCAGAAATTTTGCGGCGCAGTTCGTCAAAATCGAGACCGTTGTCGGTTTTGGGAATATCCGGGCCCGATCCCTCGTCCGCCATCCACGCCTGCCGATACCTGGGATTTACGCTGATGTAAAAGCCCTCGCGGCCCACAGTCACTTTCAGACGCAGTGCATCGTCGTCCAGGGGGTGTGACAGGTCGACAATGGCTGGCGTTTTCGGGGGCTGCACATCGAGTGTCTGGAACTTCACAAACACCGCGCCATACAGCAGCAAAGGTATCAGCATGCACACCAGGTTCAGGATGGGGATTAACGGATCGCCCTGGTCAATATTTACTTCCCGATATTGTTTCATGATACTCGTCTCCCTTTGGGCAACCAACCGCCTTTCGGTTGTTCCCATAATTGACATACCGGTCAGTATGTCGGTGAACCCAACAGTATTTATTTTGCAATTGGCGCATCCGCCGCGGCACGCATTGGAATGGACACCGAGAGGATGAAAAAGTTCCGCAGGCGCACCGAAGAAAAAACTCAGATTGAACGCCAGAACAGTTCGTGAAACCGGGGTCTGAATTCGCGGATTCCGTTATTTTCCCGGGACGGGTGGACGCGGTTGGTAAGCAGGGCGATGACCGCGTTGCGCGTGGGATCAATCCATAACGATGTACCAGTGAATCCCAGATGACCAAATGTCCTTTCGCTGGCGGACGGGCCAGCGCCTGATACCCCAGGGCTTTTCAGGTCGAAGCCAAGTGCCCGGCCCCCGGGACGTCGCTCAATGGCTTTTTGGGCGAGTGAGGCGGAAATGAGCCCGCCCCGATGGAGCGCGTTTAGCCATGCCGCGCCGAAGGCAGCCATATCGTGCGATGTCGAAAAAATACCGGCATGCCCGGCAACCCCCCCCATGGTCCAGGCATTGTCGTCATGTACCTCTCCCTGTAACACGCGGCCGCGCCAGGGACAGGATTCGGTTGCGGCGATGGATGACTGGTCTTTTTGAATTTCAGGGCAAAAAAAAGTGTGGTGAAGATTAAGTGGTGTGGTGATGCGGGTTTGAACAAGCGCTGTGAGTGACTGCCCAGTCAGTTGCTGCAGCTGATGGGCAAGCCCAATATATCCCAAATCAGAGTAAACGGCGGTCTGGGACGGGGGCACATCCGCCGGAGTGGATAACACGGCGGCAACGATTTGCCGGTACGCCTGCGCAGTCCCCCGGATTCCCATGGCGATATCCTCAAAGAACGGCTTCCACCCAGGCAGTCCTGTTTCGTGCGCCAGCAGCTTCTCGAGAGTGAAGTCGCGCCAGATGGGGGTATTGAGAGACAGCGTGCCATCGTCGACGAGTGTGAGCGCCACAGTGGCGGTAAACAGTTTGGTGAGTGACGCAATGTCGAAAAGCGTATCCGGGGTCACCGCGCGGGCATCCCACGCCGTTGTTCCGGCAACTGCCGTACAAATGGGACCGTCATTAACACAAAAGCTGACCTCTGCGCCGGAGAATGTTTTTTCATCAATGCCCTGGCACAAGGCGTCCTTCAGTGATTCCCTGAGCGCATGAATACCGGGGGAACGCACGTTATTCCATGATGTTGGCGTCGCCGTTAGACCATACCATGATGGTGGTGGGCAGTTTGGGCAGCAGATCCCGCTGGCGTTCAATTGAGTTGCGGGCTTCCTGTGAATCGGATGCGCGCATGCCCATGAACACAAAGTCTGACGACGACGATTCCCGCGCGATAACAACGTCAAACGGTTCATCGCTGTTGATGATCTTCACTTCGGCCGGGATGCGGATACTCTTTCTCAGTTCCTGCATCTGGGTCTCGGCCGTATGCTTTTCGGATGCGTTTGAGATAATGCGCATGAATCGAATCTGAGAGCGGCTCCACGTGTTGTGCTGGGTCATCAGGTAGGCAAAAATGGCCATCAGACTGCCATTGCGACTGCCTTCATCACCGCCCCACCACAGGTCGATGCGTCTGCGCTTTTTGTCCGGCGAGAAATTGCCTGGTTTAAGGATGGTTAGATTGAAATTGAATGCGCCAAGAATTTCCACTTTCTCGTAAAAGTCGCGCAGTTTCAGTTCATCGTCGGTGCGGGGCATCTCCAGGAGTACCGTGTTGGGCTTGAGTGCGCCAAGGGAATAGCTTTGCAAAAACACGGTGAGGCCCGCAAAGTAGTTGTCCACGATGACCGTCTGGGCAAAGGCTTTGACACCCTCATCCTGCAACACGCGTCTCAACTCTTCTTCGCGGGTGCGGCGCAGTCTGATTTTTTTATCCGTTGATTCACCTGGCCGCTCAATCAGATTGGCCACGGTGAGCAGTCCGCGACTGCTTTCCAGCCATCCGGCTGTTCGTACAATGGAGTGATCCCCTTCCGCGTCATCACACAGGGCGACCATGATGGGACGCCAGTTTTTGGGATGCATTTCGCTGCCTTCGAGGGCAATGAGATTGTCTTTGGTGCGCTGAAAAATGAAGCCGCGCTTGGCGTCACCGTAGTTGGTCTGTATTTCCCGTTTCTTGAGATAAAAATAGATAGCCCCGGTAATACCCAGCGCGATGAGCGCATAGGTTTCGTTGATTTTCATCATGGCCACGGCGCAGCCCAGGGCGCCAATCAGGGCGGTGACCCAGTGAAAGTACTTGAATGTGGGTCTGAAGCTGGGATTGCCGCTTTTGGACTCCACGAACGCGGACAGGTTAATCATGCCGTAGGCAATGAGAAAGAACATGGAGATGACTTCCGCCACAGCGTTGAGATCCCCTGCCCAGATGATGCCAAGGGCGATGAGGAAAGTCAGGACTGTGGCGCGTTTGGGTTCGTTGGCCGGGCCCTCTCCTTTGGCGAAGTATTCCAGCACCTTCATCAGGCGATCCTGGCCCATGGCCTGCAGGATTCGCGGCGCGCCCAGAAAGCTGCCCAGCGCGGAGCTGAGGGTGGCGGCGAAAACGCCCATGATAATGAGTGGCCCGAAAAGACTCATGGTCTGAAGCGCTTCGAATGGGGCGGTTTTAAGGTCGGCGCGGGGGCTGGCGCCGGCGATCAGTACCAGCTGGGTGCCATAGATGATTGCGGTAAAAATGATGGCAAGCACGGTGCCCCAGGGAATCGATTTGGCAGGGTCCTTGAGGTCTCCGGACATATTGGCGCCGGCGGTAATACCGGTGGCGGCCGGGAAGAAAATGGCAAACGCGGTCCAGAAACCGATACCGTCTGAAAAGCGCGGACTGGCGGCGGCCCTGTATGTGGCCATGTCGAACTTCATGATGCCGCCAATGATGAATGACACCACTGAAAGCATGAGAATGGCAAATACAAAGTACTGGGTTTTAATGGCGACGTCGGCGCCTCTGGCGGTGAGTTTAAACAGTCCAAACACAATCAGCGATGACAGGATGTTCACCACCTTGAATTTGGCAACCAGTCCGTTGCCATCCATGCCCATCAGATGAATTTTACTCATAAGCGGCGCGAGGATTGAAAAAAGCGCTTCGGTAAAGCCGATGATGTAAAATGCCACGCCCACTGCATTGGCCAAAAAGAGAGTGATGCCGATGCTGCCGCCAAAGTCCGGGCCAAGTACCCGTGAAATCATGCAGTAGACACCGCCGCCCTTCATTTTGATGTTGGTGGAAATGGCGGAAATGGAGAGGCCGGTCGTGAATGTAATCAATTTGGAGATGCCCAGAATCAGCAACGCCAGCCAGATGCCGGTGTGTCCCACAACAAAACCGGCGCGCATGAACATAATCACGCCGAGGATGGTGAGTACACATGGCGTAAATACGCCACCAAACATACCAAACTGATTCTGTCCGTTTGCTTCGCCATGGGTCGCTTTGATATTTGCTTTTGTGTTCATATGCGTTTTGCACTTCTTTCATCTTGAAAGTGGTTGTTGAAACAGATGGAGCATAGCTCACTTTCCGGGCGAAAAAAAATAAAATGTCACCAGGGGCCTTGGCACAGCAGGGGCACGTCAACGACTGCTCGGCCTGTGTCGCACCTTCGTGGTGTAACAGGTGGAAAAGAGGTAAGCGCCTACTGGATTGACTTTGGGTTTGGCGATGACTTTATTGGCTCACAGGGGACCTGGCATTTAAATGCAGCCCCGACAGGAGGAAATTTTGGACGCCATACTGCACCCCTGGCCCTGGTATGTGGTGGGGCCGATTATCGGGCTGTTTGTGCCGACGATGGCCATCCTTGGCAAAAAGCTGGGAATTTCATCGAATCTCAAACATTTATGCCACCTGGCGCTCCCGGTCGGTAAAATACCTTATCTGCAATACTCACTAAAGGAGATGCATTGGAGTCTGTGGTTTTTTGCCGGACTCTTTTTGGGCGGTGCCATTGGTCAATTTGCGTTGAGTGATGTGCCGATAACAATGCTGGCGGGAAGCAGCTATTCCGCGATGGGACTTATGGGACTGCTATTGGGCGGCGTCGCCATTGGATTTGGGACCCGTTACGCCGAGGGATGTACCTCGGGTCATACCCTCTCGGGCTTATCAAATCTGCAGGTGGCCAGTCTGGTGGCATCGGTGAGTTTTTTCGCCGGCGGGCTGGCCATGCGGCTGTTGAATTATCTGTTGGGAGGCGTTGTGTGATGAATCTGTTGCAACTGCTGCTGGGGACGCTGTTTGGGCTACTTCTTTTTAAAGGAGAACTGGCGAGTCAGCCGAAAATCCGTGCCATGTTTCATTTTGAGGAACCGGATTTGTTTCTGGTGATTGCATCGGCTGTTGTGGTTGGCGTGCTGTCACTGCAAATCCTGAAAATGATTGAAAGGAAAGGGTTGGTTCAAAAGCGTTTCAGCTATCCGCAAAAGGAGATGACCAAAGGTGTCATGATTGGCGGATTTCTGTTTGGCGTGGGCTGGTACATCACGGGGGCGTGCCCGGGTCCAATGGGGGTGCAGATTGGCGCGGGTGCATGGCCTGCCCTGATCACACTGTCTGGTGCAGTGGCTGGGACGTATATTTACGCGCGGTTGCGGCATCGATTGCCCCACTGACGCTGTGAGATTGAGAATACCGGAGGAACTGACTTGAAACTGATTGATTTGGTCGGCAACACGCCGATGGTGGAACTGGCGGTACTGAATAAGAATCCGGATGTGCGGGTGCTGGCGAAACTGGAAGGCAACAACCCGGCCGGAAGTGTTAAGGACCGCGCCGCAAAGCAGATGATTGAAACAGCCATCTCCGAGGGACGGCTGACCCCTGGCGTTAAAATTGTGGAGCCAACCAGCGGCAATACCGGCATCGCCCTTGCGATGATCGCGGCGCGTCATCAGATTGAGATTGAGCTGGTCATGCCGGAGAGTGCAACCCGGGAACGCGTGGCCACCATGAGAGCCTTCGGGGCAAACGTGATTCTGACGCCGGCTGGGGCTTCCATGGAAGGGGCCATCGACGAAGCGCGACGTCGTGTGACCATGGGAAATGCGATAATGCTGGACCAGTTTGCCAATCCGGCAAATCCCAGGGCGCATTACGAAACTACCGGTCCTGAGATATGGCGTGATACAAACGGTGCGGTCACTCACTTTGTGTCGGCGATGGGGACGACGGGAACAATTATGGGGTGCTCAAGGTATTTGAAAGAGAAGAAACCTGGTATTCAGATTGTCGGGGTTCAGCCCACCAGTGGGGCTGAGATTCCAGGGATTCGCCGGTGGCCGCAGGCATATCTGCCTGAAATATTCGATGCGCGTCGCGTGGATACGATTATGGATGTGTCCAGAGCCCAGGCGGACCAAACCACTCGGGAACTGGCTGCAAAGGAAGGCATCTTCTGTGGTGTCAGTGCCGGTGGCGCGGTCTTTGCGGCGTTGACGCTGGCCAGACAGCTGACTTTGGGCACAGTGGTGGTGATTATCCCCGATCGCGGTGACCGATATTTGTCGACAGCTCTTTTTAGCTAGCAGCGCCACTGCCGTTGGTGGGGATGCATTCCCCCGCAGGATAGCCGAAAGTCGGTTTACTGTTTGAATTCAGTTATGGCGCGCTGGGGTTTTCGGTTCGGGAGACGGGGTGCGACCTCGGCTTCTCCTTTTTTAAGCCTGAATACATAGTAGCTTGCGTGTGAGCCCAGCTTGAGAATCGGCAGGAGTGCGGCATGGGATGCATACTGTTGCGGGCGATACTGAAAGGTTCGAACCAGCTGGTATGTTCTATCAAACCACTGGGCTTCGGCGGCGGTCATGGAGTACCCCTGGTATGTTGTGTGCTCAAGAATATGGGCCCGTTGCACCAAAAATGTGGGCTTTTCGTTTTGCAAAAGCGCTATCCACCACCGTTTGGGGTACCTTTTTTTGTATTTAAGCACGACCGGACTGGCCAGACCCACTTCGTCGATGGTTTTCAATTGCGCGAAAAAGGGAATGTAGCCGGCGGGTTCCAGAAACAAGGTGTCATCCGGATGGGCGACGCTGTGAATAAAGCGACCGACCGATGCCCGATATTCACTTTCCTGCACACCATGGCTGTACGACAGCGTCAGCTGCAGGATGACGGTGGCAGTCAGATAGGTGAACAGACCGGTGAAAAGAATGGCTTTGAGTGCGCGACTGCCAAAGCGCATCGCCGCAGCGATGTGGGCGACAAAATAATATGCCACCACAAAAAAAAGCGATTGAAAGAGAAACTGTGATGGCCAGAAGTACCATTCGAAAAACGCTCCTGTGAACGCGTAAGCCATCGGGATGGCGATTGTTGCGATGGACAGACACAATATCGTTCGGCGCTGCGTTGGGGACGTCGACTGGCGATAGCGATGGCACACGCCGGCAAAAACGCAGATTGCCAAAGCGGAAAAAAGCAGCCAGATGGGGGCAAAAAAGCGGGTGTTCACGGGATAAAAAAGCGTGGTCGTGAACAGGCGGGACATATTTTGAGCAAGGGAGGGTAAGCCAGTCTGGGATGCTGAGGCCTGAATTTTGGCCGAAACCGTGTGGGGTAAAAACGTATCATAAATTATCTGATTGGCCGTAGCGGTGAGCACCAGCGCGCCGATAAAAGCAAGTGCGATTGCTTTTGAGTGCTTCGGGCGAAGCGACAGCGCCAGGGCTGAGCACAGAATCGCGTATGCAATGGCGTCAATTCGAACCAGAGGCAGCAGCAGTATGGGAACAATCTCGAAGGCTTTCCCTTTTTTGAAATAGGCACCGTAAATGCCAAACATAAACAGCAGTATCACGTGGGGAGTCTCCATTCCCCTGGCTGACAGCAGAAGCGAGACGGGTAAGATGGAAAGCACGAAGAAGATGGTGAATCCTGAGGCGACTCGTCCCATGGCGAAAGCATCATGAAGAACCCTGGCCGCGAGCCATGCCCCTGTGATCGTGGCCAATGCGTTGATTGTCAGGAGAGCCGAAATCGCGTGGTTCCCCATTGCCTTTCGCAGTATGAAGACCAGCAATGAGTAAAGAACACTGGTGGCACCGCTGTATCCCTCCTGTAAGTTAAATGACAGCTCACCGTGGTCGGCCAGATTGAACGCGGTGCGAAACGTGATGTAGGCGTCTTCCTGTATGTCACTGGTGCAAACAGACAGAAGGTGCAGTCCGACAATCAGGCCCGAAAACAGGAGATATCGGGGTCTGGAAAACAGCGCCATGACAAATGAACCCGATAGCAGTGTCGGTTCTGACAATCGGTCGCCGCCAGGCGGATGAACCGGTGCATTGGGACTGTGGGGGGCCAGGGCGTCCGAATGGGTATTTGTTTTAATATGAATGGAATTTTTCATTTATTCATCCCCCGGAGTTTCGCAGATCCACCTGCGACAGGTGGTCACCAGGACAATTGGGTCGTCAGAATATAAGGGGTACTGCAGAGTAATGAAAAAAAGTCTGCTATGTATTTTTTTCAATTACCCGATTTTCAGCTGCGGAAGCACAAACGGGTGCACAACGTTTTGTGCCTAAGGGCTGGTCATCCGCACACGTGATCAGCCCTTTTTTTATCTTTCCCTCATTCCTGATTCATTGTTTGCCGGCTATCCCGGCGTTTTATTAAGGCATTCGAATAAGTTACGGCGCAAACAGTCGCGGACCGGCCGCTTCTATCGCAACCGATCAATACCGATATTCTGGTACAGCAGCGCTTCAAGATAGGTCGTGTCCGTGACTGTGTGGGTGTATTCGTAGGGAACCGCCAGCTGGCACTCCGGGGCAATCGGACCGACGCTTCCGTTGTCATCCACATTCTGAAGGGCTTCGATTCTGCCCAGTTCGTCCGGTGTATCGCCACTCTGGTCTGTTTTTAAGGGTTCATTCACCCCTCTGAAACGGTTGAGTTCGGCCCGAACGCAGGCGGTCATTCTGGCGCTGATGCCGATGGTGCTGTCACCGAAATCATATCTGAACAGATTGTTGAACACATGGGCCTGCCCAAATCGGACACTGATTGGGCCTGGAGAAATATTTGAGAATATATTGTGATGATATGTGATGTGCAATTTTCCGCTGTCCTCGTCGCCATTACTGTTTGAGTGCCCCGCGATAAGTCCTTTGAGGTTTTCATGAAAATGATTCCAGGACACGGTGATATAGTCGCTGCCATGGGTGATGTCGAGGAGACCATCGTACTCGACGGAGCCAGAGCGGTCGTTGTACACGTCGCAGTGGTCAATCCAGATATGGTGCGAGTTTTCGATGTTGATGCAGTCGTCGTTGCTGCCCACCACGTGGTGAATGCTCAGGTTTTGTATGAGAATATTGGCGCTGTCGCGTACGGTGACACCGATTCCCTGCAGCGAAGTTGTGATTCTGCCGATGAGCTGTACATCCCGTTCATTGTCAATGATGATTTGCGCGTTCTCCTCTGAAATGAGAGTGCCTGAAATGTAGATGATCAGCGGGGTGCCGTCCCGATTGGCAATGGCCGCATTAATCTCATCGATGCTCGTTGCTTCCACTGTTGTCGCATCGGCCGGATTGAAACCGAATTCCGACACATCCAGCGCCGGAACGGCCGCGAATCCCACATGGCTGAATTCAGGGACATACACATAACTGTAGGTGTCAGTGTCGATGACCTCGATGGAATCCGTTTCAGTGAGTGTATCTGAATCCTGTAATATATGGGTATCTGTGGCGGTCCCAGTGACGGTTTCCGTGTCCGCCGTGTCTGTCGCAGTGGTGTCGGTGTCGGTGGCGGTGTGGGAATCCGTCGAGTCAATCGTGCCGCTATCTGAATGGGTGCCCGAGTCCGTGGATTGGAAGGTACCGGTGTCGGTATCCGCCGCTGAATCAGACAGGGTATCTGGATGGCTGTCGGTGTCGACCAGCGAATCCGAATCTGACTGCGGTTCAGTCTGGGTGGCTGTATCGAAATCAGTTGCGGTGTCAATAGGCGTGCTGTGCGTATCCGTTGCGGTGGATTGGGTATCCGGGGCCGTCGATACGGTGGTGTCAGGAGAGATGACTGTGGCGGTGTCCAGTGGCAGTCGGGTGGTTGCGGTGTCCTGAACGACGATAACGGGAGTCAGCAGTTTTTCGGAACAGGCAAAGATGCATGTGGCCATAAAAATGGCTATCAACGGGAGTCGACGCCGCCCTGGGATGTCGATGGCAACCTCGGTGCGGGTGGTTTTGCGGTTTATGTGCCTTATACGTGTCATTAATTCAGTACTCGCGTTTATTATATATATGCATGAATAATATGCATGAATATATGCATGAATGGGCGTGCTCTGCTACCACAATGTCAAATCGAGGCCGGCATCAAAATAGAAGAACGGTTGGCCCAATCTGGCAACGGTTTTTTTGCCGATTTTGGTTCGCACCATCATGGTGGATATGCCCAGTATGGACGATAGCCGCAATGCGAGTTGTCTGTTCAGCTTAACAAGCACTCCCCCCGTAAAAAAGGTTGCAGTCGAAATGACTGTTTGCGTTCTGGACTGCAGTGAGCCGGCATGTTTTTTTATATATTCCGGATCGTACGCGCCCTCGGCCATATAAATCATCACCCCCATTCCCATGCCGGTAAACAGGCGCAGGCGGCTTTCCTCCGGACGAAGCAGGACAGTGGTCTGGGCGCCGAACAGAAATGGATTGAGATCCGCCTGGCCAGCATCGCTACTCAAAGAAAACGGCGCCAGTGGAAACCGGCCGACGGCGCTGAACTGCACGCGACGATCGAAATCGAGCACAATATCCGCTCTGCCATGCCCGCCCAACCCTGTCTGTTTTCCTGGAATGTTGCCCCCCACGCCCACTGACAGCACGCCCGAAATGATTCGCTGCTGCTTTTGGCTTTTCCTGTCGCCAGGTTCAACGGCAACGGGCTTTGCAAAACTGCGCGTTTGTTTGGTGGGCTGCACCTTCCCGGGCTGCTTTTGAACCGCATAGATTTCCATGAGGCTGGCCCGCAGCAGCTCAACGGCAGCCAGCACAATAATCGACTGTTCCTTTTGATCCCCCGGCGTAAGTTCGATGGTGCGCATCACCAGTTTTCCGGTAATGCGATCAGCCACCCACACCTCTACCTTGCGGCCTTTAAGGTTTAGTCGAATCGTGGCTGACGCGGATTCCCTTGAGGCAATCCCGGCCAAATCGACCGTTGGGGTATCGGAGATGATTTGGGTTGAAAATCCGTACGTTTCAAGCTCCCGTGCGATCTCGCCAGCGACGGGGCGATGGGGATTCTCGAGTATTATCACGCGATTTGCGGCGAAAACGGTGTTGCACAAAAACAGGGACAGAGAAAGAGTCAGACCGATAATGAATCGGGGACTCATTCGGTGGCAATATCCCTTGCTTTTGCGGCATGAGGGCCGTCCGGATAACTTCTGAGATACTGTCTGGCTGTCTGTCGGGCGTTTGTGTGCATATCTGATTTATACTGCGCTTCCATCAGACGACCAAGCACTTCTCGATGCAAAGTGCCGCTTTTTTGTTCCTTAAGGTACAGATTGAACCATTTGGCGGCAGCTGGATAGTCCCGTTGCTGATCAAAGGCCATGCGGCCCATGTACAGGGCGGCCATTGTTCGCTGATGTTTATTCGGCTGTTCATACAATTTGAGGTAGATGGTGCGCGCGGTACTGAAATCCCGGGCGCGACGGGCGGCGTTGCCAAGAACCATCCAGTCCGCCGCGGCGGCGCCACTGAGCATCTGGGTCAGGCCTTTGGAACGGATTTGCGCTGCGATACGGTCGTACTGCCCCGATTGCGCATCTTTTAGCCACCAGGGCGATGCGGACTTACCGCCCTTTGAAGGCGTGCGATGTGACAGGCTCTTGCCGTTGAAAGACGAGCGATTGCCGGTTTCTTCGACATCCGCTTTTTCAGCATCCGGCGCCGCCGACTCAGTCATGCTGGTCGACAGAGAATCCTGCAAATCGTCGGCATTAAGAGAAACCGTACCTTTTATTCCATTCTCGGCGGAGTGGAGAAGCGGGTCGTTTCGGATGCTTGCCGTCTGCAGGTTGACCGACATTGAGCGGTTACGGGTGACAGCGTGCCCCTTTTCGATGAGGGGCCCGGTGACCCAGACCGATCCCTGATAGACATTCACTGCCAGATCCTGTCGCCTGGAATCCCAGGATACATCGAATCGCGTGCCGGTCACAGCGATTTGGAACGGGCCGGCCAGCACTCTCCAGTCCGTGTTGTCCGTGTGGGGAACTGACAGGGCAACGCGTCCGCTTTCGAGGGTGACATCTCCTTTGTAATTCACCTTCTGAGATACCCTTCCTGTGGAATTTGACAGAAAGTGAATCCGGGTGCCATCTGTCAAACGGAGCAGGCGACTGTCTTTGGGACCTACCTGAATCCATTCCTGTTCCGAAATGGAACTGCCCGTGTTGCCCTTCTGTGACCAGATAAAGGAGCGACTGACAAATGCAATTCCCAGCGCACCCAACAGAACGGCCGCCACGGCGATGGCTGCCCAGGTGGCTTTTCTGTGGCGGGCGCCTGCTGAATGCTGCGACAGTTCAGAAAGAAACTGCGCCTCTCCCGACTCAACGGTCATATGCTGAAGGGCGCGCTCTTCCTGCTGGGCGACCTCTTTTAATAATGCTTCATATTCTCTCATCTGTTTCTCCATTTGGCGCTTGCTTCCAGCCAGCCAGCGATGTCGGGATCAGATTCAGCCATTCGTTTAAATCTTCTTTCACACTGGGCCAGCCGTCGTTTGGCTGTGCGCAGTGAATATCCGCATGCATCGGCGATTTCCGCAATCTGCATTTGCTCCAGAAAACGCAGGGAAAACACAACCCGTTCGTCCGGGGGCATTCGATTGATAATCTCCCGTACCGCCCGCGCAGCACTGCTCTCTTTGGGCTCCGGCTCCCGGGCCGCCGCCTCCGGAATTTCCTCGGCCGGCAGAATTCGAAGCCAGTTGTTGCGCTTGCGTTTTCGAATCCATTTCCGGCTGGTAAACACGGCAATCCGGGTGACCCATGCCTTGAGTCGGGTCGGATCATTGAGCGTGTCAATGGACCGCAGCGACTGAAAAAAAACCTCGCTGGTAATATCCGCCAACTCTGAATCCACGCCCATGACCCGGGTGATGATTCGCTGCACGTGGGATACGTACCGATTGTAAAACACCGTTCCGGCATCCACGTGCCCAGCCCGCAACCCAGCCACCAGGGACGCATCGTCCTGGGCGTAGGTGAGCGCGTGCAGTTTGGGCACTTCTTTTTGGGCAGTCATCATCATTATATATACCGGCTCCTGGCCTTCACGACAAGAGAGTGTCGACTCCCCGGGGCCAGGTGCCACAAAAGCGTCAGTCTGAAGAAGAATTTCAACTTTTTTAACAATATTTTTAACGGGAACGGAACCGGAAGCGCTTTGTCCGGGAGCGGGGATTTTATTCGACTTCCGGAATAAAGGATGTGAAGCACTCAATATTGGTTTCGATGCGGAAATTGGAGGCGCTGGTGTGGCGTTCAGCATGGAAAATATCCATGTGGTAGCTTTGGTTTTGAGTCAGCCCCAGTTCATCGAATACGATGGTGCCCTGGAATGGCCAGTGCATGCCGCCCAAATCCAGTGCGATTTTGCCATCAACAAATATCCACAGGTCGTCATCGCCGCGGAAGGTGAATTCCTCGCCCCCGTAATAAACAAATTCAAGGTGCACTTCGGTGGTAAATAAATAATTGTGACCGTTTTCATCCCTGTCTTTGTAGCCGAGCCCATCCAGAGGGAAAAACGCTGCATTGTCGAACACATAGGCGCCGTTTTCCCCTTCTTCCATAACAAGTGCCAGTTCCACCCGTTCACTGCGGCTGCTGTCGTGGTACCAGTCGTTAAATGACTCGGCGCCATCAAACATGGGCACATACGGTCCGTAGGTTTCGGATAACAGGGCATCTGACGGATTTGGGTTCTGGACCAACCAGTTGTCCCATTGATCTTTATATCCATTGGTGCTCCAGGGTTGGGCGGATTCCCGGTCGATATTTCCTCCGGTTGGGCACTGGGCGTCGCATTCCGGGTCGAAAATTTTATTTTGTCCCCAAATATTCCTGAAAACCGGTTTTCTGTCTGCATCCAGGTTTTCTTCGAGAACGCCCTGCAGTGGCCCCCATCCGTTATTGGGGCGCTCAAAATCGGGGTGACTCTTTTGGAAATCCCTGAACACAACTTTAAGTACATTATCGCAGGTGTCGTCGTCGGGCTTGGCGGCGTCTATCGGTGCCACTTCACCAATGGGATCGGTGATGGGCGGGCCGCTGTTTTGGCCGTTGTTACTGTAGTCGCTGTCGTCGCTGCATGAGATGACCGCAGTCCCAATCAGTCCAAATAAAACGGAAACAGCCATGGTGTTTACGAGTGGGTGGTCAGACACATGACTGTTAAGGCTTTCTTTTTTTATAAACATAAAAACTGTCCCCTGGTTTAAGTGTGGTTATTGGCTCATATTCCGTTTTTCGGCGCCTATTTTGCGTAAAAAACACCGTTTGTAAAACAGCTATTTGGGAATATTCGCCTGGACTACTGTGGACTGCATTGAATATTTGGTGCCAATTTTTCGCATTGGGCTGGACGCCCACCTTCGTCCCTTTAAATTTATAGATTCTGTTTGTTTGTCAAATATCGTGCCTGGAAACGGCACGACACGATTGGGAGGTTCCATGGGTAATATCACAAAATGGGTTGGCGCATCACTGTTGGCAGTCGTCGTGATGGCGGGTGTCAGTGGATGTAAAAAGAAAGTTGAAGGCCCCAAACCGGCACCGGAAGCGGTGTCGCCGAAGACCGTTTGCAGCGAGCAGCTCAGTACGTGGGCAACCGTTAGCGGAAGCGGGTTTTCGCCGTCCCCCAAAGATGGATTGACCGATAACCCGAAGTTGGCGCTGCCCCAGCTGACCATCACGAAAACCAGGGTGCTGAATGGCACAGCTGCCCCCAGACCCCCAGTGGTGCTCAATGCGGATGTCACGGATCCGACCGTCAGTCGGGTCATGTGGACCAGTCAAAGCGAAATGTCGTTTCTGGTGGACCAGACACCGCCTCTGGATTCGGGGATATACGACCTGAGTGCCAAAAATCCGACCGGGGGTGAAGGGATGCTGACCGACGCGCTGGTGGTGGTGCCGCCGCCCATGCTGCAATCAGTTGAGCCCGCCGAAATATGCGCATCTCCCCTTGAGACGACCATTACGCTCACGGGCACCGGATTTCTGTTTTTGGAGGGGGCCGCGCCGGCGGTGACTGTGACTGCCGGTGCCTCCACCGTGAACGCCGCCAGCGTGACAATGGTGGACGGCGCGTGTAATGCCATTTACAGCTTATCCAATTCGTACACCTGCACACAGATAACCGTTTCTCTTGGCGCAGGGACTGTGGCCGGCGATGGCGTGTACACCGTGTCGCTCACCAATCCCGCCACGGCAAACTGCACCTCTTTGACCACCGTTGAGTTTATAGTGGTGCCCCCCCCGGTTGTCAGCGCGGTTGCGCCCGAAGAGATCTGTTCGGCCCAGCTGGAGACGGAAATCACCCTCACGGGCACCGGATTTCTGGTGCGTGATGGCGAGATGCCAACGGTCACCATGACCGGGGGCGCCACATCTGTGAATGCCACTGCGGTGGCGATGGTGGATGGGGCGTGCCAGCTGTTTCACGGGTTGACCAACTGGTACGTCTGCACCGGGATTACCGCCACATTGGCCGCGGGGTCAGTGGT
>JAFGWT010000270.1 GCA_016937015.1 Deltaproteobacteria bacterium | reverse complement strand
GAGCAGTCGAAAATTCTGGCGGTGAATGCCTCGATTGAGGCGGCCAAGGCAGGTGAATTTGGTTCCGGTTTTGCCGTCGTGGCTCAGGAAGTGAAAAATCTCGCCGGTCAGTCCAAAGACGCCACCGAACAGATCACCCACACGCTGACGTCTATTCGGCAATCGGTGGAAATGATGGTGAGACTGTCCAGAGCCGGTGAAGAACGAACCGTACAGGGGGTGGAATCCATTGCCAACGCCGGCGCAATTGTGAATGACCTGAGTGATGCGATTCAGGAGGCATCCGAAGTGGCGAACGAAATTGAATCGTCGGTGAACCAGCAATCCATGGGGTTGTCGCAAATCGCTTCTGCCATGGATGAAATCAATATCAGCGCATCTGAAAACCAGGAAATCTCTCACAACATGGAACGCGGCACCACCGAAATTACGGAAGCACTCAAAGAGCTGAACATGCTTGTTGATGTGTGGACGACGGCAGACGATTTGGCTGCTCAAAAAGAAGCCAAATAATCGCCAAACCGTTATTTGCGATGCATTGCTCCTTTTAGACCGCTCCTGAAACAGGCATCGAGGCGGGTACCGTTTGTTCTCTAACGCAAAAATGTTTTTCCAATGTTCCTATTATCCAATAAACCATTCACTGTGAAAGCAGATCTCAAACCCACAGCGGCGCAATGGCTTTAATGACTCAAACGTACGAAATATCCAAAATCGATAACGGCCTCATTTTTTATACGCGTTATGAAGGCCAGCTCTCACTGAAAACCATGATGGAGTCCAGCTACAAACGTACCGCAGACCCGGACTACCGCCAGACCGTTTTTGTGGTGAATGATTTGCTGGCGTGCGACCTTTCTCTGTTCACCCCGGACCATATTCGTCAGATTTCGGCCCGGGTGCGCGAAGTGCTGGTGCAGCGCCCTTATATGGTTGCCATTATCATTGTTAAGGATGAGTTGGCTTATGGTTTGGGGCGCATCTGGCGCGGCAATACCCGACCAGTGTCCAAAGATCTCCATGTGGTGTATTCTACAGAGGAAGCATTTAAAATCGTAGATGATGTCCGCACGGAACGCGGTATTTAGACCTTTTTTGCGGGTATCACTGTTTTCATCCGCTGTTCAAATATTAGCATTTCAGGTATGTATTGGGTATGCGCTTTTTCAGGGATGTAAAACTGATTGTCTTCGATTTGGATGGCACCATTGCCGACACCGCACCGGATATTTGCTGCACACTGAATCAGGCCATGAACAAATGGGGACTCTCGCCATACAGTGTCGAAGAAGTGAAACGGTTTGTGGGCAACGGCGCTGCAATATTAATTCAGCGCGCACTTCGTGGGCGGGCTGCCGAACTGAAAAAGATGGGTATTTCGAACACCCCTGACGATCCCGCGCTGCATGACAGATTTTTTGCGGACCATATGTCGTTCTACCGAATCAGCGATAACGCCAGGACAACACTTTACGAGGGCGTGGTCCGATTTTTAAAAACCGCAAACGTACCGCTTGCCCTTTACACAAACAAGCCTGGGGTTCCCACGGAAAGACTGCTGGCACATTTCGATATTGCCCATTACTTCGCAATGATACTGCATGCAGACAATGTAAAAAAACACAAACCGGATCCCTCCGGGTTACTGCAAATCATGAACGCCATTGGCGTCCTTCCGGAACACACGCTGATGGTGGGTGACGGCATCCCGGATATTCGTGTGGCAAAGGCAGCAGGGTGCCGAAGTGTGGCAATGCTGCACGGCAACACCAGTGAAGCCGATTTGCGGGCGCTGGGTCCGGACGCCGTGGCTGCCAATTTCACTGAATTCGTTGCGCTCATTCGATGATCAGGAGCGCGATGTCAAATCGCCAAAAAGTTGAACCATGTCGACAAAATAAGTAATGTTGAACCAAACCGGATATGGTGACAGTTTTATCAAATTTTTACGTTAAACTTGATATCTGTTCATTTGTTCCGTATATTTTTCCACATTCGTTAAAGAACCAACACGACCTGTGGTTAAAGGGAGATTGAGATGGCACCAAAAGACGCAACGGCTCAGGATTTTTTGGCAAAAATCAGACGTATTCCCCAATTTATCAAATCCGTTCCCCACAGTCCCAACGATTTTGCCATGCTCACGTTTAATTTCAGGCATCGCAAAGAGACATCGAGCCCGCAGCCTGTGCAGACGCGCAGGGCCAAAGCCGTGTCCGCCTTTCGGCAAAAGAACCTGGACGTTAAGTTGGATCTCGGCGTCCTTACCGCAGACTGTGACCATAATTTCTATCGCGGCTTTTCAGAGGATGTGGAAGAGGGCGGCATTTTTGCGGCGACATACAACATTCATCCCATTGGTACGGATGTATCAGTTTCATTTGAACTGCCCGGTTGTAAAAAAGTCTTTACCCGTGGTGTGGTCCAGTATACCCGCGAAACATCCGCCACTTCGCCCGCAGGCTGCACGTCCGGAATGGGAATCAGCTTCAGCTATCTGGAAAACGCGGATAAGGCCGCTATTGAGGAATACCAGGAAGCGCATTCACCTATTTTCTTTGAAGTGTAATTCGCGTCTCGCCTCTGCCGCATGGTGCCAGAAATTATTTCTGCATAAAAATGCTGGACATTTGTTCCGTCTAATCGGTCGGATTCGAATTCGAATGGGATCTGCGGGTCTGCAGACCCCTAAAAAACAGACGATCCCGCGATCTTTTTTGTGGAAATTACTTGCATTGGCTCAAAACCGCTATTAAGGTGCAACCTCTCTTCATTGAGAACAATTTATATCTGTTTTACGGAGGATTTTAGAATGCATATGGATGAGGGTTTTGACGCCAAAAATATGGACCACGACATGGATGGCGACTTTGGACGCGACGATGATGACAGAGATTACAGAGAAGATCGGCGCAAACCAAAACGCAACACTGTTGGTGAAGCAGTGCTGTGTCGTCCTCTCGAAGTCACTGTTCGCGACAACCGCGTTGAGCAGGCCATCCGGCAGCTGAAAAACCGTCTGGCGCGTGAGGGCATCCTGCGTGAACTGAAAAATCGCCGTCACTACTTCAAACCGAGCGAGCTCAAACGCATCAAACGTCGCGAAGCCGCCCGTCGCAGAAGAAAACAGACCCGTCAGAGAATCAAATAGACCCTTCGGACTTTAGTTGATCCTGTCAGCACTCTTCTCCCTATTCGATCACATAATCTGTCTGCAAGCCCAATCAATCTTTGTCCGAATTGGTCCAGTCATTCCCTTTTGAGGCCTCTTGGTTTCAGTACGCTTATTTTCTCTACAGCAGATGATGTAATAAGGCGTGTTCAGTTGCCCGTAAAAGTGATTTGCAGTCGGCTTTGGGCGGCCGTGTCTGTCCAGGCATAAGGCGCAGGATTGTTGTTGGAGGCATAAAACTGAACGGCAAACGTATCACCGGCAGCGAACGGCCAGCTGATATTAATGTTCATGACCGTATCTTCACCAAATGACTGGGTCGCAGCAAAAGTTGCAATTGCCCCCCCATTGAGAACAATCTGCCCCTGTGTTGGCGCTCCCCAGGTTCCCGCTGCCACCAATCCTGAGAACCGAATATTGTAAAAACCAGCTTTCTGGACAGCTATACTGCCGTTGCCATTGACCGCCAGATATCCGGATGTGGTATTAAAATCAATGCCGTTGAGACAATAGTTGGTCCAGGCACCATTGGCATTGGTATCGCTCGCACAGCCCCCTGAAAACATCACCGCTTTGGGCAACGCTGCCACCCAGTCGGTGCCATTACACACTTCGAGTCCGCCAGTGGGGCTGTATCGAAGGGTGCCGTCATTTTCCGGGATACATTCCGACGTATCGTCGGAAAGCTGGACAGATCCGTCCACACCTGGTTCACCGTTGCACACATAATGCGTGCCACTGATTGACGTATATGCCACGCCACCCCAGGGACAATTGGTATCGCCGTCAAGCAATGTTGTTCCGATTACTGAAACGCCATCCGCACCGTCCGCGCCGGTGGCTCCATCAAGTCCATCAACACCGTCTGCGCCGGCTGGCCCCTGTGGCCCCTGTGGACCAACAGCGCCATCACTGCCGTCTGCCCCTGCCTGGCCCATTGGTCCCTGGGGTCCCATCGGTCCCATTGGTCCCATTGGTCCCATCGG
>JAFGWT010000269.1 GCA_016937015.1 Deltaproteobacteria bacterium | reverse complement strand
TGCGAAGGCAGGCATCCAGTTGTGAGCATTTAACTGGATCCCCAATCAAGTTGGGGATGACAGCGCAGGACAAAAATAGAACTCGATTGCCCTGATAGACGCATTTACGAAGGTTGACCGGAAACAAAATATTTGTTATTTTGTAGGTTCACACGAATTTTAAGGAGCACCATGACAAAATCAGAGCTAATCGATGCGGTTGCGAGCAAGACCAACGTAACAAAAAGCAGAGCGGAATTAGTGGTGAATTGTGTTTTCGACTCCATGACCGATGCTTTGAAAGACGGGGAAGGAATCGAAATTCGCGGTTTTGGCAGCTTCACCGTTCGCCAGTACAAACCGTACAGTGGACGAAATCCCCGCACCGGGGTTCCGGTTCATGTGGCTTCCAAACGCCTGCCCTTTTTCAAGGTGGGCAAAGAGCTGAAGGAAATGGTCAATATTATGGACTCCGGAGAGTAGCGGACGGCACTGTCCGATATTAGACCCTGACAATGATGCGGTTGTCACCGCGTGAGTCTCTGTTATCATGAAAGATGCTGAACTGACCCAGTTGCTGGAGAACCTGCCGGTATCCCCTGGCGTCTATCTGATGAAAAATATGAAGGGGAAAGTGGTCTACGTGGGCAAGGCCAAAAACCTTCGCGCCCGGGTCAGACAGTATTTTCAGCCATCCACGTCAGATACGCGTTTTTTCGTTCAGAATCTGCAGCAAAAACTGTCGGCGATTGAGACGGTGATCACCGATTCCGACAAGGAAGCCATACTTCTTGAATACAATCTGATTCAGAAGCACATGCCCCGCTACAATATTCGTTTGACGGACGACAAAAGTTTTTTGTGTCTGCGGCTCAACACCGCAGCCGAATGGCCAAGACTGGAGCTGGTGCGTCGGCCGCAAAAAAAGGATGCGGCCCAGTACTATGGTCCGTTTCCCTCCGCGACCGGCGCCCGTCAGACGCTGAAGCTGGTCAATCGGTTTTTTAAGCTGCGCACCTGCAATGACCGCAGTTTCAATAATCGGGTGCGGCCATGCCTGCAGTATCAGATCAAACGCTGCCTTGCGCCCTGCACACTGGATGTGGACAGGGATTTGTACAAACAGCAGATTCAGTTTGTTCGTCTGTTTCTGGAAGGGCGTAAGGAAGACTTGATTCGTCAGCTGCGCGAGCAGATGCGAGGGGCGGCCGAGCGCATGGAATACGAGGCGGCGGCGATGTTGCGGGACCAGATTGTCGCCATCGAAGATACCATCTCACCCCAGCAGATCACCGAGATTTCCAACGACGACAGAGATGTCATCGGTCTGTACCGGGAAGGCGAGCGCGTATGCGTGGTGGTGATGCAGATTGTAAAGGGACGTCTTGAGGGACGGCTGGATTTCTTTTTTAAGGAACAGGAATTTGCGGATGACGACATTGTGTCGCAGTTTATTGTGCAGCAATACCAGCCAGGGACGAAGATTCCCGATGAGGTGCTGGCGCCGGTGATTCTCGATGATTTCGGTTCTCTTTCGGAGATCTTGAGTGACAACAAAGGAAAAAAGGTACGGGTGTATTGCCCGCAGCGGGGTAAGCGGGTGTCCCAGATCACCATGGCGGCCCGAAATGCCAAAGACGTGTTTCAATCCCGGGAACGCCAGGAATATGACATGGCCGCGCGACTTGAAACCGTGCAGAAAACGCTTCATTTGCCAAGACTGCCGGTGCGCATTGAATGTGTGGACATCGCCCATTTTGCCGGTACCAACACGGTTGCGGCCATTAGCGCGGTGGTCAATGGCCGGATTGATAAAAAGACGGCAAAAATCTACAAGGTAAAAGCCGCGGCCGAAGGGGATGACTATCTGGCCATGTCCGAAGTGCTGCATCGTCGATTTACCCGGGCCAAAGCCCATGAGGAGGGCTGGGAAGCACCGGATTTGCTGGTTATTGACGGTGGGCGCGGGCAGCTGAATATTGCACTTTCGGTGCTGAAGGAGCTCGACATGCTCGACCAGCCCGTTGTGGCGCTGGCCAAGGAACGCGCCGGGGTGGATTCCGCTGAAACCGATCGCGCCTTTTTGCCAGGGCGAATGAATCCGGTGAAAGTCAGAGCCCAGACCTCCGCCCTGTTTTTACTGTCCATGGCCAGGGATGAAGCCCACCGGCTGGCCAACGGATTTCAGGAAAAATCCAGGCGAAAGAAAACCCTCACGTCTCAGCTGGACAGCATTCAGGGGGTGGGGCCCAGAACCCGCAAGGCGTTGCTGACGCATTTTGGAAGCGTTAAACGCATTGGTGAGGCCACTTTGGCGCAAATCGCCGAAGTCAAGGGCGTGGGCAATTCGCTGGCGCAGGTGATTCACGCCGCTCTGCACGAAAAGGAATAAACAGCCGATTGCTGTGCTTGTGTTTTTTGCGGCCAACGCCACCTGGCTGGGTTTAAAAAATCAGCCCTGGTCGAGCATGGTGCGGATTTCCTGAAGGGTGGCGTCATCGTTGCCCAGAAGTTCAATGTCCGCCGGCGATGTGGTTTTGCCGTCAAGGCCAATCTCCACTGCGCGCTTCATCTGATCCTGATTGAAGATGGCGCCAATTGGCGTTCTGTTGTCTGTATTCATGGCGTTGTTCATCTTAAGGACCGCGAGGCCAACCGCATCCACTGCGACGCGGTCTTTGCCGGCGATGAGCACACCGGGACTGCACTCCGTGCCGGAATCGGGACCACCTGTCCGGAATGCCTTAATGCCATCGAGCACAATCAGATCCGGCGTAAACCCCTTGTTGATTTCTGCAATCAGCCCCTTGTCCGCGGCGTTCATGTTCGCCATGGGGTGCAGCTCGTCCCAGCGTCTGTCGACCGGCGCTTTGGGGACAAGGCCCACCGCCAGCTTCATGCTCAGAGTGAAGACGCCCCACGCGTGCGTCTTTAGGCAGGGAAGCAGTACCACCGCGTGATCGGAACGCATAATTTTGGGAATATCAAGTCCACCTGCCCATCGCATGCCATCAAAGGTGAAGGTTTCCCGTTGACTGCTGTCCAGTCCATCGAAATCCAGAAAATTGATGCCCAAATCGGAACACAGGTTCAACGTTCCCTTTTGGGCAATCACCGCCTGCGTGCCATCCGGACCGGATGATTCACCCAGCGTGATCTCTGTGGCGCCGGCATCCTTCAGTGCACCCACCACCCCACGGATGGTGTCATCGTGGGTGGACGCCGGGAACGGATTGGCGCTGTTGAAGTTGGGTTTTATCACCACCTTTTTATTGTTCGCAAACGACATGTCCATCATGCCTAACAGTTCGGACAGTCCGGCGTTGCGATCTGTGGTTTTAACAACGTAGACTTTTGATTTGCCGTTGTCCTCAGCCGTATCGCTGCCGGAGTCTTCCTCGCTGTCCTGGCCGGTGTCGCTGTCGGAATCCGCCCCTGTGTCCGAATCGCTGTCACTGTCCGAATCGCTGTCACTGTCCGAATCGCTGTCACTGTCCGAATCGCTGTCACTGTCCGAATCGCT
>JAFGWT010000268.1 GCA_016937015.1 Deltaproteobacteria bacterium | reverse complement strand
GTCAATCAAAGTGGACAGGTTCATCTGGGCGCAGCGGTGTATCCATTGCTGCCCGCGTTGCCCCGATTGCAGCCCGTGCTTCAACTGGCTATCGATCGGTTCATATGGGATGACAATGCCCCATTCGTCACGGAATCGCGCTTTCAGGCCATTCCCATGCTGACCGTTCCTTTACAGAACAAATTATTCTGGAGCGACATCCGACTGGGCGCACTGCTGCAGCGACGCCAGTTTGATCAATCCGGTTCAGGCCAATCGCGCATGCTGCCTGGTGTCATGATGCGTGCGGGTGTGCCCCTGATAAAAAATGGCAGGCGCCGGCAACACCTGATGCAGCCGACCGTCAGCTTTAAAATTGCAGCGTTGCAGCGCGGCCACGCGCCACTGGCGCCAGTGGATATTGGCGATATCGCCAGCGCAGGGACCCACCTCGCTCTGGCCATCGACAATCTAATCGGCAAAAAGGTGTATCAACCGGATTTTACATTCACGCCGGCGATTCACTGGCTCTCATTTCAGAGCGGGTCACTCTCACACACACCGCTTTATCATCTTGACGTGACATACAGACGAAACTGGTTTCGTACCGGTGCAGCGGCGGCGATGAACAGCCAGACGCAGCGAGTCAGCAGCGCACGACTCACCCTCGCCATTGACGACAACACATTTGCCGGATACAGCGCGGCCCTGTTTTACAGCGCACGCAATGCCAATAGCGATGCGACGTTTTTTCCTGGCATAACCTGGATATGGCCCATCGTCATGCCTCGCTTCACCGAAACCAATACCCTGCTCAATCAGCAACTGCGACTGCAGCTGACTGAGCGCATTCGTTTGATGATCGATGCCCAGTTTGAACTGAATCCTGGGATTCGGCTCTCTGCACTTTATTACGAGCTCGAAGCCGCAACCCCTTGCCGCTGCATCGTCGCATCCATCACCGCGGCACACCGCCCAGGGTATACTTTCCCCGATGCCATGCTGAACCTCTCGTGGCGTCCGGACAGGTAATACGGCATGGCGCCCCAGCGGCAACGCGCCCCCGCAGCAACGACAGGGTCAGGGTTGAGAGACGGTGCCGTCATCAATGCGCAGCCGGGCGCGAATGCCGTCATCCGCTTCTCCCATGGTGGTGGTTTGGTTGGGTCCGAATTTTAAACGGAATGCCGCCACGTATGCCTGTGGGGAAGTGAACGTGGTGGGATCATTCTCCCACAAAATGGCGTTGCTCAAATCAAATTCGAGGGTCCAGATTTTTGTCGAATCCGTGATGAGCGCGTATGTGACCGGCAGTTCTTCGTAAAAGTTGGCAGTCACCGGGACATAGTCCGGATTTCCCTGACCGGGAAATTTGTATCCGGTCACCGTTTTGTCCGCGAACAGACCGGTTTCCACCTCCTGTCTGCTGGTGCTGGTACCAGCGCTGTTGGCCCACTGAAATGCGGTTTCGCCAGGAAGGCGAATCAACTTGTCACCTCGCTGCATGATCCCCGTCACATCGGATGCGGTGGCGGTGCTGGCGTACACGGTGCGAATGGTGTAAACGGGCGCGGTGTCACTCACCTGAAACGTTGCGTCCACGTAATTAAAACTCAACTCCACTCGCCCGATGATTTGGTGGGATGGCATGTCCCCTTCGGTTTCGGGCACCAGAACGCTGTTACTGATGGTGAACGGATTTGCCAAATCAAACTGAACGGCAGAACATGTGCCGGATTCCGGACCGTCTGGAAATGTTTCCTCTGGCGCCAGCCACGTCATGGCCCACATCCCCGGCCCCAGGTCTCCCAGACTCAAAATGGCGTAGCATAAATCTCCCGACAGGTTGGCGGGCGACGTTCGATTGGCCATTGGTGCGGTGTCGCCTATCGCCCTGAAAAGGAATGGTGTTTGCGAGGCGGCTGTCAGTTTCGTCAGCTTCGCCCGGTTGCGCACCACTTTTCCGCCGCGGTCATCGCCCTCGCCGCAGCACAGGCATAATAGCGCCATGCTTGAAACCAGTAATGTTTTCATAGAATTCCAAGTTTTCATGTATGACTCCCCGGTGTGGATTAACTGTCAGTTTACGTATCGTGCACACCGGTTTTTGATTAAGCGAAAACTGATTTTCAGCAGTCAGCTAACAAGATTGGCGGGGACACCTGGAATCGCGCGGTCGGGGCCAGGACAGCATGCGTTGTCAGTGCTTCCCACCCAATTCGAAATGGGTGACCGGATACCATCACCCGAATCGCATCCATCACCGCGGCACACCGCCCAGGGTATACTTTCCCCGATGCCATGCTGAACATCTCGTGGCGTCCGGACAGGTAATATGATATGACGCGCCCCATATCAGCGATTTGCGCCCAAAGGAGAATCGACCCGTGAACTGCATACAATGGAATATGGACCCCGTGGCTTTCTTTCTGGGACCGGTACCCTTTACCTGGTACGGTATCAGCATTGGTCTGCTTTTCATTGCCAGCTACCTCGTCAGTAACTGGCAGTTTAATCGAGCGGGCATTCCCACCGACAAACTGTTCGGCTTTGTTTTCGCCGTATTTGGCGGTGCGATTTTGGGGGCGTTTTTATTTCACCGCATTTTTTACGAATGGGACACGCTGGTTTCCGATCCCCTCCGATTATTCAACATCAAAGGCGGTTTGAGCGGACTCGCCAGCCATGGGCTGCTTCCCGGAGCGCTGATTCCGGCATTCTTTTATTATCGCGCGTTCAAACGCCCCATTCTCGACCTGATGGACCGTGGCGTTTTTTGCGGGGCCCTCGCCGGTTTCTTCATTCGCCTCGGCAATCTGGCCAACTCTGAAATTATTGGCAAACCCTCGGATGGCCCATTCGCCTTCTGCTTTTTGGCCGTGGATGACGTCCCGCGCCACCCATCTCAGCTTTACGAATCGCTCATCGGCCTCACCGTATTTGGACTGCTCGCTGTGGCCGACAGACTCGCGGGAAAGGAAAACCGACCAATGGGATTCCTCTCCGGGCTGTTCCTCGTGCTGATGTTCTCTTTACGATTTGTGGCTGAATTTTTCAAGCAGCGCCTGACGGTTGGAGAATCGTCTGTCCTCTCAATGGGGCAATACCTCAGTCTGCCGTTCGTTGTCGTCGGGGTGGGATTGATGGTGTACAGCCTCAGACGTCAGCGGCGATTGGCCAATACCTGAAAGCGGGTCTCCTTTGCTTCGCTGTCTCTTTTGACCAGCCGATACACTTTGTCGCCAACCCGAACACGCACATTAATGGGAAAGGTCACAATACCGCGTGCCGCGCGAGCGACTGGCCTGTCATCCTGTCGTATTTCGACTGGGGTGGTGTGCACGACCCCCGTGGTATCCCCAATGACAAGCAGCGGCGTCCGGGTATCGAACAGCCGGTCGCGCACGTCCACTTCAACCACCTTTGCCTTGCGGTAATAATTGGTGACCAGGCCCACGTATTCCTTTTTATGAGTCGCCCGACTGCCTGACCCGTCGACAAAATCGCCGATGGGGCGGCCAAAAAAGAACCCGCTGCAAAACCCCCGGTTGTATACCGACGCCACCTCCCGTTGCAGCGAATCCTTCAGTTCCTGAGTCAGTGTGTTTGCGGCCCATGCATCAATGGCGCGGCGATACGCCGACACCACAGTGCGGACATACTCGGGGTTGCGGCCCCGCCCTTCAATTTTAAACGAGTCCAGCCCGGCGTCACACAGCATATCGATGAATGGCAGCGTGCAAAGATCCTGTGCGGACATAATGTAGCGATTTCCCACCACAAATTCATGCCCATCCTCAATGTCGGTTACGAGGTACTCTCTGCGGCAATTCTGAGTGCATTCGCCGCGATTACCGGATTTGCCGCAAACCAAATCGGAAATGTAACAGCGGCCCGAGACACTGACACACATGGCGCCGTGGACAAATACCTCCAGCGAAAGTCCGGACTCTGCCCCAATGGTCTGAAGTTCCGTCAGCGTGCACTCCCGCGCCGCAACCACGCGCACCGCGCCCAGTTCGGCGTACAGCCGGGCGGCATCGGGATTACTGACCGACGCCTGGGTTGAAATATGAACCGGGATATTTCGCTGTCGGCAGGCGGAGATGACCATTAAATCGTGGCAGATAACGCCATCAACGAGGGACTGGGCCCCATCGAGGATTTGACACACGGTCTCGCGCTCCCCGGGATAGATGACAGTATTTAACGTCAGATAGCAGGACGCGTTGCCCAACCGGCAGCGGCGATGAATTTCGGGCAAATCCGACATCCGAAAATTGGCAGCCCCCCGCCGCATATTCAGGGTGTCGAGGCCAAAATACACGGCATCGCAACCGCTTTGCAGCGCCGCTTCAAGGGACGCAAAATCCCCCGCCGGCGCGAGCAGCTCGGGTTTATGTTTGGTTATTAAGCGCGAATTTTTATCATGCATATCGCTGGTCACACTGCAGGCAGTCGATGGCGATGTCAAGTGGCCACCGTATCGAGGTAATTGCGCTGTGGCGAAAACGGCAACTGGGGGGGGCGCAAAGGTTCTGTGGAATCAGCTTTTTGAAAAATATTATTTTTTTTTTGCAACAACTCAACAAAACGGCCGAGAGGGGGAAGCAATCAACTGCTTTATCCTGGAGGACGCATGAAAACTGTCACTTTATATTATCAGGGCACCCCAATCGTGCATAAGCCCATATCCAACCGCCAAATACAGATTGGCACCGAAAGCGACAACGACCTGATTGTTGCCGCTTCGGGGATTCGGGATTGCCGCATCACTCTTGAACTGGACCAGCATGGCAAATGGCGCACGAAGCTCGAAGGGGCCGGCCTCCCGCATGTTGGACAGAATGCGGAACTCTCTGGCGGCAATCGAATCGAGCTGGGCGAATATGCCATCGGATTCACCACCCTCGCCAGCGACACCACCCCCCGCCCGGCCAATACCATGGGGATGGTGGGGCAAACGCCTGTGATGCAGCAGCTTAGACAGCGAATTCGTCAGCTGGGCCCCCTGGGCGGTGCCGTTACGATTGAAGGCGAAAGCGGCACCGGAAAAGAACTGGCCGCCCGGGCGCTTCACGAGAACTCCAGACGCAGCATGGGACCATTTGTGGCGGTGAATTGTGGCGGCATCACCGACACCATGGCGGAGGACATCTTTTTTGGCCATGAAAAAGGCGCATTCACCGGCGCCAGCCAGCATCACAAAGGGGTGTTTGAACGGGCCAGCGGCGGCACCCTATTTCTGGATGAAATCGGTGAATTGCCCCTGTGCCACCAGGCGTCGCTGCTGCGCGTCCTCGATACCCGGACCGTCTCCCGCATCGGTTCGGAGCAGTGCATCCAGGTGGATTTCAGACTCATTACCGCCACCAACCGAAAGCTGACGGAGATGGTGGACGCGGGCCGATTTCGCCTTGATTTGTACCATCGCATCAGCACACTGCAGCTGCAGCCCCCGCCGCTTAGACACCGCAAACCGGATATTCCCATTCTGGCTGACCATTTTTTAAAAGACATGCAAAATGACGTGGGGCCAAAGCGGCTCAGCGCCGATGCGGTGGAACGGCTCACGGCGCACCCCTGGCCGGGCAACTGCAGAGAACTTCGCAATGCGCTGTATAAATCCGCCGCCTTTTGTTCCCGCGCCACCCTTTATGCCGAGGATCTTGAACTGTCACAGCCCGAACGCACGCAGCGGGTTCGGGATGTGGATGACGACACCATTGTGCAGGAGCTGTGCCGTCTGGACGGCAATGTGTCCGCAGTAGCCAAATCACTGGGTCTGCCGCGCACATCGCTGCGCAATCGGCTAAGAGCCATGAAAACCGGGGCGCTTCTCACCGAGTAAGGCAGTATCCGCAGGGATACCCCCACCTTCCCGGCGAGGTTCCGCCAATTGCGAAAAAGCCTCATTTAAGCCTCATTTAGTGTTCTCAAAACCAGCCAACGTGGTATCGTCCGCGCGCTTTTAATAAATAAAATGAGACTGGTTCACGACGGAACCTTTTCTCCAGCCAAAGGACAGTGGTAATGAGTGACGATTATAAAAACAGTATCTGCCTGCCTAAAACCCAGTTTCCCATGAAAGCCGGTCTGGCCAAACGGGAACCCGAATTTCTGACTTTCTGGCAGGAAAAAGACATTTATTCGAAATTGCTGAAAAAAAATGAGGGCAACGAAAAATTCATCTTTCACGACGGCCCTCCCTATGCCAACGGCACCATTCACCACGGCCATATTTTAAATAAGGTTCTCAAGGACATCGTTCTGAAATACCGCATGCTCAAAGGGGATTACGTACGCTATATCCCCGGCTGGGACTGCCACGGGCTGCCCATTGAACTGAACGCCGAAAAGGAACTGGGCAAACCCAAAGACAGCGATGACAAGCTCTCCATCCGCAAGCGATGTGAAGAATTCGCCATGAAATGGTCCACCACGCAGATGGAAGAAATGAAACGCCTGGGAGTATTTTCGGACTGGGAACACCCCTATCGCACCATTCAGCCTGAATACGAGCAAACCATCGCCGAACAGCTGGCAGCCATTGTGGACAAAGGCATGCTGTATCGCGGTTCGAAACCGGTGTACTGGTGTTCGGAATGCACCACCGCGCTGGCCGAAGCCGAAGTGGAATATGCGGACCACGCCTCACCGTCCGTCTACGTACGGTACGATGCGATTGACCGGGCCAGGCTGCTCGAAATCGCCGGGCTCGCAGACGACGGAAAACAGCTCTCGCTGGTGATTTGGACCACCACGCCCTGGACGTTGCCTGCGTCTCTGGTCATCGCGGTCCATCCAAGGTACAGCTACCGCGCCTTCCGTGTGGGTGATGAGTACATCGTTGTGGCTGAAGAGATGGCCGAAATGGCATTCAGGGCCTCGGCTCTGGAATATGAACCGGTGGGCAAAGCGTTTGCAGGCGCAGAGATGGAAAAACTGAAATGCCGGCATCCGTTTATCGAAGACCGCGAAATCCCCGTGCTGCTGGCAGAGTATGTCACGCTTGAAGCGGGAACGGGTTGCGTTCACACCGCGCCGGGCCATGGACAGGACGACTACGTGCTGTGTTCGATGCACGGCATTGAGCCCTACGCGCCGGTGGACGAAAAAGGCCGTTTTGAAGCCGATGTTGAAAAATGGCAGGGCATGAAAGTGACCGACGCCAACCCGCACATTGTTCAGTATCTCAGCGACATCAAACGGCTGATGAATCCGGCCGGACAGAAGGTCCAGCACCAGTACCCATGCTGCTGGCGGTGTAAAACCCCGGTAATTTTCCGCTCCACCGCCCAGTGGTTCATTTCGATGGACAACACGGGCCTTAGGGAACAGGCGCTTAAAGAAATTGACGCGACGCGCTGGATTCCCCCATGGGGCCGCGATCGCATCCGCGGAATGGTGGAAGACCGTCCGGACTGGTGCATCTCCAGACAGCGTCTTTGGGGGGTGCCGCTGCCTTTCTTTTTCTGCAACGACTGCGATGAAAGTCTGGTAAATGGCGATGTGGTTCGTCATGTGGCCAAAATATTTGGCCAACACGGCAGCGATGAGTGGTTTAAACGGGAACCGGCCGAACTGTTACCCGAAGGCACCCAATGCAGTTGCGGCTGCAAATCATTTCGAAAAGACGAAAACATTGTCGATGTGTGGTTTGAGTCCGGCGTGAGCTGGGCCGCAGTGGCTGCCAAAGTGGATGGACTGGGCCTGCCCACCGACCTGTATCTGGAAGGGTCCGATCAGCATCGGGGCTGGTTCCATACCTCGCTGCTAACCTCCGTGGCCACCACCGGAAAAGCCCCATACAAGGCGGTGCTGACCCACGGCTTCATCTGCAACGAGCAGGGCAAAAAATACTCCAAGAGCCAAAAGAACTTCGTCCCGCCTGCCAAAACCATCAACGCTCAGGGGGCCGAAATTCTGCGCATGTGGGTGGGATACGAGGACTACCGTTCCGATATTGTATACTCGCCCAAAATCATCAATGCGCTGACCGATTCGTACCGCAAAATCCGAAACACCATGCGATTCATGCTGGGCAACACCAATGGTTTCAATCCCCAAACCGATACCGTTGCCGTTTCAGACATGCCTGAACTGGACCGCTGGATGCTGGCCCGATTCCATCAGTACCTGACCCGTCTCGACAAGGCCTATGCGGAGTACAACTTCCACCTGATTTTCCACCGCACGGTGGCGCTGATCACCAGCGACCTGTCCTCCTTTTATCTCGATATTATCAAGGACCGGCTCTACTGCGAAGATCCCACTGGCCGCCTGCGCAGATCCGCCCAAACGGTGCTGTATGTCATGGCCAGGGATATGGCGCGGATTCTCTCCCCGGTACTGAGTTTCACTGCCGAAGAAGTATGGCAGCATCTGCCCGGCAGCGAGCATGCCGAGGAATCCGTATTTCTGGCGGGCTTCCCCGTACCTGCCAGCGAATGGCAAAATGACGCGCTGCTTAGCCGGTGGCAGACGCTTCGGGAAGTGCGTCGCGAGGTGACCAAAGTCCTTGAAGAGATGCGCCGGGATGGCAAAATCGGCAACGCCCTGCAGGCCAGCGTGGTGGTGACCGCATCCGGAACCGCCTATTCGCTGCTGTCCGATATGGGAGAGGAGATGCTGACCGATGTGTTCCTGGTATCATCCTGCAAACTGACGCAGGGGGAAGGGGAAATCAGCGTCACGGCGATGCCCAATGACGACGCCAAATGCCCCCGCTGCTGGCGAATGGGCCACGGTGTGGGGACCCATGCCGAGCATCCCGAGCTCTGCACCCGATGCGGTGACGTCATCACCCGGCTCATTGAGACCGGTGAATACATCCCAGGGGAATAACACCCGTGCGCGCCCGCCTTTTCCATCGTACGCCGTGGCTCATGGCCGTCTTTATTGTCATCGCTGGGATTTCGCTGGATTTCGGCGTAAAAGTCTGGGCCCAAAAAACGCTGCAAAACGAACACTTTATTCAAAACCAGGCGCACTTTCCGGCGTGCACCGATATACATGCGGAAGCCCGACGCAGCTGGTTTACCGAGAACAACGCCACCCCTATCGTGCTGATTCCCAAAATGCTGCAGCTGCGCTACACGGAAAACTGCGGCAGCTCATTCAGGCTGCTCGATCGCATCAGCGAGGGCATTCGATTTCCCTTTCTGATTTTCATCGGAATTCTGGCCTGTGTGGCCATTCCGTTGATTTATCTGCGCGTGCCTCAAACCCAGCAATATCTGCGCCTGTCGCTCCCCCTCATCCTGTCCGGGGCGGTGGGAAATCTGATTGACCGGATACATTATCGTTACGTAGTGGATTTTATTGACTGCTTTGTGGTATTTCGAGGCAAGGCATACCACTGGCCCACATTTAACATTGCCGATGCCCTGATACTGACCGGATTGGGGCTAATGGTGTTGCATCTGTACCGGGAAAGCACCGCAACCCCAAAAACAGCTGACGCGTTGCCGCCAGAGACCCAGTCGAGCGCGCCAGACAGTGCACCAAAGCCAGTAAATAAGGACCTTTTGAAATGACAGACAAAAATAAACCAGCATTAACCGCACGAACAACCACACATACGCGGCCTTACCTTTGGGCTATTATTATTTTCGTTGTGTTCACCGTATTTGATCAGGCATCCAAACAGTGGGCGCATCAGGCATTGCTGAATGCGGAATTTCACGAAAAAACGGATCAGTTTCCCACCTGCGGCAGTCCCGAAGAGGAGCAGGCAAGAGGGCGCTTTACATATGTTAATTCGACCCCCATCACGGTGGTGGACAACTTCTTTACGTTTCGCTATGTGGAAAACTGCTCCAACGCGTTCAGCATGATGAAAAATGTGCCCGAAAGTTTTCGGTTTCCATTTTTGCTGATTATTTCCATTCTGGCGTGCTTTGGCATCCCCTACATGTTCCTGAAAACACCGCTGGCGCACCGGTACACGCTTTATGCGTTGCCGTTCATTCTTTCGGGCGCCATGGGCAATCTGCTGGACAGGATGATTTACAGATATGTGATCGATTTCATAGATTGGTATGTCGTCATTGATGGCAAGGAACATCACTGGCCTACATTTAATATCGCCGATGTGGCCATTGTGGTCGGTATCGGGCTGATGGGTATTCAAATCCTTATGACCCCCCGACAGAAGACCGCTGCGAACAAAAAGTCCAGCAAGTAATCCGCGCCATGAAAATCATTCATAACATAAACGAAATGCAGCATCTCTGTGCGGATGCGCGCATGCAGGGACAAAAAATCGGGTTCGTGCCCACCATGGGCGCACTGCACGAGGGGCATCTGAAACTGGTGGACGAGGCGCGCAGACGCAGTGACCTCGTGGCAGTGAGTATTTTTGTCAACCCCACCCAGTTTGGACCGGGAGAAGATTTCGAAAAATACCCGCGAAATCTGGATGGAGATGCGGAAAAACTCAGTGCCCGAGGGGCTGATGTGATCTTTAATCCCTCTGCCGGCGACATGTATCCCCAAAACAGCCTGACTAAAATTCACGTAGACACCTTGACCAACGGACTGTGTGGCGCGCATCGCCCCGGTCACTTCGATGGTGTGGCGCTTGTGGTGACCAAACTGTTCAACATTATTGGTCCCTGCACTGCCGTGTTTGGCCGCAAGGACTACCAGCAACTTCAGGTTATCAGACAATTCACAAAGGACCTGAACCTGCCGGTATCGATAGTGGGCATGCCAACGGTGCGCGAAGCGGACGGACTCGCCATGAGCAGTCGAAACGCGTATCTGACTGCCGAAGAACGTGCCCGGGCGCTCAGTCTTTCCCGCGCGCTCACCGACGCCCATGCGCTGTTCGCCAATGGTGTGGCACTTTTAACTATAGAAGATCACATCCGAAATAATCTGATAGCATCATTTGATAGTATCGATTATGTGACCCTTGCCAGTCCCGACACCCTGGTGCCGCTGGAAGAGGCACAGCGTCCCCCAAAAGTGCTCATCGCCGTCGCTGCCCGCATCGGCGCCACCCGCCTCATCGACAACACCGTCCTCGGCGAGGATGCCCCGCCCATAGGCGGATAATTCAACATCACATCATCTCACCGTTTACCCTCCTGCAAATATGCGGTATCCTTGCGCATATGCCGAATTCGAATGATACCCCAGCCAATGGAACAACGGACCGGGATGCTCTGGTGGCCCGGTTTAACAAAGCACAGAGCGCCTTTTTGGAATCCCAGGAGTACATGGACTACTACTGGTCCCTTGACACCCTCTCTTTTGAAGTTGAAATGCCGCGATTCAGGCTGGTGTACCCACTTGTCCCCGTAGGTACATGGTCGGGCATCACCGGGCGATTCACATGGGGGTTTGCCGTGTCACATTTTCCTTTGTGCGCTCAAAACGCAGCCGCATGTCTTAGGGACCTGGGCCAAAAGTACGGCCACCCCCAGTACGACAGCGACTACTTTGATTTGCCTCATGTGGATTTGGATGACCTGCTGGCGCTGGTGCATGACCACCTGAAAACGGAAGTGGTGTTTAAGGAAAAAGGCATGGAGCCATGGCTCTTTTTCGCCCTTGGGCGACCGGAAAAGCGGCCCCTCCCCGTAGAAAGACAGCAAAACGATTAAATCGTATTATTGTATTCATTGTCCACTAAAAACTCTGTCGGATTGCGCGCCATTGATAACGACCTACCTTTATCAGGTAGGGACGTGAGGTGAAAAATGTATAACAACATCAAGGCAAAAGATATAATGACCACCCGGCTGGTCACACTCAAACCCACCGACGACATTTACCACGGCATACATGCATTGCTTACAGGCAAAATATCCGGTGCACCGGTTGTGGATGACAATGGCACATTCCTTGGGGTTTTTAACGAGAAAAGCTGTATGGACGTTGTCATTGGCGATCAGTACCACGGCGTGTCCAATCATCAGGTGAGTCATCTGATGTTCACGGACGTAAAAACCGTTGGACCGGAAACCGCCATGGTGGACATTGCGCTGATGTTCAGAAACGAGCCACTGCGTCGTTTGCCGGTGCTCGAAAATGGAAAACTGGTGGGGCTCATCAGTCGGCGGGATATACTCCTTGCGGTGGAAGACACCGTGAAAAAAATGGGTGTGCCGCGCAAACTCAAATCGGTTGTCCCAATTCCGTACTACAGCGCACTGATTGACCCCCACGACAACAGCAGCAATCAGGCATAACTGTTTGAATCTCAGTGCCTGACAATCTGACCACTGATAAGATAAATGACATCTTCGGCAATGTTGGTGGAAAGGTCGGCAATCCGTTCAAAGGTGCGGGACATGCCCATGGCATGCACATACATCGAAATCTGATCGGGATTCGCTTTCATGCCCTTTTCGGACGCGTCATACATGGACCGATTCATGTCATCGACCGCGTCATCCATGGCACCCACGGATATGGCTTTGGCCTGGTCCAGTTGAACCAGCGAATCCAGACTGAGTTTGAGCATCTTTCGCGTCATTGAGGACATGGCCATATAATCAAACGGAAATTTAAAAATCGGCTGATTGGCGAAAAAGAGCGCATGCCGAGCGATGGAGACGGAATGGTCGTCTATCCGTTCGAGGTCGTTGTTTACCTTAAGCGCGGTGACGATAAACCGCAAATCTCTGGCCACCGGCTGATGCAGCGCCAGAATCTTGAGGCACTCCTCTTCGATTTCGACCTCCATCTGGTCAATCAGGTCATCGGCGTTAATCACGTCTTCAGCCATCCCAACGTCCCGCTCATCAACGGCCTTCACCGCTTTGTTGAAATTCTCTTCGACTTTACCGCCCAGAAGAAGCAGCTTTTGCTTCAGTTTTTCGATTTCCTTAACGATTAGCGTTGTATTTGCCAAAACACATCCTTCTCTAAAGCCAAACGCCCGTCGCATATGGGCGGGCAAGTATTATTGCAGTATGCCGCCCATCATCCAAAACGCCCGGTAATATAGTCCTCGGTCTGTTTGTTTTTGGGATTGGTAAAAAATTCGCGGGTATCCCCCACTTCGATGATCTCACCTTTGTAAAAGAAGGCGGTCACATCCGAAATCCGCGCCGCCTGCTGCATATTGTGAGTGACAATGGCCACCGTGTATTTGTTCTTAAACGATTCAACCAGTTCCTCGATGCGTGAGGTGGCAACAGGATCAATCGCGCTTGTGGGCTCATCCATCAACAGCACCTCGGGCTCCACTGCAATGGCGCGGGCAATACACAGACGCTGCTGCTGACCGCCGGACAAGGCCATACCCGGCTTTCTGAGTTTATCCTTCACCTCATCCCAGAGTGCCGCCCCTTTGAGCGCCTCCTCCACCCGGTCCTGCAGCTCTTTGCGTCCCACTTTGTAGTGCATCTTCAATCCATACGCCACGTTGTCAAACACACTCATGGGAAACGGCGTCGGCTTTTGAAAAATCATGCCCACCCGCTTTCGCAGCTCCAGCACATCCATGCTTTTTTCGAGAATATTTTTACCATCAAGCAATACTTCGCCCTCAACCCGCTGTTCGCGATACAGCTCAAAAATCCGATTCAGAATGCGCAGGTGGGTGGACTTGCCACATCCGGACGGACCGATGATCGCGGTGACTTTGCCTTCCTGCAGTTCGAGGCTGTTGTTAAACAGCGCCTGACTGTCGCCATAAAAAAAGTTTATGTTTCGCGAAGTAATCTTGATTTTTGCAGGTGCCGTCCTTGCGCGGGTCTCGTCTGATTTTTTTGTATTCACTTTTACCGCCTCGCTCTTTGCTTCACTGGCTTTTCCCAAAAATGCCATCACATCATCATCAGTCGACTTGATTATGGAACCCATTGCCAAACTCATTTCACTCTCTCTTTAAATGCTGCTCTGGCAAAGATGGTGACGCCAAGAACAGAAACCATAATTAGCAGGGATGCTCCCCACGCCATCTGTTGCCAGTCGGCGTAAGGACTCATTGCATAGTTAAAAATCGTCACAGTCAGATTGCTGGTGGGCGCAAGCAATCCTTCCGGCATGTACACGCTGTTGAGTGATGTGAACAGCAGCGGCGCGGTTTCACCACTCACCCTTGCAATAGCCAAAAGCACACCGGTAATCATCCCTGTCTTCGCCGCTCTTAAGACCACATCATAAGTGACCTTCCATTTGGGCGTCCCCAGTGCCAGAGCGGACTCCCGAAGCGCATTGGGAACAAGAATCAGCATATCATCTGTGGTGCGGGCAATCACCGGCAACATAATAACGGCCAGAGACACGGCCCCCGCCAGACCGGAAAACTGCCCCATGGGCAACACCAGGATACTGTACACAAAAAGTCCCACGATAATGGAGGGCACCCCCATCAGCACGTTAATGCAGAACCGAATGCCATTGGCCAGTCGGGTGCCCCGCGCCACTTCGCTCAGATAAACGCCGGAGAGAACGCCAATGGGCACACCGATCACCATGGCCAGCACGGTCATCAGCAACGTCCCCACAATGGCGCTCGACAGCCCCACGCTGTCCTCACCGGGCGGTGCGGGCAATTCGGTGAAAAAGTCCCAGTTAATGGCGGCGATGCCCCGGTTGGTCACCTCCATTAAAATCCACGCCAGAAAGAAAATACCCAGAAACGACGCGCCAACGGAAAGTCCTTTGACTGTCCGGTCCAACAGTTTGCGACCAATTGGATTGCGCACCTTCATTGCTGTCATAAGCCGGCCCCCGCTTTCTTCTGTGTCCGCCCAATCCACCACTGCGCCAACACCTGGATAATCAGCGTCATGACAAAGAGCACCAGCCCCAGTTCGATTAAAGCGCTGATGTACATCGGTTCGGCGGCCTCGGTAAACTCATTGGCCAGCGTTGAGGCAATGGTATTACCCGCGGCATAAAGAGACAGGGAGATGTCGTGACTGTTGCCAATCACAAACGTGACCGCCATGGTTTCTCCCACCGCGCGCCCCAGGCCCAAAAAGACGGCGCCAATCAGCCCTGAAAACCCATACTTCACCGTGACGTGCTGCGCCGTTTCCAGCGTGGTGGACCCCATGCCAAAAGAGGCTTCCTTGACCACCGATGGCACCATTCGAAAAACATCTCTCATCACCGCAGTGATAAACGGCAGAACCATCAGCGCCAGAATAATCCCCGCCGACAGCATCCCAATCCCCATCGGCGCGCCTGAAAACAGGGGAAAATCGCCGGACCATCGCTGCAGGGCAGGCTGAATGTGGTCGGCCATGTAAGGCGCGAAAACAAACAGTCCCCACATGCCGTAGATAATGCTGGGTACCGCCGCCAGGAGCTCAATGGCATAGCCAATGGGTTTAGAGAGAATGGGATGGGCCAGCTCAACCAGAAAAAAGGCGATGATCACGGCCAGAGGAACGGCAATGACCATCGCGATAACGGTTGAGATGAGCGTGCCCGCTATGGAGCTGAGCGCACCGAATTCAGATTCAACCGGATTCCAGGTGGTATCGACCAGAAAGTGCGCACCAAACTTTTGAATCGCGGGCCACGAATTTCCAGTCAGGGAAATCACGATGCCAATGGCAATCAGCAACACCGCGCCGGCGGCACACCGAGTCAGAATACTGTAAACAATATCCCCTGGGGGAAGGCCAGACCGACGATTCGCGTTTTTGCGAGTATCATTCATGAGGGTGCTCAAGATGCAAAGCGCTTAAGGCCAGAGGGCCGTCTGACCGGATTTGATATTCTCTGTCCACTGAGCGTGCACCAGCTCGACCACTGCTTTGGGCATTGGCACATAGTGGAGTTCGGTGGCAGCCTGTGCCCCGTTTTCGTAACACCAGTCAAAGAATTTGAGCGCTTCTTTGGCCACCTTTGCATCGTCCTGCTGTTTGTACATCAGAATAAATGATGCGCCAGTGATGGGCCAGCTGTCCTTGCCGGGCTGGTCGGTCAGCACCAGATAAAAGCCAGGGGCGTTTTTCCAGTCGGCATTGGCCGCTGCGGCCTGAAAACTCTCGATGGTGGGGTCGACAAAGTTGCCGTCCCTGTTTTGCAGTTTGACATGGGACATCTGATTTTGAAGTGCGTATGCAAATTCCACGTAGCCCACCGCGCCTTTAATGCGCTGCACGTACGCCGCAACCCCTTCGTTGCCTTTGCCACCCACACCCGTTGGCCATTCAACGGATTTGCCGGTTCCCACTTTGCTGTGCCAATCTTCGGAAACTTTATCGAGATAGTTGGTAAAAATCCAGGTGGTGCCGGAACCATCCGCACGGTGCACAACGGAAATGTCTGCAGCCGGCAATTTGACATCCGGGTTGTCTTTTGCAATCGCGTTATCATTCCACTTCTTTATCTTGCCAATGAATATGTCGGCGAGCACCTTCTGCGACAGTTTGAGCTGTCCTGGGGTAATGCCCTCCAGGTTCACCACCGGTACCACCCCGCCCATGATCATGGGAAACTGAATCAGCCCCACCTCGTCCAGTTCAACGGACTCCAGCGGCGCGTCAGAAGCCCCAAACGCAACGGTTTTGGCCTTAATTTGCGCAATGCCGCCACCGGAACCGATGGACTGATAATTGAGTTTGGTGCCTGTTACCTTTTTGTAGCCATGGGCCCACTTGGAATAAATGGGGAAGGGGAAAGTCGCCCCCGCGCCGGTGAGCGTGATGGCATCTTCGTTTTGCTCGGTGGCGGGGGATTCATCGCCCGCGTCGCCGGCCGCCGCTTTGGGGGTTTCCTGATTTGCCTGGGGCGGCGTCTGTTTACCGCACCCCATGACCATTAACATAATTGCTACAATTGTAATTTTTGCCGACATTTTAACCAGTTTCATTTTTATACTCCTTGATTTGTCTCCCCGGTAACTTAGAGGGCGTCTGTGACAGCTGTGTGACGAAGAGGCAACAGTCCGGTTAGAACTGCAGGTCACACGGAATCCAGCAGGCCGAACCCATTATTTTATGTCATCCCGAAAAGTTACATTTATGTAACCTATTGATATTACGTGGATAATGGACGGGACGGCATTTGACGCCCGGCTTACCAGTGATATATTATGGTCAACACCAGGCTGAAACTTACAGAGTCAAACACGCATGAATCGATAGCGCGTGTGCTCCCCGCCCTGGCGACGTATCAGCCCGGGCGCAATGAAATCTAATTCGATTAATATTGTTTTGGCCTCAAGACTGGTGACTGGCACTATGTAACTGAACGGCCAGAGCACAACGCAAGGAGAGTTCAATTGAATGCTTCCAGCCCCCACACTTCGGCATCCCAGGTAGGCAGCAAAGAGCTCGAGGTTCTGTACCACTGTGCCCGAAGTGTCCTTGAAAGCGTGTCATTTGATGTAACTGCGCGTGAAATATTTGATTCTGCCCGAAAACTGACAGGCGCGAAATCAGGGTATGTCGCCCTGTTGTCTGTCGATGGCATGGAAAACGAAGTTTTATTTCTTGAGTCCGGTGGCCTGCCCTGCACCGTGGATGAATCGCTGCCCATGCCCATTCGGGGCCTGCGGGAAGTGGCCTATCGGTTGAAGAAAACGGTATGTGAAAATGATTTTATGCACAGTGAATGGCTGAAGTTTATGCCGCCGGGGCATGTCGACCTGCGAAATGTGATGTTTGCCCCGCTGTGTATCGGACAACAAACAGTGGGAATAATCGGACTGGCCAACAAGGACGGCGATTTCTCCGATGAGGATCTGCGCGTGGCAGGAGTCATGGGGGATTTGGCAGCCATTGCATTAAACAACAGTCGAAATCAGCACAGGCTTCGGGAAAACGAGGCATACCTCAGGAGCCTGTTTGACAACATGACCACCGGCGTGGCGGTTTACGACGCAATCGATAATGGGAACGATTTTCGTCTGCTTGATTTGAACGCCATCGGGCAGGTTTACTCCCGGATAAATATTTCAGACGCCAGGGGGAAACGGGTGACAGAGTTATTCCCGGCAGTCGTTGAGATGGGATTGCTTGACCGATTGCGTCAATGCTACCGAACGGGGGAGCCGCAGCATTTACCGCACACGCTGTACGAAGATGGACGGCTGACCCAATGGGTCGAAAATCGCACGTTCAGACTTCCTTCGGGTCTGGTGGTCGCCATGTTTGATGACCGGACAGAGCAGCGCGCTTTGGAGCAACGGCTGCAGCAGTCCGAAAAAATGCAGGCAATAGGGGTCCTTGCCGGGGGCATCGCCCATGACTTTAACAACATATTGGGGGCTATTTTGGGATATGGCGAGATGCTGGCATCAGAATTGTCTGAAGAACCGGTTTTGAGTCAGTATGTGTCTCATATTTTGCAATCGGTCGATCGCGCTAAAAATATGGTGTACCAGATTCTGTCATTCAGTCGTCAAAGCCCTGGAGTGAAATCGCCGCAATACATTCGACCGGTCATAAAGGAGGCTGTCCTGCTGCTCCGCGGCAGTCTGCCGTCTGGCATCCGGATAGATACCCGACTCGAGAGGGAACAGGCGCCAGTGATCATGAATTCAACCCAGATTCATGAAGTCCTGTTGAATCTGTGCACCAATGCATCTCATGCGGTGGATGAAACAGGCTGCATTCAGGTAACGCTCAGCAATAAACACTTCAGGCAACCATTTGAGGTTTTTGACGGTGAGTTGCCTGCCGGCCCGTATTCGGTGTTTTGCGTTTCCGATGACGGCGTTGGAATTCCCGGGAATATTCACTCAAAAATTTTCGAACCTTTTTTCACCACCAAAAAAGAGGGCAAGGGCACAGGAATGGGACTGTCGGTTGTCTTTGGTATCGTTAAGGACCACGGCGGTGGAATTACACTGACCAGTGTGGAGAACGAGGGAACCTGCTTTTGTATTTATTTGCCACAGACAGAAGTACCTGTCGAAAGGAGCGAAAATTCGTCGGTGACTCCCAGAAATGGCACAGAATCAATCATGATTGTGGATGATGAAGCCGTGCTGTGCGATATGATGACGGCGTCGCTGCGAAAGGCCGGTTATATGGTGCATCGGTTTACTGACGGTTTGCTGGCGCTGGAGGCATTTTCTGCGGCTCCTGACGATTACGATCTGGTTATTACGGATCAGACAATGCCCGGTATTTCCGGTCTCTCGCTGGCAAAGGAAATACGGCGAATCCGCAGTGACTGTCATGTGATCATGTGCACGGGATACAGCAACAAAGTAAATGAACAGGTGTGTTCTGAACACGGCATTAAAAAGTTATTTTACAAGCCAGTGCGACTGCGGGAATTGACCGAAGCCATTCGGCAAATTTTCGATTCGAACAAGTCCCCCTGAGCGCCTGAGGCAAAGGCAAAAAAAGTTCACGCAAACCGCAGTGTCTCAACGAAAACTCTGAAAAGTAATTGCTTCATCCGCGACAGCGGGGATCCTATAGTCGCTCACGGATTCCCGTTTTCACCTCATGATTCTACACAAGTTTTTGTTGACATATATCTTCGTGATATAGCCATGATTCGTCGTTCCCGCGGAGGCGGGAACCCAGCCTGCTTTGCCCAGCTTTAAACAACTGGATTGCCGCCTGCG
>JAFGWT010000029.1 GCA_016937015.1 Deltaproteobacteria bacterium | reverse complement strand
CTGCTTTAAACAACTGGATTGCCGCCTGCGCGGCAATGACGGTGCGCCCAGGAAGTCAAGCAATACTTGTGTAGAATCATGAGTCCTGCGCGGGAATGACTGTTTTTCGCATTTTGCAACAACCTCCCTTAAGGTGCGCAGAAACCCAGGCGCCGGCTCAAAATTAAAATGTTGCGCCCTTTTTAAAACCATGCACCACTTTAAGAATGCGGCGACAATCATATCGCCGATTCACCATGACCGAAAAAAACACAACGAAAGGAATCAGCCGATGCGTTATCGAATGCTCCTGGCAGCGGTTACATGTATGATTATCTCATGCGGCGGCAAAGCCCCCACAGGGAATCACGCCACCTCGCCCGATGTGGCGCCTGAGGATATCGTGGACGACAATCTGAACATCACCCTTGACCCCCCGATGGTATCCACCATGAATAAAACGGTGAAGGGCTTTGAACGAGGCATCAATCTGGGCAATGGTCTGGACGCGCCCAGCATTGGTGAATGGGGCGTCATTCTCGAGGAAAACCATTTTAAGTACGCCAGCGAAGCCGGGCTGGATCATGTGCGGCTGCCGGTTCGTTTCAGCGCCTACGCCAAACACGAGGCGCCCTACACCATTGAAGAGAGTTTCTTTGCAAAGGTGGACTGGGCCCTGGAGATGGCCGCCAAATACAAACTCAACATTATTGTGGACATGCACCACTACGAAGAAATCATGAAAACGCCCCTTGAACATCTGGAACGATACAAAGGGATGTGGCAGCAGATTGCAGAGCGCTACAAAGGCCAGCCCGAGAGTGTGGCGTTTGAACTGCTCAACGAACCCTGCGAGGAGCTGAAGCCCGAAATTCTGCACCCGTTAATGAAGGAAACCTTTGAGATGGTGCGCCAGACCAATCCCAATCGCATCATCATTATTAATCCCTATTTCTGGGCCAACACCGAGTGGCTCGATAAAACCGACGTGTCCTACGCCGACGACAATACCGTCATCACCTTCCACGAGTACCAGCCCATTCTGTTTACCCATCAGGGGGCGCCCTGGATGCCGCCGGAATTTCACACCAGCGGGATTGTGTTTCCGGGGCCAGGCAAAACAAAGGTCGAAATCAAAGGCGCGGCGGAAACCACCGACTGGGTCTATGGCTGGCTGAGCAACTACAACAACCTGCCCACCCTCGAAAACCCCAGCGGCCCCAAAACCGTGTGGGAGGAGTTTGGCCGGGTCACCGCGTTCATCGAAAAGACCGGTCTCCCCGTGTACATGGGCGAGTTTTCAGCCATGGATTTTGCCGACGAGCGCAGCCGCGAGATTTACATTAAGATGGTGCGCAAGGAAGCGGAGCGCCGAGGCATTGGCTGGTGTTACTGGGACGACGGCGGCCACAACAAAGGCATCGACGTTAAAACCGGTCAATGGACCCCCCTTGTGCACCGCGCCCTGTTCGACAAATAACGTCAGATCCCCCCCATACCACGCCATGCATTGTCTGCACTACTCAGGGCATTGGATGGTTTGCCAGTAGGGACAGGGGGCTTCTTCGCAAAGGGCGGTGGACTGAAAAGAAATAGTGAGCGACGGCCCCCGCGGATCGTCACCACTGCCATTTACATGAATCCATGTCCCGCCCCCGTTACACCGGTCCCCCTCGCCACAGTCAATCACTTTTTCAGACAGTGTTCGCACACACCCCGGCTCGGACGGCATACCGTCGTCTCCATTCACAGGCGCATCCGAACATTCCGCTTCCAGCACTTCCCACACACTTAACCGCTGCTCATCGCAATATCTGGTGCCCACCAGCGCGTCGCAGTCCATGACGAATTGCTCCTCGCCGAGCTGACACGTGGCCGCCCCTGCCACCACAGCACATTCTCCCACCGACGCAAAGAGCGCCGGTCTGCCCGCATCATTTAAACCGCAACGAGTCGTCGACAAATTAAGGCAGGATGAGATGGCAGGAGAACAAAACGAGCCCCCGCTCTGCCCGCCTTCGTCACACTCCCCGGTGGGCGCGATGATGTATCCGTCACGGGAACAAATCGCCTGGGACAGAAACGACAATGTACAGGGACCACTGTCGTCGCCGCTGCAGCCGCTGACTGCCCCTGGCACATTCCGGGCGTAGTCTTCGATTTCAGCTCTGGTCATTGCTGAAAAATCTGGCAGTACAGTGGCAGTGCCTGAATCCGGCGTCGGGGCATCAGTGTCGCTGGCGGCGCCACTCGCCGTGTCGACTAAGGATGTGCCACTGTCCGTCCCGTCGGCCACGGTATCCGGGGACTGACTGTCAGCCGTTCCGGGCTGAGTGTCATCGATTTCGGATTCACTTACCACCCCGCACCCCAGTGCCAGAATGGCAGCAATAAAAATGAGTCGCTGTGTCATTTCGTCTCCCTCCGATTGCCCTCTGATTGTATGTACATTAATAAATAACCGAACAGTGGAAAAATGAGAACCGGAAGATTAAAAAGCGCTAAAAGGCCAGGCTGGCCTGCACGCCACCCCCGCCTCGGCTGACCATGGCTCCGATGCCGCCAAACCCAATCGATTTGCTGTGATGATTGCGCACATACGGGGCAAGGCGTTCCATTCGCCCTTTGTTTCGACCGTACTTAATGCCGCCCGCAATTAAAAACGGCAGCGCTGCCACCCCGGCATACAGGGACAGGATGAGCAAATCGTCGCCAGTCTCCGCGGTCGAATCGTTTGGCTGTGGCGCCATAATCACCCCGGGCACCGCCAGTGCAACCGCCACAGAGGCAATCACAGCGCCAACCAGAAGGCGTCGTCGTCCCACGTCCGCCCGCTGCCCGTAAAAGTGATACAGGTAGAACTGAAACGATCCGTACTTTTCACTCAGCAGCTGATAGCGCGCGTACTGTTGCTGGATGCGGCAGTTGATGGCGGGGTCGTATTCGGGCGGCAATGGCATGGTCATTCCCATGCCGGCACTGTCGTCTCTGTTGCTGTAATTCTGCGCTCTGGACTCTGCAGTCCAAAGACACAGGCATCCAACCATCGCCCAACCCACCCAAATGCGTTTTGAAAAACACATCAGAATGTCACTCCTGTCCCCACCGTCATCCGCTCTTTACCGAGTTGCAGGCCGATGCCCTGCCACCTGGACTGGCGCCGGGCGTACGGGTCCATCATCGCTCCCCCAAGTCTTCTTTGCCAGTCGCTGTAGCGTCTTATTTTGCGCACCCCTAAGATTTTGCAAATCACACCGCCGGCGAGCACCTCACCACCAACCAGGATAACCATTGCCGCCAGAAACCGTTCGAAGCCATTCAGTTCGAAGTCATAGTAGTCGTAATAGTAATCATCGTCCTGATGGTGTTGCGGTTCATCGGACCGGGATGCGTTAATCATCCAGGCCACCCCAAGCACTGTCGTGGCGCCGCCCACTATCATGAGCACATTGCCCAGTCGCGACAGACGCCTCGCCCGGTTCACCTTAAGGGTGCTGTAGTTCAGCATGTACGAGCCAAAATTGGGATGCAGCCCCGGGTTTCGCTGGTACTTCAGGTACAGCCGATCCAGCCCGTCGTAACCGAGAATCTGCTCCACCTCAACCAGCCCCGGGGACCCACCGACGGGGATGACCTGTGGCGACGGTGTCACAGGGAGGGGCAAAGGGGCCGGTGGCGGCACCGGGGGGCTGTCCTGGGCGGTTGCAGCGCCAGTCCCAATTAAAATCACGGTCAGCAGGGTCACGCCAATAAATGTCTGTGTTCGGTAGTGTCGCATGCCCGCAATCTTAGCAAGGCACATGCCACAGGCCAAACGCAATTAAATCCAGCGGTTTACGCGGGTAAGTGTGCCAGAGGCACACGGTGCGAATCATACATGTGAACGGAGCGCACAGCAGCTAAACAGAAACGCATTGACATAGAATCAACGAGGTACCGTTCGTCATCTCGCGCAGGCGGAGACCCAGTCTTGTGCGATCTGGATTACCGCTTTCGCGGTAATGACGGTGTCCTGGCTTTTGATTATGGAACGTGTTGGTGCATCTTCAATGGGTTTCAGTTTATAAAGGGATCGAAGGGGGTCGGCGCGCTGACAATTCATTGTGAAGATATTATTTTGTCCACAAAGAGGCGTGTGGCATGTCCCCAATCCGGGGCGCAGTTGCGCGATGTGATACGATGGAACACGGTTTTGATATTTTCAGGCATTTAATTCACTACGGATGTCATCTGCTGGTGCCTTTGGCCTTTGCCAGACTGTTTGGAAAGGACCGCTGGAGAGGGGCGGCCGTCATCATGCTGGCCACCATGTGCATTGACCTGGATCATTTGATGGCCACTCCCGTTTTCGATGCCGCGCGATGCAGCATTGGGTTTCATCCCCTGCACACCCTGTGGGCCGCGCTCGTCTATCTGACCCTGGCCGCAGTGCCCGAATGGCGGGTTCGCGCGGTGTCGCTGGGATGTCTGTGGCATCTGGCCACCGATTTTCTGGATTGCCTGCTCGGCCGGCTGTAGCCCCTGGCGCACAGACGTCGCCCAAGGGTCCCTTTGGCAGCGCGCCGGCCCGCAGACAGAAAAGGACCTGTGACACGCTTCGATTTTTTACATAATGGGTTATATTATTAACCCGGACCGCACTGGCCGCGAAAGGACGCAGGGGACATGAAAGCATCAGATCTCTTTTTGAAGTCGCTCGAAGAAGAAGGCGTGGACACTATATTTGGCGTCCCTGGCGAGGAGAACGCCGACGTCATGATATCGCTTCTGGATTCGCCCATTCGGTTTATCATGACCCGCCACGAACAGGGGGCGGCGTTCATGGCTGATGTGTACGGCAGGCTCACCGGACAGCCCGGCGTCTGCCTTGGCACCCTGGGTCCGGGGGCCACCAATCTGGTTACCGGCGTGGCCAACGGCAATTTTGACCGGTCCCCGCTGGTGGCCATCACCGGCCAGGCCTCCACCGCAAGGCTGCACAAGGAATCCCATCAGAACATGGATGTGGTGGCCATGTTCAAACCCATTACCAAATGGGCAGAGAGCGTTCGCAACCCGGGCAATATCCCAGAGATGGTGCACAAGGCGTTCAAGCTGGCCACCACCGAGAAACCCGGGGCCTGTCACATTGAGCTGCCCGAGGACATCTCCAAACTGTCGGTGGATGTTTCCCCCATTCCCAAAGGCAGGTACAAGCTGCGCCGACCCGCACCGGACCTCAAATCCATTGCCCAGGCGCTGGAGGTGATTCGCGCCGCCAGACGGCCCATCATCCTGGCCGGCAACGGGTGCATTCGCAAGCGGGCCTCCAAACAGCTGAGACGATTTGTAAGGCAAACGGGAATTATGTGTGCGCAGACCTTCATGGCCAAAGGCGCGCTGGACTTCCTGGACCCGGCCAATCTGCTGGTGGCGGGACTGGGCTCAAGGGACCATGTCAGCGCCGCGTTTGAACAGGCGGATGTGGTCATTGCCGTGGGATATGATCTCATCGAATGGCATCCGCAAACCTGGAATCGGGGGGTCGAAAAGAAAATCGTGCACATCGATTTTGAGCCGGCGGAGGTGGACGCCAAATATCTGTGCGACGTTGAGATTGTGTCAGACATTGCCGCCGCGCTCTGGGAGCTCAACGAGCAGCTGGGAGAGTCGCTCCGCTTCGACAATCCCGAGGCCGCCCATCTGCGCGCCCATATGCTCCACGAACTGGGATTCGCCCATCTGTGCGACGGCGATCATCCCGACGTGGACAAGGAAGCGGCCGCCAAACCGTTTGATGACAGTTTTCCCATGAAACCACAGCGGATTCTAAGAGACCTGAGGGAAGTGCTTGGCCGCGAGGATATTCTGATTTCGGATGTGGGCGCCCATAAAATGTGGGTGGCGCGTCAGTATCCGGCATACGAGCCGAACACCTGTCTCATTTCCAACGGGTTCTGCTCCATGGGCATCGCTGTGCCTGGGGCCATTGCGGCCAAAATGGCGCTGCCCGACCGTCACGTGGTGGGGCTGTGCGGTGACGGCGGATTCATGATGAATGTTCAGGAACTGGCCACGGCGGTGCAGTACCACGTCCCGGCGGTATTCCTGGTGTGGGAGGACTGCGGCTATGGGCTGATTGAATGGAAGCAGCTCAACCAGTTTGAAAAAACGTCCCATGTGCACTTTAAAAATCCAGACCTGAAAGCGCTGGGGGAGGCGTTTGGCGTCAAAAGCTTTTCCGTTGAATCAGCGGCGGACTTTGTTCCCAAAATGCGCGCCGCCCTGGCGGTAACCGATGGGCCGGCCATGGTAACTGTGAAGGTGGATTACAGCGAAAACGTGAAACTGACCAAACGGCTCGGTAAATTGCTCGCGAGATAAACAAAGCGGACCTGGCCACAAGAGGAAAGGATGCCACATGCTCAAACCGTTTTATCCCTGTTACGTCGCAGGCAAGGCTGTTGAAACCGGCGCGTCCCTGCTGGTGACCGACAAATACACCAACAGAGAAGCCAGTCGGGTGGCCCTGGCCGATGCCTCTCATATCGATGCCGCCATCGCTGCTGCAGTGCTGGCCGCCAAACCGTTGCGGCAGATGGCCCCCTATGAAAGAGCCGCGGTGCTCGATCACTGTGTTGTCCGCTTCAGGGAACGGTTTGAGGAACTGGCCGAGGCCCTGTGTGTCGAAGCGGGCAAACCCCTTCGGGATGCGCGGGGAGAAGTGACCAGGCTCATTGACACCTTTGCCATCGCCTCAAGGGAAGCGCTGCAGTTTGGCGGGGAATTCACATCCCTTGAGATTTCGCCACGGGCCAAAGGCTACGAATCAATCACGCGGCGGGTGCCCATTGGGCCGTGTTCGTTTATCAGTCCGTTCAATTTTCCCCTGAACCTGGTGGCGCACAAAGTGGCGCCGGCCATCGCCGTTGGCGCCCCGTTTGTTTTAAAACCGGCGTCAAAGACCCCCATTGGCGCCCTGATTATTGGCGAGATTCTTGCCGAAACCGATTTGCCCCATGGGGCATTCAGTGTGCTGCCGTCATCGAGAGACGGGGCGGATTTGTTCACCACCGACGAACGGCTCAAACTGCTCTCGTTTACCGGCTCCCCGGCGGTGGGCTGGGCCCTTAAGAAGAAGGCGGGAAAAAAGAAAGTGATTCTGGAACTCGGTGGCAACGCCGCGTGCGTGGTCGACAAAGACGCTGATTTGGACTACGCCGCCGCCCGCATCGCCCTTGGGGCCTTTTACCAATCCGGCCAGTCGTGCATCTCGGTGCAGCGGGTGTTTATTCACCACGACATTTACGACGAGCTGGTTCAAAGACTGGTCAGGGAGGCAAAGGCATTTCAGCCCGGTGACCCCAAAGACGAAGCCACCACACTTGGGCCCATCATCAGCGGCGCCGAAGCGGAGCGCATTGCCCAATGGATTTACGAAGCGGTTAAAGACGGGGCCAGGGTGCTTTGCGGGGGCCAGCGAAACGATGCGTTCGTGGACGCCACCCTGCTCGAAAACACCGCCCCGCACCACCGGGTCAACGCCGAGGAAGTCTTTGGTCCGGTGGCCACCCTGCATCGATTCACGGATTTCAAGGATGCCATCGAACGGGTCAATCACGGTAAATTTGGGTTGCAGGCCGGTATTTTCACCAAGAACATGGACCACGCTTTCCATGCCTGGAATGAGCTCGAAGTGGGGGGCGTGGTCATTGGTGATATTCCGTCGTTTCGTGTGGACAGCATGCCCTACGGCGGCGTCAAGGACAGCGGTCTGGGGCGCGAAGGCATCCGCTACGCCATGGAAGACATGTCTGAAATCCGCCTGATGGTCCTCAACAGAGTGGGCCGCATTTGATGGCGCCATTTGATTGCGCAAATGTTTCGTTCTGATTTTTACTGTTCAAATGGTGTTTCATCCTTACTATTGTCCGGATGCGTTCTGTGGATACACCCAAAAATATGACATGCCATTTACATCGACTGTTTTTTGTGATTGTCGCCATCTCGTGTTGCACCGGATGCAGCTTTGACGGCAGTATTGTCAGCTTTACCGAGCGCGACTCAGCAACCCCATCCGATTCCACGGGGACCAACGTAAAAGATACCGGGAACCTGCAGAATGACAGCGCGCCGCAACACGACACTGGCGTAAAATGGGACACTCATTCATCAACGGAAATGGCCGACGCAGACACAGGCACAGGCACAGACACGGCCACGGACACAGGCACAGATACCGGCGCTGACACGGTGACCAGCGCTGACCCGGCGACCGGCGCTGACACGATGACCGGCGCTGACACGGCGACCGGCACAGACACTGGGCCTGACGCAGACACCCCCACTGAAGCTGGCGCCGACACCGACTCAGCCTCAACTGCAGCGCCTGGCACAGATGCAGCAACCGACTCGGGAACAGCATCGACCGGTGATACAGGCACCGACACAGTTGACGCCGCATCCACTGATGCCTCGGTCGATACCGCGTCGGGCAGTGGACCTGACACGCCCATCACCATGCCATTGCAGACGCCGGAAGGCGCATTTACGTTTTTCACAATTTCCGACATGCAGGATGGCCCCTCCGTTGGCATTAATCACATCCGCAGCATGGTCATGCTGGATCCCGCTGCAGTTGCGCTGATTGAGGTGGGCGACTTTACCCACAACGGTACTCGGGCCGAATGGGAGGCGCACTACAGTGCCATCACCCAGGGTATTGCGGATGCCGGCGCACCTGCGAACATTATTCGAACCGATGCCACGGATTTTGGCGACTACATTCGCCTGATTGGGGCGCTGGGAAATCACGAGCCATGGTCGACCAACTGGTACGAACTGTGGAACGAATTTCTGCCGGGTCAGCGGCAACTGGGCGTCAACAGCGAGAGCGACGGCGTCTATTTTACGTTGCGTTACGGCAATGCGCTCTTTATCATCATGGACACCAATCATCCCGGCGACGCGCAGACCGTCTGGTTGAAAAACGTGCTCGAAAGCGAGGCCGCGCAATCGGCAAGATGGAAAATCGCATTCTTTCACGAGCCCGTTTATGCCTGCAGCTCCCGCGGCCCATTTCCGGCCGGGCTCCCGTGGGTGACCCTGTTTGAAACCCACCAGGTGGATTTGGCCATTACCGGCCACCTGCACACCTTTGAGCAAATGTGTCCCATGCATGGCGGCCGATGCGCAACAGAAGGGCAACACGGCGTGGTATATCTCACGGCCAGCGGTGGTGGGACCGGGTATTCGCGTTCAGTCTCTGAAACCGACAGCAACGAAATCAGTTTTGGCGACAGGACGGACGCATACAGCTGCAGCGAGATTCTCGTAGCCCACGAAAGCGGCTGGCATCACTTCTGTCATTACACAGT
>JAFGWT010000028.1 GCA_016937015.1 Deltaproteobacteria bacterium | reverse complement strand
GTCGCCAATCGCGTGACTGGTGTCCCCGGCATCCTCTGGCGGTTCAAGGAACCGGTGGCGCTGCCCACAGTAGGTGCAGATAAGCGCCGTTTTGCCATAATTGGTTGACAGCGGTGTGCCACAGTTCGCACATGCGAGCTTGTGTACCTCCGCGTTGCTCAAGGGAAAATCGCCGGAGGGCGTCCCTTCTGAAGTGTCTGTTCCAAACGTCATGATGTTCCCCCTTTATGGAACGTTGAAAATCACACCATCAGAAATGTAATCATCGGCCTGACAAAAATCACAGGACCTGACGCGGGCTCACTGCGCGGAAAAATGCCGAAAACGGCGTCTGTCAGGATGGCTGCCTGGGGAAGTGATTCATTAACAGTGGCTTAAGCGGTGTGGTTGGCGTCAGATTGGTTTGCGAATCGAATGGGGGATTCGATTAATTTTTTTTCAATCAGGAATGGCAGACGCGGATTGACGTTCTGTTGCGACGGGCTGCTGTTTGAGACCGATTTGCCCACGTGTTGGCGAGTGGCCATGAAGACGCTGTTCCGTTTGCTGTTCGCTACGGGTCAGTGACAGATGACGCAGCAGTTGCGTGCGCCTGACGCTCAGTTGAATCAGTCCCCCCAGAATGGCGACCACACCGGCGCCGATACAGCTCCAGAACATCACCTCGAGTAGCCTGTGTGCGGCCGCAGCCGGGGCAAATTCGATTTCGGTGTAGGAAAAACCGCCGTTTTTAAATGTTGCAATTGCAATCAGTCCCCCGGTCAGCAGTGTCAGTGCGCCGATGATTGTGTCGCTTTTAAAGGTGGAAAATTCGTCGGGGATGGGGACGTTGGTCAGCCCGCCTTTTTTTTGCCTGTGCGTCCAGACCAGCCCTGTCACAAGGAGCGCTCCCGCTGGCAGGCCGAGCAATGCGGCGTGGGCAAAAATTCGCCACAATTGGGTCATCATCATGGCTGGCAGGTCGGGATGGGGGCTCTGAAGTGCCTGGTCCGTCAGCGGAAAGGCAAACAGTTGGGTGTGCTGCAGCAGCGCCAGTCCCGTCCCTCCGGCCAGGGTCAGCGCGGCGCCAAAGACGGAAAAAGGCGCATTCCACAGCAGCCCCTGTCTGGCGGCGGCGGCCAGTCGGGATTTCGAAGGCGGAAACTGTTTGGAGATGCAATCCGGCATGAAGACGCTGGTCAGCTGTGAATCGAAAGCAGGGGAGGATTGAACGGCGGATTACTCGGATATGGCTTCGGCGGGACACTCATCCACACAGGCGCCACATTCCGTGCACTCATCCGCGCTGATTACCGCGATGCCGTTTGCCATGCTGATTGCTTCTGCCGGACATGCTTCCACACATTCTTCACATCCAGTGCATTCATCTGAGTCTACTTTTGGTACTGCCATATTATCCTCCAAATCAGGGGGGTTAAGAGCAAAGAAATGCTTTGCCACTGGTTCAAATCCAAAGTTTTGTTATCATGGGGCACGCAGGGTTGCAACTTCAATTCGCTTTTTGTGTTTGGGGTTTTTCTTTGCGGAAATGACCCCGGAACACATGTATGAAGAATCGACAAAAACGTAGTCATATCGACAGCTTCACTGAATCAGAAAAGGGGACGCTGGCTTCTTCGGCCCCTTTGTGGATTGCGCTGGGATATCCGGCGCCGTATTCGGTGGCAGCATCATCGCTGGGGTTTCAGACCGTTTATCGGACGTGGAACCAACACGCCCGCGTGGGGTGTGAGCGTTTTGTGCAGGCCCCGGACCAGGGCACTTCGGGCACGACGCTGGAGAGTGGGCGCCCCGCTCGGGAAGCCAATGCGGTGGCGTTTTCGCTGGCCTGCGAAACGGACTTGCTTGCGGTGGTGCAGATGTTGCGGCAGATGGGGCTGTCACCGCTTTCCGCTGAACGCCCGGACGATGCGCCGCCGGTTATCTGTGGCGGCCCGTTGACGCTGCTTGACCCCGCGCTCATGGCCGACCTGGCAGATGTGGTGGTGTGTGGGGAGGGTGAAGACGCCCTTTTCCCCATTGCGGATGCGTTGGCCGACGCCAGAGACAAATCGGATTTTTTAAGCAGGGTGCATATCCTGCGCGAGGTGGGGGGTTGGGTGCCGGCCTTGCAGCCGGTTCCACCCGCTGCGCATATGGTGTCGCTGGCGCAGCTGCCCGCGTTTGCCGCAACCTGGTCACCGCTGGCGGATTTTAAGGACCTTTTTCTGGTGGAAATCGCCCGGGGATGTCCAAGGCGCTGCGCTTTTTGCCTGCTGGCCAATTCCGGACGGTTTCGCAGGATTCCCCAGGATGCCATTCTATCCAAAATACCCGATGACGCCAGCGGCGTGGGGCTGGTGGGTGCTGCGGTGACTGATCATCCTGATCTTGGGGACATCGTGTCGTCCATTGTGGCCACCAATCGGCGGGTGTCCCTGTCGAGTATGCGGGCCGATCGACTGACACCGGCGTTGCTGAAGGATCTGGTCCGGGGCGGACTGCGGACTTTGACGGTGGCGGCGGATGGGTCATCTCAGTGTATTCGCGATCGGATTCACAAGGGTATTACTGCGCAGCACCTGATTGATGCGTCCAGGATGGCGCGTGAAATGAAACTCAGGGGGCTCAAGCTGTACTCCATGGTGGGGCTTCCTGACGAAACCGACGATGATATTCGGGAGTTCGCGGCTTTGGTAACGGAACTTGCCGGAAACATTCGGCTCACTGTGGCGGTGCAGTCTTTTGTGCCCAAACCCAACACGCCCCTGGGCGATGGACCGATGCTCGATATAAAGGCGTTGAAGCAGAGGCTCAATCTGTTTCAGCGGCTGATGAAGGGAAGGGTGACGATCCAGTCGACCTCTCCCAGGTGGTCATGGGTAGACTGGCGGCTGGCACATGCCGGGCCGCGCGCTGTGGCGGTGGCCATGATGGCGGCCGACGAAGGCGGCGAGTTTTCGGCATGGAAGCGGGCGATAGACACGCTGCTCTAAATTAGTTGGGTATGGAAATTTTTTCGGTTTGAGTGTGTTTTCCAACAATGTTAGTTAAGTAAAAAATACAGATACATAAAAAGGAGTTGAAAAATGGAAAATCAGTCGGGTGGATCATTTAAGCCGGATAAGCCGGAAAATAAGCCGGAAAAGGGCGCTAAAATGCGGGTAAAGATAGACGATACCATTGCCAAAGGCGTGTATTCCAACACTGCCGTGGTACACAACAACGAAGTTGAATTTGTGCTGGATTTTCTGTTCGCCGAACCGCCCCGAATGCAGGGACATGTGGTCTCCCGTATTATTACCAATCCCCGGGCGGCGAAGCAGCTGGCCATTGGACTGACAGAACTGGTCAAACGATATGAGGAACGTCATGGGGAGTTGAAGCTGAACAAATCCGGTCCTGGGGTGGACCCGGATCAGTATCATTAGACCGATAACAGAAGAATAACGGAGGCCCAGGGTGGCGGAAAATCATTTTATGCTGCGGTTTATGCGACGAGTGGTGGCGCCATTAAAAGTGGCATTGCCTGCGCTGGTTCTGTGGGTATCGACCGGATGCGACCGAAGTCTTGAAGACGCCTACGATACATATCTCGATAATACCCCTGCGGTCTGCAAGGATTACTGTGAGGAGAAGGCTGCCTGTGGCAGGCCCAGCAGCACCGGGGATTACGAAAAGGCGGAGTTTGCCTCGGATGTGCATATGTGCGAAGTGGCGTGCGCCGCCTACGGTGCTGAAGGCGCGTATGTCTGGTATGCGGATCCGGGCGGCAGCTACGATCGGGTGCTCTACGATTATCTGGGAGGGGATGAAGTGATGGACGTGTTCAATTGCCTGTACGGCATAGGGGCATTCCGCTGTGTGATCAGGGCTGGAGAGTACGATATTGAGTTCAGTCCACCGGCGCGTAATATCTGCGAATCCGCCAATGAATGCATCAACGGATTGGGACTGGAAATGACGTATAGCTGGGCTACCGGCAGCGACGGTGTGGGTGGGTCATGCCAGCAATACGGCGGCGATGTTATCGATGCAATGTTTTTTTAGTGGCGCCGGAGACTGCGTCCAGCTGCTTGCGGATGGCATCCTGTTTGGTACTGGCGCATCCGGTGTGAAATACGGTGGACGTGAACAGAGCGGCGATTAAAGTCAGCGCGGCGATTCTATGCATTGATGTTCTTTCCATTTCCGGTAAATAACAAACCGATCTATGGCCCCCCGAGCCCAAAAAGTATAGTCTGCTTTTTTTTTAACGCCACTGAAAATGCGGCTTTTTTTATAACTGCTGAGATTCTCATGGATTTATTTTTGGAACAGTAATGGAATCAAATACGATAAAACAAACAGTTGAAAACCTGATTGACAGCGCACTGCAAAAACGACAGTTGCTGGTTGAATCGTTTGCGGGGCGGACGAATGCCTGGCGACTGCTGAACAGCGGCGCCGACGGTGTTGAGGGCGTGACGGTCGATATATTGGGCGATGTGTTGCTGGTGGAACAGCACCGGGAACACGCGGCGGTCACCTCATTAATCGATGTGCTGGCGACCCGATTTCCGCAAAAGTCGGTTTTTTTGAAAAAGCGCTGGTCCACTGACACGGATGCCCGGAGCGGTGCCCAGGTGGCCGGTCCAAAGTGTGCCGCGGTGATGGACGTGGTTGAAAACGGGTTGCGTTTTCTGGTGCGTCTGCTTGATGAGGAGCATGTTGGCATTTTTCTGGATTCCAGATTGCCCCGGGAATGGGTGCACGCCAACAGTCGCGATAAACGCGTGCTGAATCTTTTTTCGTACACAGGTGGATTTGGGATGGTCGCTGCGGCGGCGGGGGCCAAAAGCACGGTGAATATCGACAATAAAAATTCGGCGCTGCATTTTGCGATGGAGAACTATAGACGAAACGGTCTGCCGTTTGATGACCGGACATTTTTTAAGTGCGATGTGCTTTACTTCCTGAAACGGGCCGCCGGTCAAAAAGGTCGGTTTGACCTGATTGTGGTGGACCCTCCGCCGCGATTTAAACGGCGCAAACAGCGGGATTTCATGGCTCACCGGGATTACGGCACCCTTCTGGCAATGTGTGTGAGTGTTTTGGCAGATAACGGGGTGATCCTCGCTGGACTCAACGCGCTCCGGGCCAGTGATGACAGGATGTCCCAAATGATAGAAGCGGCAGCGGTGAGGACCGGCAGAACCATTGAGACTGTGGACGAGTTAAAGGCGCATATGGATTTTCCGCCCACGCCCGACCGCCCCACTGCAAGGTTTCGGGTGCTGCGGGTCGGCGCCTAAAAAAATAAGCCGTTTTGGGGTTCGGATTTCACTACAGTGCGAATATAGTGACTAAGCGCGTCGGG
>JAFGWT010000267.1 GCA_016937015.1 Deltaproteobacteria bacterium | reverse complement strand
CGTTCAATCATGCTTTCGCTCCATTCGCGCTACGAGGTGGTTGTGAAAACGAAATGGAAAATCCCCCAGCCGCCTTCCCCGAAGGGGGAAGCAGCACAGATCCCCCTTTGTGGTGGGGGCTTGGGGATTTCGATTTGAAATATCTAATCCGCAATATCAACAATTTTCAACATCACCACCCCGTGACCTGGGACTGATGCCGAATAGGAACCGTTAAACTCACCCATATCCTGGTGCAACCAAAGGTCGCGCACCGTCGCGTTTCCATTGATGCCGATGTCGCGGAATGACACTGTTATGTCTGCATTATTCTTGCTGCGGTTAAACAGGGCCACCGCTTTTTCGGGACCATCCATGGTACAAAGGGGCTTCATCCATACTTCCTGAGCGCCGTTATCCACCACACGGGTGCCCTGAAATCCGGCGGGATCCTGGTTTACGGCTATCACGTCCGTGTTCGTTAAAATGTCACGAATCACTGGCGACATGTTGCGAATATCGTTTCCGGCAATCAGAGGGGCCGTCATGATGGCCCACATGCTGAAGTGCGACGCAGCTTCGGTATCAGACAGTGCGCGGTTTCCCACTTCAAGCATATCCGGATCATTCCAGTGTCCCGGCCCCGCGGCATCGGGCGACTCATTATTCTCGTCGATGATTTGGTCGATATTGCGGAACCAGCTGCTGCAGCCGTTGTCTTCGCTGAAACAGGGGCCAATGTCAAAGGTGCTGCGCCACAGGTGACCCACATTCACCATCCAGGGTTTGTAATCCCAGGCGCAAATGCTGAATACAATCGGCCGTCCGGTTGCTTTGAGCGCCTCGGCCATTTTCGTGTAGTCTTCCTGCTGTGCCTGGTCAGTGTTTCTGCCTGGTGCCGGGTCGCAATTGTCATATTTCAGATAGTCAATTCCCCAGGACGCAAAGGTCTGGGCATCGGCTTCCTCGTGCCCGTAACTGCCGCTGTTTTTGGTGATATTGTTGTTGTAATTGTGACAGGTTTCAACGCCCCGGTCGCCATAGATACCAAGCTTCAGCCCCAGACCGTGAATGTAGTCTGCCAGACCATCCATACCGTTGGGAAACCGGGTTCGGTCGACCATCATGTTGCCGTTTTCCCGGGCCGCCATCCAGTTGTCGTCCAGATTGATATACTCGTACCCCGCATCCTTCATGCCCGAACTGACCATGGCATCGGCAATCTCCTTAATCTGGGCCTCGTTGATGTTTTCGTGGAACACGTTCCAGCTGTTCCATCCCATGGGCGGTGTCAGCACCAGACCGTCGCCTTTGCTGCGTGCGCTGTCCCAGGTGGTGTCACAAACCGGATCGGCATCCGTGTCCGTGTCGGTATCCGTATCCGTATCCGTATCCGTGTCTGAATCCGTGTCACCGTCGGTGTCGCTGTCAGTGTCGCTGTCGGTATCGCTGTCGGTATCCGTATCCGAATCCGTTGCCGCGACCGCATCGCAGCAAATCGGTGTCTCCGCCGGACAGGTATAATCCGGCAGATATGTGCCATTCAGCGTTCTGCACTCTCCCTGCACCACGCACACGCCAGGACAGTTGGTATCCCCGTCACTGTCACTGTCGGTGTCCGTGTCGGAATCGCTGTCCGAATCGGTATCCGTGTCCGAATCGGTGTCCGTATCCGAATCCGTGTCCGTATCACTGTCACTGTCCGAATCCGAATCACTGTCCGAGTCAGAATCCGAGTCAGAATCCGAATCCGAATCACTATCGCTATCTGTATCCGAATCCGAATCCGTGTCCGAATCCGAATCGCCACTCGTCACGTCATCTTCCGAATTGCTGTCAACGGAACAGCCAAAGCCGTACATCGTTAAAAACACCAAAAAAGTGAAAATCATACCAATTCGATACATTGCATTACTTCCTTTCAGCAAACGAACTAATCTCAAGGAATATATAAAGAACAGTGCCTCGGTTCTTTAAAGAGACAGTTATCAGGACGAAGTGGACTTCAATATCCAAAATCGGGTGACGCTCAATCTGTAAAAAGCGCTTTTACCAACCAAAAATCTGACTTCATACGGCCAGGCGATAAGGCGGGCCCGACAATGCGCCAACCCCAAAACGGGTAAATTTCATGTACGATCTCAACCGCCTCCGAGCTACATTGCTGTACATTGTCACACAGTCATGCTGGAAAGTTTTTTTATGCCTGAAAATTGCGCTTCAGAAAATGGCCACATAAACTCCTGTTGATGCTGATCATAAAGAGTCACTTTTTCGAACAGAATGAATTGCTGATGTTCACACTTGAAGGTGAAGTTGTGCCTGCGGATTTGGAAAGCGACATGGTGAACACATGGGCGACGGTGGATGTTGCATATTGCGAACGGGAGATTGTGGATTGCCGCTATCTCGAAATATCAGAAGCGGTGTCCCGGGAAGAGCTGGTGCGGTTTGCCGAAAAAATCCTCACCTGGCGGGATTGCGAGATGGTGCTCCTCATACCGGCGGACAGTCCCCTCCATGAGGGCATGGCCGAAGCTCTGGCGGTCATCCTTTCCAGAAAAAGACGCAAGCGCATCTGGCTGCATTACACCGTCGACGAAGCCATCAATCTGCTTCACCTCATTCAGCGATACTCCCCGGAACCGGAAATTCGCGCCCTGCAATCGGCGGTCTGAAATCGGACCGTAACAATGTTCAGTTGATCGAACAGACTGCACAGAAAGCGAGATGTTTCGGTAGGACGATTAGGCGCAACAAGGTCAACTGAATATTGAATGGATCTGATTCAGACATTCAGTCGCAGCATTTTTTTTGTGATCAGATTTTTAAAAATCATGCCCGCCACAAAAAGACGCAACCCCGTGGACACGGGCAAAACCAAATTGTTCAAGGTGTCATTTGGACCGGGAAGACGTTTACGATTTGAGCTTTTGCTGAACCTTCACGATGAGAGGTTCAAAGTCTTCGATATGCTGAATCACCTTGCCATACCAGCGGGTGACGGCGCCAGTGGATGCCTTGATTTTTCGGGCCACATCCGACTGTTTTCCACCGTATTCCACCACCCACAGATAAACGATGATTTTTCGGGCCAGGGCACAGGGTTTTCTTTTGGGATATCGCATAAAGTCTTTGGCATCGATATTCACTATTTCACGAACGGTATCCACCAGTCTGTTCAGTTCAGTGCGACTCGGATGCCTGCGCTTTGATTTGGACCCTCTGGCGTACACTTCCTGGTACACCATTTCCACAAACTCTTCACTGCCCAGAATGGGGCCATCTATCTTATGATGCTCAGCCAGAACAGCCCGATAGGCGCGACTCATCGCATCGCTTTTTGACCCCTCCAAATCCCTGCGTCGTCCTTCAGCAGCGCCCTCATCCACAAACTGGTCAAATTGGCGCTGGGCCCATCCGGCTTTGGGATTGACCATTTCCAGCACCGTTTTCGTATCCAGCCACGCCGGGGCTTCAACGCTGCCAATATAGGCCTGATGACTCGACAGCACACTTTCCGCGGCGCGCTTTGCCTTGCCGGCACGCACCGGTCCGTTGTGCACATATCGCACCAGATCAAAAACATAATTATCCTCGAGAAGCACTGATTTGTATCGACCGGCAAATACCGCGCCGTCACGGGCTTCATCGCTGTTATTGAGCCAACAGGCATATCCGGTGTTTATGGGCTTCATCAATCGTTCCAGCGGTTCCCACCCCGCGCGAACAACCAGGTGCGCCTGAGTGGGCAGAATGCAGTACGCAAGAATCTGCGCGTCGGTTTTTTGCACCGACTCGCCAAGCAACTGCAAATAGTACTCCCGCTGTTTCTTCAGACGCAGCAGCGGCGCGTTGCCAACACATTTTGAAACGAGATGATAAAGGCCCCCAGGAAAATATATTCGTGCATATCTGGACATGAGGGAAAGTATAATTGAAAACAGTGTCTTTCGCAATTATTTGGAAAATAACAGCCTCAACCCATCCTGTTCCGAAATAGAAACACCGTCCCTTTTAAAACGGGTCAGCAATACTGAAAACCCATGCAGCGCCTTTGGACGGTGTCTCCACGGCCGCTCAATGCTGCGCTTTTCCAATACTTAAAATGCTCTTTAACCGAGATACCAGGCGTGCGTATCTTTGCTTCTGGCGAATCAGCAGCACTTTTTCAGATACATCCTCGTCCCGACACCCCAGTGCCATGGCTTTTTCAAGATGCACGCAGGCGTTTGGCATATCCCCCATATGAAAATAAATCGAACCGGCCAAACGATGCTCTGTTTCGTTGCCGCGCCGCTTGACCGCCCATAGGTATCGCTCCAGCGCCGCCGCCATTTCCCCCTGTCGTTCAAGGGCGTATCCCAGCCATATCGCATGAAAGGGTGAATCGCTCATCTCAAAAGCGCGCAACAGATACCGGGCCGACTCCGCATAACGCGCCATCCGGTACAGCACATATCCCAGCATGTAAAAGTTGTACGCGGACTCATGATCTTCGAGCGCCGAAGCGGCAATCGTCCGGGCGGCCTCCAGCAGCTCCAGCTTTATCAACCGTTGCAGCTTGCGCTCAAGGGATTCCGCCACCAACGCGGTTCGCGCCTGATTCAGTGCTTCCCTGGCTTTTTCTGAATGCGTGAAATGATGCAGCTGACGAATGTGCGCCCGCGCCACTGCCGATCGGGTCGCGTCCACATCAATGCCCAATGCCTCTTCGTAGCACCCCTTTGACACCAGCTTTTCAATTTCGGCTTCAGTTTTCCTTGTCATAGGATACCATTTGAGCAATGTGTATCAACTGTTCGAGATACCTTCGAAACTCCTCCACAGATATGTGCCGGACCCCTGGCTGAAGCAGCGTATCAAGCAGTTCCTTGGTCCGATTCGAAATCGCCGGACAGTCTTCGTTGGGGGTCTCCATGCGATTGTCCACCGCATGGGTAATGGCATCCTCCACCTTCTCCATCGCCAAAAGCACCCGTTCGTTTTCACTGCCACCGCACAGTGCCAGCGCCTCCCGTGCCACATGCAGATGCTTTTCCAGATGCTCTCTGGTCCAGCCGCTCTTTTTCCCAATCACTGTTGCGTTCAGTAAATCCATATCCTGCTGAGCGAGCATCCTCGGCGGTGTGTGCTCCTGCAGCATCACTTCACTTCCACTCAGCATATCCAGGCTTTCGTACTTCACCTGCTGCCGGGTCTGCGTATGCAGCAATGTGGCCACCACCCGTTTGTCATCTGTCACCCTCAGTCGAATTTCAATACTTGGCAAGCCCCGCTGTGGTGTGATGCCCAGGGTATAATTGCCCAGATACTCATATTTAAACACTGTGCGCTCCGCCGTTGATTTTTCGGCGTCCGGTCGCTTGGCCACCAGCGACACAGGCACTTCAAGCGACTCCGGATTCTGATGCGTCAACACGGTGCTGCCCGAAATGGGATAGTGCGAATTTTCACGAATGATTGGTTCGTAATAATCCGGCGCATCCTCCACCGGTCCAAATACCGTGCCGTAGCCTTCGGAAATCACTTTTCCCACTGGCTCGATAATGCTTCCCGCTTTCAATGATGCCCCGCGCGCCACACACTCCATGGGATCCACAGGCAGTCCATTCAGATTGTATTCGTCAATGTCCGCTATCACGTCTCCCCGGGCATCCAGCTGGACCAGCTCCTGGGCAACGATTTTTCGGATGCATGGCATATTGGAAGGGCCGCCGATAAACAGCACCTTATCCAAATCAGATGCGCGCAGTCCCGCCTGACGCAGCGCGATGCCAATCGGTTTTCGGCATTTGTCGAGCAATGGCGCCAGCACTTCTTCCAGCTCGCCCTGTGTCATGGTCACTGTTTTCTCACCCGGCAGGTCAATTGTGGCGCTGGCTTTCTGAGACAGTCGAATTTTCGCACGCTCGATTTCCTCAGCCAGAATGGCGCGATAGGTGGCATCCTGCAGCACCCCATGCAAATTGTATTTGGAGACCACATGGCGCATCAGCGCATCGTCCATATCCAGCCCACCCAGCGCCTCATGACCCGAGGTACACAGCTCTCCTGGAATCAGATGACCATCCTCGTTCACCACCATCATTACCGTCACATCCAGTGTGCCTGCCCCAATATCAAACGCCAGCAAATTGGCTTCCCGCTCAATACTCATGCAGTAGTCGATGGCAGCCGCAGTCGGTTCGGCGATGGTATCCACCTCTTCAAACCCGGCGTTCCTTGCCGCCTCAATAATCGGATTGGTACGAATGGCTTTAAAGTAAGCGGGAATGCTGATAATCGCCTTGTCAATCGTCTGGCCAATCAGCGGATTAACCGACGGATCCTCTGCATCCTGTTTAATGTCACGCAGAATGTATTCCAGAATATGCGACGGGCTGTATCGCTCCTGCCCGACCTTGATGAGAATACTGCCATCCGGACCTTCCTCGGTCTCGTACGCGAAACGGCTCAGTTCACCGCTGGCTTTGGCATTCTGATACGACAGTCCCACCAGGCGCTTCACCCCCCATACCACCAGTTTGGGATTCAGTCGCATCTCCGCCTGGGCGCGCTTTCCGGTCACCTGTTTTTGACCAAAATGATCGAACAGCACAAACGATGCGAAGTTTTTACCGTACAGACTCCGACCATACCGACTCTCAACCATGGCGACTTTACCATTGCCCACAGGGACTGCCGCTGCGGAGTTGTAGGTGCCCAAATCAATTCCAATGGCTTTGCTCATATCACTTTCCCTCTTCCTGGCCAGAACTCACAATGACTTCCGCCTGCCGTAAAACGAACGGCTCATCACTGATAAATCCTTTGCGCTGATAACCGTTTCGAACCACTTCCAGCACAGTACCGGCTTTACTGTCGCTTGCGCGCGCCCCCGCATGGGCGTGATATTTACTGTGAAAGCGCTCGCCAACCACCGGCACGATTTCCTCAATGCCATTGTTTTCCAGCGCCTGAACAATCTTGCGAACAATCCATGCCGCATCTTCCGATCGCAGCGCGCCTTTATCCAACGCACCGGCATCGGTTTTGCCTTCATCAAGGTTACTTTTTTCAAGTGTCATTTTTTCCAGTGTCAGATGATCCAGCATCAAAAAGAGTTCCTTCGATATTTCAGCATAGGCCGACACAATTTTTTTCTGCATCTCCCAGTTTTCACTGCCAAAATCATCCAAATCCCCAGACAATGCCTGAAGTTTCGACTCCATATCCGAGAATGTATTGCGAACCCGGTTGATGCCAATGGTCAGTTTGGAAAACGCTGGAGATGTGGCGTCACGGGCGGTGTCCGCCTCACCGGTTTTTTCCTTTGATTTTTCAATCGGCGCTCCGCCGCCCCGTTGCCACACCGCCACCGTCAGGAGCAGCAGCACAACCATCAGCCCCAATATCACGATGAGCAGCGTGATGACATACGTGTTCGGCGCAGCAGATTCAGACGGCGCCGAGGTCCCCGCCGCAACCGCTGCCTCATCCGGTGGGGGTGGACAGATTTCATCGCCTTCGTAAAGTGCCTTCTGAGGCGCCAGCTGTATGGTACGCAGCAGGATGGCGTCATACGCCATATAAAGAGCGTCATTCAGCGCCACGCGACTGGACAGATAAATGTTCCCTCCCCCGCTTTGCTCAGTCAGCATCTCAAGGGATTTACTGTTAATGTTCTCGGGAAAAACCGCGTACAGAATAATATTGTGCAGCGCCAGAAGTGTGCTCAGTGCCGTCGTCGCCGCCGCCTCGTCCGGGTCAGAAGAACCGACATTTGAATCCTGCTGTGATGCGGAGGATACAGTGCTGTCCACGGGAGATACCAAATCAACCGGTTCATCGATAATCAGCACCACAGCCTTCAGCAGCCCCTCCATCCCACTCAGCTGCGCCACCGCGTTGCGAATCGTCTCGTCAATATCCTCCGTCGCAGCCTCCTTGCCCATCGTCCCATCCCCGCTGTCCTGCATCGCCCGGTTAAATCCCTCGATGATTTTGCTGGTGGGTACCTGAACCTGCGCATCCTCGGTCATGGGCAGCAACTGCTGTCTGCGGTCGGAGATAACGATTCCCAGCTGGTCGCTCTTGCTCAGGCTGCTTCGAAATCGATTCAGTTGCGACTCGGTAAATGGCAGCATCTTCGGTGTTTTGGGAAATGACAGCAAAATCCGGGTACCGGCTTCCAGCTTTTTAAATTCATTTTCCCGTCGGTCCGCATCGGAATCCTTTTTGCCTTTTGGCGATGCACCGCTGGCGGCCCCGTTCTCCGAGTCCTTATCTGCCGACTGTACTGCCAATGGCAGTACGCAGAACAAAAACAATACAATGAAACTGATAACTGTTCGCACAACTCACCTCTTGCCTGACTCACGCAGACGTGCTGTGGCGTTCAATAAGTGATCCATCCTGATTACCACGTCATTCGCCGAATATCTGGCATCTCTGAGCGCTTCCCATGCAGCGGAGCGACACACTTCGGCAATGGTCGCCCCCGAAAACCCTTCAGACTGTTCCGCAAGCACGGTCGGCTCAACATCACCGAAGAGCGGCTTGCCACGCAAATGCACCTCAAATATTTCCCTGCGGGCATCCCTGTCCGGCAGCGGCACTTCAATGAGATAGTCAAATCGGCCCGGCCGCAGCACCGCTGGATCCAGTGCCCCGATTCGATTGGTTGCCCCCATTATGAAAATATCCCCAAAGTCTTCAAGACCATCCATTTCACTTAATATCTGGTTCACAATGGCATCCCCCACCCCAGAAGCGTCCCTGCCACGCGGCATCAGAATCGAATCTATTTCATCAAAAAAAATCACGCAGGGCGAAAGCAGCCGTGCACGCTGAAAAATGTTCCGAATCTTATCTTCGGATTCCCCAATCCACTTGTCGCGAATGTCCGATGCCTTGACGCCGATAAAATTCACCTCACACTCACAGGCCACCGCTCTGGCCAGCAATGTTTTTCCTGTACCTGGCGGTCCATACAGCAAAATCCCCCCTGCCGCACGAATCCCCACTTTTTCAAAGGCCTCCCGGTTTTTAACCGCGTACTGAAGATTTTCCACCAGCAGTTTTTTTATCTGGTCCAACCCCCCAATATCGGCCCACCCCGTTCGTGGCACATCCAACGCATACTCCCGCGATGCGGAAGGTCTGACAGAGGTAAATGCCCGAATAAAATCCGCCTGCTGCACGGTCACTTCCCGATGACCGTCCACGTCGCCGGACTGAAATGCCGATTCTGGAATGCTTCGCCGCAACGCCACATACGCCGCTTCCCTGCACAGCGAACACAAATCCGCGCCAGTGAACCCACCGGCCATTTCGGCGATCTTTTCAAGGGACACGTCGTCGGCCAGCGGCATGCGGCGGGCATGAATCCGCAGAATCTGAAATCGCCCCTGCGCCCCTGGCACACCCACAAATATTTCCTGCTCAAAGCGACCGCTTCGCCGCAATGCCGGATCAATCTCGTTGATTCGGTTGGTGGTGCCAACCACCACCACATCCTTCATGGTTTTCAGTCCATCCATCTGAGTCAAAAATGTCGCAACAATACGCTGTTCCTGCTCTCCATGAATAGTATCCCGCCTCGGAACCAGCGAATCCAACTCGTCAATTACAACAATGGAAGGCGCGTTCTTAACGGCCTCATTAAAAATATTGCGCAACCGCTGTTCGGAATTGCCGTACCATTTACTGTATATTTCAGGACCACTGATGGTGTAATAATTGGCGCCTATCTCGTTGGCCAGTGCCCGGGCTATCAGTGTCTTGCCCGTTCCAGGCGGTCCATGCAGAATAATCCCCCGTGGCGGCACCACCCCCAGATGAGTAAACACATCCCGATGTTTAAACGGATATTCAATGCTTTCGCGCACCAGCCTGATTTCCTCATCCAGACCACCAATATCCGAATATGACACCGGCACCTCTTCGTCACCGGCCGGCGCTTCCGCCAGTTTCGTCCGCGATGACACCACCACTATCCCTTCAGGCCGGGTACGCACTGCGGTATACAGTCTGGCATCGCCGCTGAACGTGTACAACGCCGACTTTTCGCCCGGCGAAAACGGTTTGCCAATCAGACGCACTTCATCCCGTTTGGCAAATTCGCCCGATGTGCTGTAGGTCAACTCGTCAGCTGTCTTGGGAGTAAAAAAATACGCCTCAACCGTTTCGCCGTCATTGACGCCCAGATGCTGCAGTTTGTATCGGTCAACCAGCAGGCGGTCCTGCTCCGCTTCCACGCGAATACCCTTAACCACTGCGCCGCAGCTGCGATTTGCAGACTTCAGGTGCAAAAAGAGTTCCTCAGTCTGTGGATGCGAAATTTTTTTTTGCGATGTTTCGATAATGACTCGGTGGGTGCCGTCCAAATCCACTCGGCCATAGGCGGGAAAATCGAATCGTTGTTCGGGCAAATTTACCTCCCTCGCTGCTTCAATCAAGAAGAATGACATCCGCAATTGACGTTTGTTTCATCAAAAAGATTTTTTTTTAAAGTTACAGCGCTTTGGGGTCCAGGCCCCCCTGAATTGCTTCACGGACTGCAGCGGCCAGTTCCTTTTTGCGAACCGGTTTTTGAATAAAACGCGAAATGCCCATCTTCATTGCCGCCTCTTCGTCAATGGTTCGACTGAATCCCGTACACAGAATCACCGGAAGACCGGGCCTCAGTTTCATGGCACGAGCCGCCAGTTCAGACCCTTTCATCTGCGGCATTGTCTGATCTGTCAGCAAAAGATCAATGTGCACGCTCTCGTCCTGCAGCACATCCAGCGCTTCATTCACATCCATGGTCGTGATAACCCTGTATCCCATGGATTGCAGCAATTTCCCGCAAATATCAACCAGCAGCGGTTCATCGTCCACCACCAGCAGCGTCTCATCCCCCTTCACTGATGTCACAAAGGGGGCGGGGGAACTGATTGTTCGCAAAGGAATAACCGGCAAATACACCCGGACACATGTGCCGACCCCAGGAGCCGATTCCAGCTGAATATTTCCGCCATGTGACCGAACGATGCCAAACACCACCGACAGCCCCATGCCGTTTCCCTCGTCGGGATGTTTGGTTGAAAAGAAAGGTTCAAAAATCATATTAATAAACGACGGATCAATACCGCAGCCATCGTCTGCCACTGTTATTTTCGCGTAATTTCCAGCCGGAGATTCGCCAACGACACCGACGAACGGCTCAGACATCACCACCTGCTCAAGGCCAATCTTAAGCGTGCCATTGTCGTCCATGGCTGAGACCGCATTTGTGGCCAGATTAAACAGCATTTCCTGAATTTTTGTGGCGTCTCCCGCCACTGCCAACACCTGTGTCGACACGTCGTCTTCTATCATCACCGAAGAAGGCACAGAGCTGCGCAAAAACGCCACCGATTCCGTCACCAGCTGCGGCAACGCAACCACATCCTTTCGCGGCGTATTCTGTCGACTGAACGTCAGTATCTGCTTGACCAGCTTTTTGGCGCGTTCAGCCGCCATCAACAGTTTTTCCAGATTCTCCCTTTGCAGCATATTCTCGCCGGCATCTTCAATGGCCAGCTCCGCGTATCCAATAATTCCCCCCAGTGCATTGTTAAAATCATGTGCAATCCCGCCTGCCAGCTGTCCAATTGCCTGCATCTTGCTGGTTTGACTCAGTTCCGCCTCCTGCTTTCGAATCCTTGAAATATTGCGAACAATACACAGCACTGCCGGATTGCCCCTGAATTCCACCCGCTGCATTCGGATTAACACAGGAAAGGGAACGCCATCGCGCCCCGACACCACTCTTTCAATCTCGTCAGTCTCCCCCACCGTCAATCGCGCCATATCATTAACAAATGACTCAACAAATGACGCACCGGAAAATAATGCGCCGTCCCCCTCCACCGCCCCAAAATGACTGGTTTTCATCTGGCGCAATTCATCATGGGAATACCCCAGCAGATGTTCCGTGGCCGGGTTGGCCCAGATAATCGCGCCATCCATGGAACACACAACGGCACTGTCCTGCGACAACTCCCAAAGGGCACTCATAATCGAAAGGGCGTCCGCCGAATTCTCCGGGCTGTTTGGCGCTGATAAAACATATTCCATACCTTATGAAGATAGCCGAATTCCCTGGACGCGCAAAAATGGAATACCGACGCACTCAAATCGGCCAACGAATCCTTTATGTCATCAATTTAAGGATGGCATCCTGGGGCCCCATCACCAGCACTCTGTCCCCGTGCATAAACGCCAAATCCGCATAGGGGCGTATTTCCTCTATCAGACGGGCCTCCGCTGTGGTGTCTGAACTCACCGTGGCGCTGCGCTGAACCATCAGAATATCGATTTCGACTTCCTGACGCAGATTCAAATGCTTCAGGCGGCGCCCCACCCAGCGGGATGGCACTTCAATCTCGCTGATAAAGACACCGGGAATCATCTCAACCATTTTGCCGCTTTGCGCCAGATTCAGCTGGGTGCTCAGACCGTCGGTCATATCTTCGGCAAATATTCTCGAATTGTACGCATCGATTACCGCTTTTCGGGTCACCACGCCCACGACGGTCCGGTCTTCCCGGGATATGCACACAGGGAGTTCATCCCGATGGGAATTGCCAAACAGCTGCATCACATGGTCGAGACGATCACCGGGGGTCACCGCCGGCGTGGTGCGATCGGCCACATCCGCAGACACCGCCACAAACGCCAGCTCCTCACTTTCGTGCAATACTTCCCGAACGTCCTGCAGCTCCACGGTGCCCACATACCCATCGTTGCCGTCAACCACAATGGCGAACGGACGCTGCCCGCCGGTGAGCATTTTAAACAGGATATTGACCGGTGTTTCCGACGACACTTTCTGAATATTGACATCGAGCACCGCACGCACCTCTATGGACCTGAGCAGGTTCAAATCCCGCCCCCGCTGCAGCCGGATTCCCCTGCGCGACAGCTTTTCAGTATAGATGGAATCGCTTTTAAGATAACTGGACAGCAGTACCCCAATCACGCACGCCAGCATCAGCGGTGGAATAATTTTGTAGTTATTGGTCAGTTCAAAAATTATCAGAATCGCGGTAATCGGCGCATGGGTTGTGGCGGACACCACGGCGCCCATGCCCACCAGTGCATAGGCACTGGGGGGAGCCGTCCAGGCGGGAAACAGCAGATTCGCCACCTGGCCGAACGCCGCCCCCAGCACGGCCCCAATAAACAAAGAGGGTGCAAACACGCCGCCGGAGCCGCCAGAACCGAGTGTAAACGATGTCGCCAGCATTTTTGCGACAAGAATCCCAATCAGCACCGGCCAGCCAGTCATTCCAGCGATTGAAACAGGGTCGTCATTCAGGGCGCTGTTAATCGTTTCATATCCCACCCCAAACACATTGGGCACAACCAGGCCAATTGCCCCCACCGCGAGGCCGCCGATGGCCGGTTTTACCCACGGCGGGACCCGCAATCCCTCAAATTGATCGGAAAAGAAATATAACACCCGAATAAATGCCACTGACAGCAATCCGGCGCCAATGCCCACCACGCCGTACAAAAACAGCTCCCTGTAGCTCACAAGGGAAAAGCCCGGCACATCAAATGCCGGAAAATCGCCCAGATAATGTCTGGAAACCACCGTCGCCACCACAGACGCAATAACGATGGGGGACATGCTGGCAACCCGCATATCACCCAGCACCACTTCAATG
>JAFGWT010000266.1 GCA_016937015.1 Deltaproteobacteria bacterium | reverse complement strand
TCGTCAACGCTGAACGATTGTTGCGATGTCGGAAAGACGGATTCAGACGGCCCAGTGTTCGTCAACGCTGAACGATTGTTGCGATGTTGTGCCGGATGGCCTGTTGACAACTTCGTTGCCCCCGCTGCATCGCATCGTTGTTGACAGTTGCCCGGGTGTTGTCGGATAAAAACAATCAATATGCGAAGTATAATCAGCGCGACTGTGATAGTTAGGTATGAAAGACGAACATTTCGTGGTGTGGCACAGATTATGCTAAATCTAACTGTGGATAATTACTGAGAGAATCCGCTGGACGGGATAATCCGGAGCCGCCCGTCTCCGTTGTGGATATCGCCATTGGTGTGCGACAATGACGATATCTGAATGGGGCGCTGCATCCTTTTTCCATCCGTCCGCGCTGATTTAAGAGGGGCATTAAAACCACATGGACAATCGCACGGGAAGGGAAAGTAACGATGAACAGGCAACAGATGTTTTTTGGAGGTTGGGGGGCTTTGATGGGTGCGCTCCTGCTGATGGGGTGCATGGACCGGGCGCCGGCAGCCATCTGTCCGGTACCGACCGAACTGAAATCCAGCGATCCGGGACTGGGGGGATTTCAGGGGGTGGATATTTTGGTGGTGGTGGACAACTCCAGTTCCATGCGGGAGGAACAGGCGATGCTGGCCACCGCGTTTTTTCCGCTGGTAAACACGTTGATAGACCCCACTGAAACCTCGGATTTTGCCCCATCCGATGATGTGCGCATCGCCATTACCACCACGGATATGGGGGTATCCTACGGCGGTCATCCCTATACCGATGATTTTTCACCACAGGCTGCCTGTGTGGATCCGCTGAAAAACGGTTTGGGTGACAACGGGGCGTTCATTTCAGGTTATCGAACCCCCGAAGTCGATATTCTGGAAAATGTGATTCCCTGCGATGCGGATGGCAGCCAGTGCCCAACTGACTGGACGTGCGACGTGCCCGATGGCGCGCGGGTGGGCCGCTGTGTGGATCCGGACGGCGACGGCACCGGGCAGGAATGTCCCCTCTCGCCTGAGGAACAGAATATGAGTTTTATTCCGGAGGGGTACGACCCGAAGTTAACTGCATTTACAGTGGCGTGCCTCGCGGATGTGGGCATCGATGGCTGTGGATTTGAACAGCAGCTGGCGGCGGGTGCGGCAGGGTTGCGGTTTGATGACAATTTTGTGCGCAAAAATTCCTTAACTGCCGTGATGATAGTGTCCGATGAAGAGGACTGTTCGATTGAAAGTGACGAGTGGCATGACCTGAAGGAACTGAAAACCACTGAAACCAACGTGGCCTGTGGTCGGCATCAGGATTTACTGACGAGCGTAAAAAAAATCAGAGACCAGTATAACGAAATCAAAATCAAAAAGGCGGGCAATGCCAACGGGATGCTGTTTGCGGCGATTGTGGGGGTGCCGCCCGTGGCCGCATGTCAGGGACGGGGCAATACCCTGGGAGACTGTCTCGACGTTTCCCTGGCGGAAGGCACGGTGGGTGATCCGGCAACGGTTGAACGGGAAAACAGCACCAATCAGGTGCAGACGTACTATGAGTTTGCCTGTGAGCGGAAGGATGCGGACGGCACGGCGATTACCCAGGCGTATGCAGGGACCCGGTATGTGGAGCTGGCGCAGCTGTATGGCGACATGAGTTATGTGTACTCCATCTGCAATGAAAACTGGTCTGAGGCGATGGTGGATGTAGCGGAAATGATAGCGGAAAACCTGAACGGCACCTGTTACGGCAAGCGGCTGAGCTGGAATCCCAAAACCGAGACCGCGGACTGCAACGTGGTCTATGAGTATCTTACACTGAAGTCCGAATCCAGGAGCGCGCCGGCGTGCCCGGATTTGGCTGAAAAATATGACAATGATGAGTTTAAATGGGTGGGCGACGGGGAGGTGACCACACGGATGGTGGAGACTGAGAATGGGAGCGAACCGGCCTGGGTTCGGTCGTGCACGGTGCAGAAAATCCCGGCGCCCCTGAATTGCAACGAATTTGAAGACATGGCCGAGGTGGAAAACACCCGGTTTGGCTGGTATTACTGCGAAAATCCCGGGGAGAATAACCGTGAGGCGTGCAACGATGACCTCGACAATGACCGGGATGGCAAGGTGGATGAAAAGGACGAGGACTGCGCGAGCTGCATTTCGGGGAACGGGGGCGTTTGCAAGGCGGATTGTCCGTACAAGGTGTCCATTTCGGACATGGCGCTGGCAGAGGCGCAGGATGCGTATTCGGCCAATGTGGTGTGCCTGCAGCAATATCGCTTTGAAGACCCCAACTGCAAGGAAGGCACCTTTATCGTATGCAATGACGGTATTGACAACGATGGCAACGGACCTTTCGATTGCCACAGCTACAGTCGTGCGGATGCCGATTCAGGGGCGATACCGGATGACCATTTCCCGGATGCGGGCGCCCGAAATGCCGACCCGGACTGTTGTCCGATGCAGCGGGATGGTGAGACCGGCGCCTGTGAATTCCTTGATGCGCGCGGGATTCCGGTGTCTCCAGAGGACGCATCCTGGGTGAGTATCTGCAATGCGGCGGAGGTGACCCCTGACCAGATGCCGGATGCCTGCTGCGAAGCGTCCGCCGCCCTGCTGTGCGTGCTGCCCAAAGGATATCGCGAATCCTGCCAGACGCGCTGAATGTCCATATATCGGGTATCACGATAATAAACGCATCCAGGCCCCTTTTGTCATTCGCCGTCGCAGTGGGGCTTTCTGCAACAAACGTCTTTGTTGCATCTTCAATTGATGGTGATTACTGATTCGCTTAAAAAGCGCCTCGAATTCCCAGCTCTCAATTGAGAAAAAGGAAAAAAAGAAGTACAACCCCCTGGATTTACAGAAACCTGCGGTGACAAAACCGATTTGCCGCAAATGACGGTGATCACCTGACAGCAGACAATAAGGCCCGAATAAAGGCCCGGATAACGGTATTGAGGAGTATTATGAAGAACATTAATCCCACGAGCACCAACGCATGGAAAACCCTTTGTGACCTTTTCGAGAAGAACAAATCCCTGACAATCAAAGGGTTGTTTGACAGCGATGCCAATCGTTTTGGCAAAATGTCCCGCACCTTTGGGGATGGATTTCTTTTGGACTTTTCGAAAAATATTTTGACCGACGAGATTCTGGACGCGTTGGTGTCGCTCGCTGAGGAAACAGATTTGCAGAGCGCCATCGACGCCATGTTCAGCGGCGCCAAAATCAATCAGACCGAAGGCCGCGCCGTGCTGCACGTGGCCCTGCGCAATCGCAGCAATACGCCTGTCATTGTGGATGGCACGGATGTGATGCCCGACATCAATCGCGTTCTCGATCAGATGAAGGCCTTTTGCGCCGGCATTCATTCCGGTGAGTGGAAAGGGTACACCGGTCAGAAAATAACCGATGTGGTAAACATTGGCATTGGCGGTTCGGATCTGGGTCCGGTGATGGTGACCGAGGCGCTGGCGGCCTATAGTGTGAAGGGAATTAAAGTCCATTTTGTATCGAATGTGGATGGCACCCATATCGCCGAAACTCTTAAGCGGGTGAATCCCGAGACCACACTGTTTTTGATTGCATCGAAAACCTTCACCACTCAGGAGACCATGACCAACGCCCACACGGCCAGGGACTGGTTCCTGGATGCCGCCGGCGATAAGGCCCATGTGGCCAAACATTTTGCCGCCCTGTCCACCAATGGGGAGGCCGTTTCCGAATTTGGCATCGATACCGCCAATATGTTTGAGTTCTGGGACTGGGTGGGCGGCCGCTACTCCCTGTGGAGCGCCATCGGTCTCTCCATTGCGCTGGCCATCGGATTTGACAACTACATCGCCCTGCTCGAAGGCGCCCACGAAATGGACAACCATTTTAAGGGCACCGAATTTAAAAATAACCTTCCCGTGCTCATCGCGTTGATTGGCATCTGGTACAATAATTTTTACAAGGCCGAGTCCGAAGCCATTTTGCCCTACGATCAGTACATGCACCGCTTTGCGGCGTACTTCCAGCAGGGCAATATGGAGTCCAATGGCAAGTATGTGGATCGCGATGGCAACAAAGTGGACTACGAAACCGGACCCATCATCTGGGGCGAACCGGGCACCAACGGACAGCACGCGTTTTATCAGCTGATTCACCAGGGCACCAAGCTGATTCCCTGTGATTTTATTGCGCCGGCGGTATCTCACAATCCCATTGGGGATCATCATCCCAAACTGCTGGCCAACTATTTTGCTCAGACCGAAGCGCTGGCGTTTGGCAAGACCAAGACCCAGGTGGAAGCCGAGTTTACTGCTGCCGGCAAATCCCTCGATGAAGTGAAGGATTTGGTTCCCTTTAAAGTGTTTGAAGGCAACCGGCCCACCAACTCCATTCTGGTGAAAAAAGTGGACCCCAAAACCCTGGGGCACCTGATTGCGATGTATGAACACAAGATTTTCACTCAGGGGATCATCTGGAATATTTTCAGTTTTGATCAGTGGGGAGTTCAGCTGGGTAAGGAACTGGCCAACAAAATTTTGCCTGAACTGTCCGATGCCAACGATGTGAAGAGTCACGACAGTTCCACCAACGGCCTTATTAATCAATACAAGGCATGGAAGTAACCCACACATGATATTCAGGCTTCACGGCATTCGCCTTCGCTACAACCGGGACTCCGAACAGGCGCTCCGGACCCGTATCCTGCAACACCTGTCGTTAAAGGACGACGAGTTGGTGTCCTATACGCTGGTGCGGCGGTCCATTGACGCCCGTAAAAAGCCAGCCTGTCTGGTGTACACGGTGGACTGCATGACCACACGGGCCGTGTCCCATAGGGACATCAAGCCGCCGGAAGAATCCCGGATGCTCGATGTGGTTATCGGCCAGCAGCCATTGACGGATTCGCCGGTGGTGGTGGGGGCCGGGCCAGCGGGACTTTTTGCCGCCTACATGCTCGCCAAACATGGGTATCGCCCCATTTTGCTGGAACGGGGGCAGGCCATTAAACAGCGCATCGAGGATATTGACGCGTTTAAGCAAACCCGGGAGCCCAATCCGGAATCCAACGTGCTGTTCGGTCTGGGCGGCGCAGGCACGTATTCCGATGGCAAGCTGACCACATCACTCAGCCACCCTATCGTCGGGTATATTTTGCAGACACTGGTTGAAGTGGGCGCGCCTGCGCGCATTCTAACCGATGCCAAACCGCATATTGGTACCGATCTGCTGCAGGGGGTGGTCACCAGTCTGGCCAACAAAATCGAGGAAATGGGGGGGCAGCTGATGACCGGGACCCGGTTGACCGGACT
>JAFGWT010000006.1 GCA_016937015.1 Deltaproteobacteria bacterium | reverse complement strand
GTGCGCAGCAGAATTTCCTGTTCCAGTTCATCCCGTGATTTGCTGGCCGCTTCCTCCGCGTTTTTTTCATCGGTCATGTCAACCAAAATCACCATATTCTGGCGGATTCCCACATGCGACGTCACTTCGGAAACGGACACCGACAGATAATACCGCAACCCGGGAATATCTCCGGGTACCAGTGAAAACCGCTTCCCGTAACGAATGTCGTCGGGCAGGCACAGCAGCTCTTTTAGCGGAATGCCTTCAGCCACCTCCCGTTGCACATTCAGCAGCTGCAGTGCCCGGGGATTGATTTGTCGCACAATATTCGACTCATCCGTAATGATAATCCCATCCAGCGCATTTTGAAACAAATCCCTGGCCAGTCGCTCGATGCCCGTCGTTAGAAAACCGTACCGATAAAACACCACACCGAAAAATGGAATAAAAACGGTACTGAGCAGCGGCACATACCTAAAGAACATGGGTTTTTCCCAGAACGCGGTACTCAGGAAAAAGCCCGCAATGCCGAGCACAGACAGCACCGTGGTAGCCATCTGAATCAGCGTGATGGACATTTTCCTTGCCGATTCGTACCCGGGAAGTTCCTTTATGGCCCGGTGCATGACCCACACATTAAACACCCAGTTAATGATGGAAATGGACAAAATCCCCCAAAACAGGGGACCAAAATTCACCAGATGCATGGCAGACTGATTCTCCACCGAACGGATGCCCATCCCAGTCGTCAGATAAACGACTGCGGCGGCACTGACCAGCACGGCGAAAGTCAAAAAGTACCGGTCATACGTTTTGTAACGCAGCGCGTAGGCAAAACGGGTAAACGCCAACGAGGTGCACAGCCCCACCGCGCCGGTCGCGCGCTGGACCCATAGCCGAACAGACACATCGTGAACCTGGGCGGCAATAAATTCGCCCACTATCCAAAGCAGAAACAACACCGACACGGTGCGCAGCGTGCGAATCGTCCGCGAATTCTCCCAGGCGAACAGCACCGCGATAAACCCCACATGAACACAGACAGTGATGGTGAAAATCACAAATTCGGCAATGGTAATCATGGCCTGCATCCTTTGTCAGTCTGACTCATGGCATCCATCACTGCATCGACCAGTTGCTGTTTCGAAAGAGGCTTGGAAAGACATCCCCTGAGCGCCATCGCTTCCGCCTCCCGTTCAATCACGGGCGTCATTTTGCCCGAAAACAGAATGACGGGCAATTGCGGGGCAAACTCAAAAATGCGCGCTGCAAGCGCAATACCGTTCATCGTGGGCAACCCGTAATCGAGCAACGCCATGTCACAGAACCGCCCGTTTTCTGAAAAAGCCGCCAGCGCGTCCATCGGATGACTGAACGCGGCGACATTAAATCCAAGGGGTTCCAGAATGCGCCTGGTCACCCGAATGACCAGTTCGTTATCGTCCACAAGCAAAATAGTGCCGGACTGTCTGGCCATGGTCGTCATATGTACTGGCTGTGTCTTTGCGACGCTGCCTTTTTCAATGTGCCTCAGCAACAGCTCAAATGTCGTTCCCTGGTCCCTGACCGATTGAACCAGAATGCCGCCGCCATGTTCCTCGACCACCCGAAACACGGTGGCCAGACCAATCCCTGTCCCTTTGCCCTGACGGCGTGTTGTAAAAAACGGCTCGAATATTCGGGCCAGGTGTGTGGGGGGAATACCGCACCCCGTGTCCGACACTGCCAAAGAAATGTACTTTCCAGGGGGCAACATCGCATTAACGCATCGAAGGGGCTCCGTGAACACCTTGCACTGAATCACCACGGTCAGTGCGCCCCCTGCCTTTTCCATGGCATGAATGGCATTGGTCAGCAGATTGATGACAGCCTGATGCAGGCGGGTGCTGTTGCCCATGGTAAACAGCTTTTCCCCATGCTCAAACGTCACATGGATGTTGCCCGGGAGGGACACATTCAGCAGCTTCAGCGCCTCCATGGTGACCGACACCACATCCAGTGCCGATTGCTCGCGATTGTCGGTGTCACTGAACGACAGCATCTGTTTTACAATATCCCGCGCCCTTTCGGCGGCATTCAGCACTTCGAGAAAATCCTCCCGAATCGGATCATCACTGGAAATGTCATCCAGCGCGGCGGAGGTGTAGCCCATGATTGTTGTCAGCAGATTATTAAACTCGTGCGCGATACCGCCACTGAGGGTTGCCAGCGCTTCGAGCCGCTGCGCCTGAAACAGCCGTTCGCTGCGCCGGGTCGCCTCCTTTTCAAGTTCGTCCCGAATTTCTCTAAGCACCGTGCGCGCCTGATGAATTTCCGTTTCATCCCTAACAATGAATACCCGCAGCATCTCGAGATTGTTTTTTAAAATGGTGTAGGACGCATTTTTGAGTCGACGTTCCCGTCCATTCAACGTCATGGTCAGTCGTGATTTTTCCGGATGGGGAAGGTAATCGGTAACCGGCGTTCCTTCATATCTGTCGCTGACGCCAAACCACCGTCGGGCCGTTGCATTCATCATTCTCACCTGTCCGCTGTCCTCCACCCAGAACACCGCATCATTCATTTTTTCAAAGAAGGGCATCGCCACTTCATCAATACTGAAGTGTAAAAAACGATATCGCCGCATTGCCAAAAACACCAGCAACACAAAAAACACAAACATGCTGGACCCCAGCCGCACAAAATGCCGCGTGCCCAGAAAATCCGGAAGGATCACATCCACTGTCACGATGGCGCTCAAAGTCATAATCGCGCCAAAAATGATGATGTCATGCACCCGTTTGGCGCTCACATCCGACTCCTGCTGCCGCCTAAGCCACAGCAGCAGTATGCCCAGTGACCCCCCAACGATGGACGGTACCGCCATCAGTGCATGCAACATGGGATTGCGAATATCCTCCACGCCCAGTTCCGTGATCTGAAATCCCAGGTACACCCGGCCCGACGCCATAAAATAAATGATGGCCAAAATCGAAGCGCACAGCACAACATAGTACTGCAAATCGTTTTTGCGATTGGTCCAGCGGTAAGCAAAATTGAGAAAACCGAAACCCAGCAGCATCCAGAATGGCGACATCAACCAGAAGAAAACGTCCACATATGGCTGAAACATCGGCACGAACATCAGCAGCTCAAACCCCAAAAAAGGGGCATCCAAAGCGGCAAAGAAAAGCAGCGACCGCTTGACCGGTGTATTCGACGGCGACGCCCAGATGTAAAACCATACAAATAGAATCGCAAAAAAGCTGGCCAGCGGGATAAGTGACAAAATCAGCATGCCACAGTTCTATAGCTGAATAGTTTACGGTGCGCAACGAATGGACCAGGAATGCCAGGGCGGTCGGGTTCTCCCTCTCTTTGTTCCGTCATCCCTGCGAAGGCCTCATGATTCTACACAAGTATTGCTTGACTTCCTGGGCGCACCGTCATTGCCGCGCAGGACTCATGATTCTACACAAGTATTGCTTGACTTCCTGGGCGCACCGTCATTGCCGCGCAGGCCTCATGATTCTGCACAAGTATTGCTTGACTTCCTGGGCGCACCGTCATTGCCGCGCAGGCGGCAATCCAGTTGTTTAAAGCTG
>JAFGWT010000265.1 GCA_016937015.1 Deltaproteobacteria bacterium | reverse complement strand
GGAAACTGACGCCGACGCGTAATATTGTCGAATGCTCAGCGCCATTGAACACTGAACAGCTACCCTGTGTGGTCCCGTGTCCGGTAGGCCGGTTCCCAGAATTTGGGCCAACCGTATGATGACTGTTGGTCAAATCGGATTTCACCCTTTTTATCTTGCACTGGCCATCCTGTTGCTTCCTGGATTTTCTTACAGTCAGACAAAGGCAACCCCCTTTCAATTGTCGTGGCAGGTACCTGCGGAATGCGGCAATCAGGAAGATGTGGTTCAACGCACCTTCGCGCTGCTGGACAATCCCGCGCCCGAACACTCAAATGACGCGCCGGAAATCAGTGGCGCGATTCTGGCAGAGGCGGGAAAATGGCGTGTCCGGGTAAATATGTCATGTGCGGACACCAAATACGAACGAACCCTTCTCGTTAATACCTGCCATGGCGCAATTGAAGTGGCGGTGCTGTTGAGTGCCATGGCAATAAATCCTGGCAAAGTGATGAACACCGATGATGCGGACCTGCGGCTTCAAATGGAAAATGTGATTGCAGCTGCCCAAACAGAAAACGCACTGAATCAGACAGAAACGGATTTGGGTGGAAACCCGGATGTGACATCAGATGCCGCTGATTCGACGGAATCCGGCACTTTCGGTGCAATACCAGGGGAACAGGATAACACGCAGAAAGACAATCGTGAGCCTGCTCCGTTATCCACCAAAGAAAATCTGCAGGAAAATCCGAGCGAAAGTCACAGCGAAAGTCACAATAATCGCCAGAATCGACAGCTGCAAACATCCGATGAAAAAAAAGGCGCCTCGCAACGTCGCGGTATTTTGGGCGGCGTGGCATTTTTGCTCAACAGCAATCTGCACCCAGGGATGCGACCCGGTATTGCGGGGATGGCGGGCGCTTATCGACACTACTGGCGACTGACCCTGCGATGTGATTACCTGCCAACGGCGACAGAACATCTTAATGTGGCGGGCGCCAATGCTGCGGCGAATACCAACGCGAGGTGGTCGTCTGTCAGCATTTCAGGGACTGTGAGCGCCGGACATGTGTATCATACCAGGGTAATGGCAATAGGTTGGTCTTTGGGGGCACGTGTCATCGGTATTCATGCGGCAACAGACAATATGCCGGTGACCATGGCGCAGTGGGTCTGGCTTTGCGCAGGCGACGTGTCGGGGCACATTGAATGGCGAGTGCAGAAATATATAGGGGTATGGCTTTCCCCGTCGGTGTCCATCCTGTTTTCGCGACCGAAGTTTATTGTGGAAGGGGCAGGCGAACTGCATCAGCCGGACAGATTGGTTTGGTCGGCAGCAATCGGCGTTTTTTTTGTGTGGGGAAACGGAAAATGATTTTTGCGGCCATTTACAGTCTGATGAGCATGATTTTTTCCATAGCTGCTTTGTTTCAAAGGAAGCAGACTGTTGCGGCGCCCAAATCTGAATTTTTGACTGCACTCGAATTTGAACGGGTATATCAGGAGAATTTTGAGTTTGTCTGGCGCACGATAAGGGCTCTGGGCGTGGCGCCGGAACTTTGGGATGATGCGGTGCAGGAAGTATTTATCGTGGTGCATCGGCGTCTGGATTCATATGTTGCCGCCGCGCCTCTTCGAAGCTGGATATTTGGTGTGGTACGGCGAGTGGCAGGAAATTTTCGCCGCGCCAAAAACAGACGGGGCGTCATGATGCCGCTGCAGGATGAGACGGTGCCGGCCGTATTAAGCGATCCGTATGTTCGCTCAACCTGGAATCAGGCGCTTTCGATTGTGCTGGCGTTTTCCGATACCCTTGATGATGACTGGCGTTCGGTTTTTGTTTTGTCAGAGCTGGAAGAGATGTCCGCGCCGGAAATCGCCGCTGCATTGAATATGAAACTGAACACTGTATACACGCGAATTCGTATATTGAAAAAAAGACTGTCACAGTATGTGACGGATCATTTTGGCGACGAAAGAGGTGCCCTGTATGAATGACCGACTTGTGGCAGATATTCTGCAGGAGGCACGTGGTGCATTGAATCCCACGCTGCGGGATCGCGAGCGACTGCACCGGAGAGTCATGGGATCTGTGGTAGCCGCAACGGTGGCGACTGTGGCTGGAACCAGTGTGGCAGCCAAAGCCGGGGGGATGGTTGCCGCTGCGGGCGCGCCGATTGGAACCATTGCCATATTCAAACTCACAACAGTCGGTGTGTTCATTGCAGGTATTATTGCGTTGGGTGTGTATGGCCAGAAATCATGGCAGCCGTCGAATCAGTTGCCCAAAACGGTTGCGGGAGAGCAGATGACCAAAGTGGAAACCACCCCATCTGGGTCGCACCGGCATGAAAAGGGTCGACCGACAACTCTGCATGACGACGACGAACAACCAGCCCAGTTGACGCTGCCGGTTGTTGATACAGGTGATGCAGGCGCGGTTGTCAAAGCAGACAATCACTTGTCAGCCAAAGAAATGATGAACCCGCCGGCGACAGGCAATATCACGCATACTGCCCGGCGGCCCGTTTTGACAAACGATGGAAAGCATCGCCTCACCACGGGAAGTAACAGGCGCAATGAGGGGTTGGCGCCCAATGATGCGCTTCTGCTAGGCGAGATTGCGTTGCTGCGCGACGCCACCCGGGCAGTGGGCGAAGACGATTTTTCCACAGCTCTGCAACGGTTGCGTCAGTATCGGGAGAAATTTCCGACCGGTCTCATGCGCCAGGAGAGCGATGGGTTGTACATTCGGGCGCTGTGCGGCGCCGGACAGATTCAGGCGGCCAGAAATGCGTATAAACTGTTTCGAAGCAGCTACAAAAAAGATCCTGCAATGTTTTATATGAGAGCAGAATGCACAAGTGCAGACGAAGTGGAACAGCAATGACAAATGCAGTAACAGGGTGCCGCAATTTCTGTCTCGCAGTGGCGTTTGGGGCGTGGCTGACTGCCGGGTGTGACGACCCCGACGTTTATCTGGGGAGTGTGTTGTCGAACCATGATGATAAAAACGCATTTATTGACAGTGACGCGGTCGATGCCGACGTTAATGACACCGTCACCGGAAGGCCGACAGATCATGGTTTGAGGGGGGACAGCGACAACTGGGATTCGGACGAGTGGGATTCGGACGAGTGGGATTCGGACGAGTGGGATTCGGACGAGTGGGATTCGGACGAGTGGGATTCGGACAATGCCGCCCTGGCGTTGGATACAAATTCAGATGATGTCAATGACGGCCAATTGGATTCGGATGGCGAAAGCGCCGATACGTCCCATTCCGAGTCGTTGTTGAATTCATTGCTGGATGAGTTGCTCACGATTCGCAGTCCTTCCCTGTACAGGTGACATTTTTTTTGATTGAACGATTTGTTGTTGTGCAAAGGTTGGCGCTTCTGTGTGTGTGCAGCGATACGTAAAGTGGCGCCACGTAAAGCGCGCACGTCGTTGTTGTCATGGGACAAAAATCCGCCTCCCGTGGAACAGATGCAACTTCCGATACCTGGTTTGGGACTGCACATTCTCAAAAAGGGGGACCCTCAACCGGAGAGGGCAATGGAGTTCAATATTCAACTGAATGGAAAAGCCGCGTCATCCCTTCGCAGGCGGGGATGCAGCTGCAGAGATCAACTGGATTCCCGCCTACGAGGGTGTCGCAAAAAGCTGTTTTCGCAACATGAAAAGCAAAATCCGTCGTCCCCGCGTAGGCGGGGACCCAGTAAATGCACAGTCTGG
>JAFGWT010000264.1 GCA_016937015.1 Deltaproteobacteria bacterium | reverse complement strand
TCCTCGCTGATCCAGATATATCCGGGAATTCCCTGCAACACGAAGCAATCCCGTCACATTTATATCCAGCGGGTAGTACTTCGTGCTGCTTGAGCCAGGAACAGTGATAACCGCGCTGTTGAGCAGGACCAGACTGCCTGAACTGATTTGCTGTGTGGTAAGTGTTCCACCATCCACTTCAGCGTCCGCAGACACTGCAATATTTGATACACTGATTGAACCATCGAAGCTCGCATTTCCTTGAACGTTCATTTCAGCACCGGAAACTGAACCACCGGATTCAACTGCAATCCACTCGGTTATCTCAAGAGATACTGAGGAATCGATAGTTACAGAACCGCCGTTTCTAACGCGCAGACGACCAATCAGCACCTGCTGATCAACAATCAGACGTCCACCGTCCTCAATAACAAAGTAACGTTCACTCAGATCTGTTGTCAGACCGGTGTAAGTCTGAATGCTGCGTTCGTCGGTGATTATCGTCGCGCCAGGTTCAGGTGTTACAGTAAGTGCACAATCTGCAGAGAAGGTGCCCACTGTAGCTGTCAAAGTTGCTGTTCCTTCACCTCGAATTTCGAAATCACCCAGACCAATACTAACCACTACTGTGCCTTCACTATCACTCGTTGAGTAAGCAGCGAAATCAGTGATATCGATACTGTAGTCCCCTGCGCTCAACAATGTGGGTGCCACGTCGGCGGCATCCAGCGTCACAGTTGCAGTCACTTCAACTGACACGGTTTGAGATTCATAAGACGAGAACTCAATTTCCATGGATGCTGGATCTATCGTCAGAGCAGTAATCCATGCATCAGCGTTTCGGCTCGCCTCATCTGTTGGGTCATTTCCTGTGGCAACTTCAATACCGTCGTTTAGACCATCATTATCAGAATCCTCGTTCAATGGATTTGAACCAAAGGTGTTGACTTCATCTCCATCGGAGATGCCGTCATCATCAGTGTCATTATCCAGAGGACTGGTTTTGTGTACAACAACTTCCGCGTAGTCGCTGAGCCCGTCGCCGTCCGCATCGCTGCTGTTGGGATCGGTACCGTGAGTGTTCACTTCAGCGCCATCCTGCAGACCATCGCCATCACTGTCAGCATTCAATGGATCTGTGCTGTGTTCAGACACTTCTGCCCCATCAGACAGACCGTCCCCATCAGAGTCGGCCACAGCCAAATCGGTGCCTTCTGCAACCTCATCACGGTTGAGCAACCCATCTCCATCGCTGTCTTCAAATTCATCAAATGTGCCATCGCCATCGGAGTCCTTAACCAGCGGATTCAAGCCGGCAGCGACTTCTATGGCGTTCTTAAGATTATCGTCGTCGTAGTCGCCGTCTTCTGTAAGCGCGATTGCCGAAATCGTATTGGCTACCCGAAGTGGCTCCCCATTGTATGTTCCCGAAAGCGTCAATGTGATCACTGCACCATCAACAGCAAACGTGGGCCCGGCAAATACGCCGTTTGCATAATTGAAGGCCTTTTCTTCGCCGGCGACACTAATTACACCATCACTAATCGCACCGGCATTCACGCCCTCTCCAACCAGCATTTCCAGACTGTTTGGCGCGTTCTCTATCACATACCCAACACTCTGCGCGGGAATCGCCATATGAGGCGCACACACGTTCAGGTTCTGAACGAGTATTGAATCATTTTCGGCAACGCCTGCCAAAGAGGATGTACTGGTATTCACGGAATAACACTTGGCCAGCTGGACATCATCGTCCAGGGTAAACGTTCCAGACGTACCATCCACCGCCATAATGCCAGTTACCGTTGCGCCATCCAATGAAACCGCTGCGGCATCTGCCAATGCTTCCCCATCTTTAACCGCCACGTCTTCGGTAAATGTGAAGGTCATGGGCGGATTCATGCTGTTATGTGCCACCCCGAAACGCGCATCAGAGATTGCTGGCAGCAGCTTGAGGAACTGCAGTGTCAGCGAGTCGCTGTTATCGAAAACATCCGATACCGGAGCGGTGTTTTGTGCAGTAATGCGCGTCTGTTCGATCGCGTCATCGGTAACCGGGAATTCCACTGTTCCTGAGGCAAGTGTCAGCGAAAGTAGTTTCTCTGAATTACTGTGGGCACTTGTGGTTTCGTCAATTTGAACATCAGAAGTGAAGCGGGATGCCACATAGCTGCCGTCCTGCCGGATATGAGTTACCACATTGTCGAACTCGTCAACCACGTTCAGTCGAACTGTGGCTACCTCGCCCACTTCAAGTCTGGCAGGATCACCCAGTTCAAGATTACTGGTATCTGCAAGTTCAAACAGCAGACTGTTGGGCACCGATGGCATTACCTTCAATGCCACCGTATCGGTTACAACAGGCAATGTGTTGCCGGCTCCGTCACTATCATACGTAATAAAGGCGTTGTTCCCTGGAACAACCACCACGCCACTCTGATAAATACCGGTTATTTCCTCCGCTTCCACTGAAACTGTCGTCATCCCGCCAGTCAGGGCAACCGTCGCTCTTTCACCAACCGTTTCGCCATTAACCACTACTGGTTCAATCAAAACGTTATTTGCAAACGCAAAATGGAACGCGCCGTCGGTCAATTCAATTACTATGGCGTCGCCTTCAACCCCTGGGATAGTATTGAGAGCTGTGTCCACCGCACGGACTGAATAATTAAAAGCGGTGCCCGCTTCCATCGCCGGCACGTGGGCGATTTCAAAATGATCGAGAGTACCTGGCGCCACTTCAAAGATGTGTACATTTTCTATATATGAATAGGCCTGCAACGTTGCAATAATGCGATAATTACCGGCAACATGGTTGATTGAGACAGTATTTGTCGCCATACCGGCGCTATTCGTTACAGTAGTACCGAGGGACTGAACTGCCCCCGTTGCCAGAGATTCCAGCTTCCAAACGACTGTCTGATTGGGTACTGGCACAGCAGATGAATCCAGGACCTGAACCTGAAGCGGCATCTGTTCTCCCACGTCAACGAAAGAGCGATTCAATGTTGTGTCTCCGCCATTAACAAAACGGATGTCATTGGGCTTCTGAGTCAGATTAACTGTAAACAGTCCGGAGTTTGCCGACTGTCCAATGCTGTCGATCAGACGCACATAGAACTGCAATTGACTGCCGTTCGAGTCATCCAATGGAGTGGGCACAGTTGCATTAAGAGACCAACTCCCCGTCGCGCTGTACACAGGCGTTGAAGGCTTTGTAATATCTACAATCTGCAGTGTTAAGCCTGCGACGCCGCGATCATCGGCAGCGTTCAGATTGGATACTGAAACCTTAACAGACGAATTGAAAAATCCGTTCTGCGGTACCGAAATATTCAATACCCCAGGATTTGGAGCCAAATCCGGAACCACGGTAATAGTTCTGATTTGAGGCGCCTGCTGTCCCACGGAATCGGTGACAATGGCATGAATTTCCTCAACCACGCCAGCCGCAAGTCTGGGATCGCGATCATCAGTAAGCACAAAGGTATGGGAGAGCGATTTGGGTGCATTATCCACTGAGAAGGTATACGTCCGTCCCCGGTACATCAGCTGGAGCATGCCTATACCAACGTCATCGGTTGCGCTCACGGTCACGTTAAACTGCGACAGCTCAATGATTTGCGTCGGCGAATTGAATCCTGTAATGACGGGCAGCAGGTCTGCATTGGCGGTATACGTTGCAACAGGCGCCGGCACTACCTCATTTCCGGCGTGGTCAATCACTTTGAGTTCGTAGTTGAACACCTGTCCCGGAACCACACTCTCCTCAAGATAACGAATTTGGCCATTTTCGAACAGTGAAGCCACAACCAGTCCGTCTTTTTTAAGATACGCTTCAGCTATGCCGCTTCCGTTATCTGCGACATTGGCGACAACCGTGAACGGTTGCCCAGCAATGGGTTGTCCATTGCGTAAGGTACCATCCAGCAAAATTTCCGCTGTTTCGGGTGGCGTATCGTCACTGTACCGTTCAATAGTTACAACATCTGAAAACACAGTGTTTCCATAGATGTCCATCGCCATTGCAACGAATTCATAAACGCCAGAATCGGGATACGATAATTCAAGCCGGTATTCAGGCCCATAATGAGTATCCAGAAGGGTTAAAGAGCCATCGATTTCATTGCGTTCAAAAAACTGAACAAGCCCAACGGCTGCAGAACTGTTAAACACATCCGCCTTTAAAATAAGTGCCTGTTGAACATTGGCCTCGCTGGCCTGCAGCGTAATCGCAAACGTCGCGTTGTTTTCAGGAACAGCTTCTCGCCAAAGGCGAACCTTCCTCGAAGAAATTGAAGCAATTTCACCATATACGGATGCCGCCTGTGCTGTCACCGTAAAGGTCTGACCATTCAATATTGTCGCTGGCACCGTCACCACTTTATTAAACGAAGCTCCGTCCCCCATGGACACTGTCTGACCATTGATGGCGTAGCGCACAACGTGCAATCCATCGCTATCCTCAACGGACAGCTGGACCGTATCATCGTCGACAAGCACCACATCAAACGCGGGATGCCCAAGTGAGCCGGAAGGCGACGGCAAACTGGAAGGGATTTGCAATACAGACAGTCCCAAAGAACCGTACCCAATGGCCAGTTGATCCTCACGCGCATCAATAGTGGTGATCGCGTGCTCGCCCGCAATGTAGGGCGCAAGCGTTATGCCATCAAACGGCGCATCGGAACCAGTTACAAAGACATGGGAGTCTGTTGCCAGCCATAAATTTCCTCCCGCGGTTTCGATGTCAACTATTGGCCTGCCCAACGTCAGCGTTTCCGATGCAGCGTCACCGTTCAGGTCAAATCTTGTTACATTTCCACCATCGGCTATAAAGAGCCACGAACCGTCAGCATGCATAAGCGATGGCGGATTCGCCAGCCCCATGACCACTGGGGTGAGACGCACCTGATTAAAATCAGAAAGCGGCAGTTTTGGGACGTCCACTCGAAATACCTTTCGAGAAACGGTTCCTGCAAACAATGCATTTTGCACTGCAACCAGCGAAACTATATCTGCGCCAAGTTCGAGTACTGTTGAAGACGCGTTACCACGGGTGGCGTTTGCATCTACAACATACAAACGGTCCCCAATTTTCCCCGCCAGCAATCGATCATTCGCCACGAGATTATTATAAACGACACCTTCAATGACAGTTCGACTACTGCCATCCTGACCCAGCGCAACAATGCGGCGGGCATCCTGCTGAGCCAGGAAGACATCTTTGGCATTGGCGGCGAGCTCATCTGTTGCGATGGAATAGGCCGACGGGAACACTGTCTCATCCCAGCCACCACTACTGTTGCGGAACATCACCAGCGCACCGTAAAAATCAGCCGCTGCAACCAGTTTGCCTTCTACAAAACGTAAATCCTGGATGGTCCCTTTGGGGCTCATGCGATACTGAGTCACGGGTGCAAAATCGGTCCGCCCGATGTCCAGTATACGACCTTCGTCTCCACCCAGCCAGATGCGGCCTTCGGCCAGTATTGCCACAGACAAATCAGACATTTCAGAAACGACAAATACGCCATTCACATAAGGCGTTTGGGGATTGCGAACGTCAAGAACCACCGCCAAACCGCTTGACAGCGCAAGCAACTCACCCTGAAGGGCTATCAATTTATCGGCATGCAAATTCAAAGATGCTGTGGTGCGCGATCCGCCTGAGCCAATCACATCCAACTTTCCGTCTCGACGGGATGCGAATACAACCCCATCCCTGGCAACCGCACACGCATATGCGCCACCAATCGTTTGCACTACCTGAAGCGATTCGTTCACAACGAGCAATGCGTTATTGGTGACAACCAGATAGCCACCATTGCCCTTTTGCAATCCAAGTGCACCATTAGCCACTGTTCTGGCGTCAGTGATGGCATTGCCCTTCAATATAAAGCCCATGATAGTGCCATCTACAACCGCTGTCATCGCATGATTCTGCACGTGGAGCGCTGTCACCGCCCCGGAAACAGTGTAAGAGCCAACAACCTGACAAGCATTTGCGACATCAAGAACTTTGAAGCCCTCTCCAGCCACGGCGATGATCAGTTTGTCGTCATGGAAATCCATGGCTGTAACCATGTTGCCGAAGGTTGCCAGCGATTCAGTCATCCCCATGGCTGACTTTTTGTAGATACTGTTGCCAGACGCGAACCATATGGCGTCAACATCTGGCAACGCCGCCGTGAATGACAGTGTTTCACCAGTTACAGACAACGGTATCGCCGGAATGATTTGAGTTGTCGACGATACTGATCTGCTGTTGCCAAGCCCGTCTGACACTGTCGCAGTCGATACAAGTGACGTTGTGCCTGACGGTACTTCGAAATTGACTGTACTTTCGGATGATGCCACCAAAATTCCGTCCTGATTGACGGTGCGCACGTTGGTTTGCAGCCCCTCACCATCCGCCAACGACATCCACGCGCTAAACATGGAACCGGCCATCAAGGTCGATGAAATGGTGTTCAACACCGGTTGAGGCACTGTCAATCTCGGCATGAGCTTGATGGACACCGGATCAGATTCCAGATACTGATACGTTTCGCCGTAGTATGCTCGGACCGTCACGCTAAGATTCAGCCAGGTATTCAATTCGGGAAGTATTATCGTTGCTGAACCAACTCTGTTTTCGACCAGTCGCCTGTCCACAAAACCACCGTTCGCAGTATTAAGTACGATTTCAACATACTGGACATCTTCGCCAGCCTTTTGCGCAGGCACCGCATATTCAATCTTCAGCTCTCGCCCTTCAGCAAAGGATTCGTTGGTCAGAGGTTTGGAGATCTGAATGAATCCTGCGTCGGGTGCGTTGTCTACCAGGCTGACATCATGAACAATGCTCCCGGCACCCAGGCCAAATTCCATAGTTACATCTCCGGTTTCTGGAACTGTCATCCATCCGCCCGAGAAGTTTTGATAACCGCCAAACAAACCGATGGGCCCGTCCCCCGCAACATATATGTCAGTGCTTTCGGCAATCGCTGCATCAGTCCAGTCAATAAAGACTGGCGCGAATGCCGCTTTGGTCAAAACAGCCATGTTGTCGGGGAACACCCCATTTACGGAGGCATCGATATTTTCATTTCTTGTGAGAGATGCACTCTCCTGAACACCAGCGCGATTCAATCGCATGGCAATAACATTCCCCGAATCTAACGCACGTCGTTCAATGAACCAGTACGGGGTGTTATTGTAATACACTGGTGCCGCTGGAACGAATTCACCGCCCTCTGTTTCAAACCAGACAGACTCACCGCCAATGGTATCTGCGTCTTCAGTGGCCAGAACAAGCACTCCAACGGGCGTTTCCTCAAGCGATGCGGTAAACACAGATGCGCCATCCGTTGCGACAGTCGCTTGGCGTGCGATGGACTGGACGCCATTTTCATCATCGATTACCAGCTTAAACAACTGATCGCCACCAAACTCCAGGTCAAAAACATCTTCTGAGAGGACTGCGACAGGTTCATCATTTCTATACGCGAACCAGCGGGTATCACGTTTTTCGCTCTCCAGCTGCAACCACAGCAGATCGCCGTCCACTATGGCCTTGCCAACACTGCCTTCAAGCGAAGTTGTTCCAAAATCAACAAGCGATCCCTCAGGAACACCGTTTCCAGCGGGTTCCAACTCATATCGATGCTGCAACTCTCCATCCCAGGTCACCATCATCTCGTCAGCAACAATCAGACCTTCGGCAGGGGCTACAGCGGTGACAAACAGCGATTCCAAAGCCGGGAAGTTATCACCGCCTGCGCGGAAACCATGCACGAAATATTGTTCCCCAGCGCCTTTGACCAGTGCATAAACCCGATCATTCGAGACACTGGAAGCAACCACGGTGCCGTCCACAGACTGTCCGACCATCGGTACAAACACGCCAGAGTCAAATGCCACTGCGTCAAACATGCTTCCATGTCGAATGAAAATGATATTGCCACTGACACCAATCACATCGCCCAACAGCCTGTTGGAGACTGGCGCACCAAAGCCATTCCCTTCCATGGGCAGGAACAACAGATGACGGGAGAAGCCAATATCATCCAACTCAGAATGTAATGTTTCATCTCCATTTCGCTCTTCAATGACCAGACCGGTGCCAGAGAAATGCATCCGCATCACTTCTCCAACGGCATTTTGGTGAATAACTCCGGTCTGTGTGCGAACGCTGTATCCGCCGCCATCGGTATTCACGACAAACACCAACTCACCACCGGAACCGTCCCGCCCGGGCACGTACACCATCGCCCCCACATTGTCTTCCGGCGAAAGCGGTCCGACAATTGTGTTATCCTCAGAGGTATCGGCAAGATATGCCTCTTTAACTACCGTCAAACTCTCATCTTTGGCATTGCCTGAACGATCCCGAAGTTTCGCGGTGATGTTGGTCATAGAACCAGTGCTGGAAATCGGAATAGCTAACTCTCCGGAAGCGGGATTCAGCATATATGTCTGACCAGCGTCTGAGATCTCAACAAAAGATGCATCGCTGTAATCAACCATGCCAGCAGGTATATCGGCGCTAACCAGCAGATCAGTACCTGTAAGGGCTGTATGCTTCGGCACCACGGAAACAGGTATTGATTCCTCAACAACATCATCGTTTATCAGCTGCAGCGATAATCTGGTATTCACACCGGTCACAGTGTCGGCGAGACGCAGTACCACTACCTGAGAACTATCAACGGAAGGCAATGGAATCAAGACAGTCTTGCGCTGCGGTTCATCCGTTCCACGCGTAATCGACAATGGAGACGGATTGGCCGGATTGCTTTCATCAGCTCCCAAATCGAAGTACAACAGGGCATCCGTCACATTTTTCATTTCGACTAAAAGTTCGAGATTCTCCCGTTCACGATAAACGCCCCCATTGGCTGGAGAAAGTATCGCCACACCTGGTGGCCCCGCGATTGGATCATATGGATGGAGAGTAATGATTTGAGACAACGCTTCATGACCATTCGAGTCAACCGCTTTTGCCTGTAACGTCACATCAGCCATGGTGCCTGCCGTAAAAACGAACCGCCCCGGATCATCTAACGTGACAAACGCGCCGTTATCAACAGAGACGCTCACTGCTTCAACGCCATATTGGTCGAATGACTGAATGGCCACATCAGTTTCCTCACCCATCGGAATGGCGGTACCGTTCGACGGCGTAACAATATGAACAATTGGCGCAGTCGCGTCTGCAACGAGCGGATAGCTGCCGCTGGCAGTCATCGTCTGTCCATCTCCGTAGGCCAGCACCAGCGTGGCTGTCATCTCCTGGGCAGGTGCAATATCAATCAAACGTGGATTGCGATAACTTAACCTGGCCACGCGTGTATCCAGCGCGCCGTCCTCAAGCGCCACCTGATACCGCATGCCGGAGATTTCCATATAGCCGCTTTCAACGAGCGCAATGTCATCGCCATAGCACGTAAAAATGATATCAGCACGAGACGCTTCCTCCACCTCTTCAGGCGAAGTGGTGAGGCTGGAAATGTGGATATCCGGATCTGTCACAGAGAATGTAATAATTTCTTGCGTTCGGTTGCCATTTTTATCGTCTGCAGTCAGCGCTATCACAACCGCCGTATCAGCGGTGTTCGCGCGAACTTCAAGGCGAGGCAAATATTTCCCTTTATATCCATCCCACAGAATGGAAACAGGATTGCCAAATGAAATACCACCATCGTACGACACTCTCGCGACATACATTGGAAAGGATTCCAGATTGTCTACGGATGCCGGAATGAATCGATACAGCTTCTGCCGCACCAGTGTCTGCAGCTCACTGGACAAGGTACCAGTGGCCTCGTCTACAAGATGCAGATTTTGGGGAGATAGCGTATCGTGGGTTTGATAGCTCAATGTGAAGCGCCCCGGCGCGACTGAACTCTGAGCCGGATTTACCTGCGCGGACGTATCGGCAACACCATCAACAATCACGCTATAACGTCGATTATGGGCAAGCACTTCATTCTGCTTTAATTGAACAGTCAAGGTACGGTTTACCACAACCATCTCAAATTTGGACGATACATCCAAAGGCGCCTGACCGCTGTAGTCCAGATACGACATGGTCACAGAAAAATCCTGCGCCTGAATGTCTTCATTAAAGGTGAATTGGCAGGGAGTGATGTATCCCAGTTTCTGGCTGGACACCAGCTGTGGACCCGTGTCATCAAGACAGCTGAGCTGAGTAGATGCGCTTACCTGTTCACCTGTTGTGGACTTGATAACAACAACATTGTAAAAGTTACCTGGCACACAGACTGGTGAACTGAAATTCAGTCCACCGTCTCCGCCATCAATCAATGCGAAATTTTTAATGCGATTGGTTTCATTGGGTTCATATGTCCCGGTAACGGGAACCAGATGAAGCGCAAATTCCGAACCACTCAATCCAACAGCACCCACATGAACGGTATCGCCACCGCTATTCGAAAGAATCGTGGTTCCAGCAGTGTTGTTCGTCGAAATATCCAATATCTCTATACGCGTATCCACCACCAGAGCGGCTGGCAGCTGGATACTGTCGTCATTACTTTGCAGATGCAGAGTATATACCCCTGAATCGGCCATGGTCACATCAAACGTCAGCACAGTTCCGTCGCTGCGACTCTCCCAGCTGGTTATTGCGATGCTGTTTAACGAAACGGCTGTAATGGTGTCAAGATTAGCGCCTCGTACCGTGATCGTTGCTGGCATTTCAGTACTGATTCGCGCTGGCGCACAGCTTTCCGCCCGCAGCGCTTCATCTGCAAAAGTCTTCATTGGCAGATACCAGGGGAGATCCACATTGATCGTTCCACCGTCAATTGTAGAGTGTGGATTATTGTAAACTTCGATGCCATACAGTTCATCCACCGCGTACTGGTCACCGGCAATCTGGAACTCAATGGTTGAGCCGGCAATATCGGTGCTGCCCCCTAGCGAACTGCTGTTTACGTCAAATACATCAAGCTCCACAGATTCCCAGTCGTCCCCATTGCCACTGAATCGCAATCCCACGGGAGCCATTGTCGATGGAATATAATGTTGCGGCACCGTTTCGATGACATTCACGATAGGTATTCGCACATTCGCGTAGTCATTGCCACCAGTGATCATATCGAGCAATTCTCCATTGAAATGGAGATGTTTGATATTTGTGGAGGTACTGTACCCACTGGCAAACACTCGATTTATTCGAGCGATTTCGTTGAGTTCCAGTTGGCCTGCCATGACGGGTCTATCCATATCATAAAGCACCGTGACGTCTTCACCATTCACTCGCTCGGCGACAACCAGCAATTCGCCCTGAACCACCGCATCAACGATGGTGCTGCCGAACTTTCGTCCAAGGGACTGCAGTTGCCGCCGCTGCACCAAACCGCCACTTAAAAATACCTCAACTGCATCATCGCTGCGAACAACCAGCCGCTGCGGGGCAACCCGCAAACCAAGCGGATTGGTTACACTGAGAAGCTGAACCGAATTCAATACTGACAAGTCCCAATCCATTATCTCGCGGACATCGATGCCGTATTCGCCAAGAATATAAAGGAAGCTGTCATCGGCGGCAATGTCCACCAATTGGCCGAGCTCCGTCTGGTTGACGGAAACGGTTTCCCAATGGGCACCGAAAAGGTTGCCAATATGCACATTTGCGCCATCAAATGAGACAAAACGGTTACCGGAAATATGCAGCCGTCCGTGATGGGTACCAGATGCATTGGGAATAACGTTCACCAGTTCTGGATTGTAAATATTTTCAAGAGAATAGACTGCCAGCGCTCTGGACGCTTCCCGATAAACGACCAAGTAAGAATCAGACAACGCTGTGGAATGAATGCGCTCTGGCTGCACCAGGGTTGAAAGGGTTAGCGGCACGGTTGAATCCCGCGTAGTGGCAAGGGTGACTGATTTTGTGCCAAACGAATCATTGATATGTGTTGCCAGCAGATTGTTGTAACGACTGTATCCGACGGCATAATAATTGGAGACCTGACTGGCCGGCGAAAACACAACTTCAAGTGAATCATTGAAGGCTATATCGCTGCCTGTACCGTTCTGAACAGAAACCAGCAATCTCCCCACGGTTTCTTCAGGAATGGTAAAGGTTATCGTGCGCTCGTCGACCAGTTTGGTGTCGGAGATGGTTTTGCCATTTACTTTTACAATTGTCGCGCTGCAATAGCCATCACCGCGGATGGCGACGCGTTCCCGCTCATTATAGCCAAATCGATGTTCTGAACCGTTGAACGTTTCTGCAACCGCATTATAGCTGCCGATTTCGTCGATTGTCACGTCAGCAACATATGTAAACGCATTCGTTTTGAATGCTTCAAGGGTGTCATTGGACACCAGCACGCCGACCACCTGATTGGATGTGGGGGCTTCCGGCAATGCCGGTACCGTCACGTTCAGCTCCCAATCGCTTTGCCATTGCACCTGCTCAGGCGCCACAACAATATCGCCAATTTGAACTGTCGTGCCGGTATTAAAGTTCGCTCCACGAACTATCAACTCGCTCCCGCCCCGCCAGCTGCCTTCCATTGGTGTAACGCTGTCAATTTCGGGTTTTTGCGCAGCGCCTGCAATGAACCGGAAGACATAATCAGTCGTGAGCGTCTCCCCATGGATATCCTCAACCCCCTGGGCGACTGTGGCCTGATACTGAGCGCCTGTATTCAAAGGCACCGCCGGCCGGAAGAACAGACGTGTTCCGCTATTGTTCACCAGACTGGAGACATATCCGGCAACTGGTGTGCCAAGATACGTCACTCGAAGCCATTCATTGTCAAACGTATCCAACAGTTCCGGATCGAGAATGCGATTAAACTGAATTTCAATGGGGTGCGCAGCAGGATGCACTTCTCTGGCAGCAGGTACCTGCTCAATCACCGCAAGTTGGTTATAATCAAACGTATTAATGGACCCCGAAATCTGCAGACTATCAAATTCAACACCTTCCCATAACGGATTCTCCACAGCGGCATCAGAACGAATTACATGTGCCGTCCCCGCATAAATCATCCCCCTGCCGATGGCGATGGATTCCACTGCACCGATAGGCGCAAAGTAATTTCGCAGCGTTGCTTTTTCCGAGAAATCATTGTTCAGCCAGGACGCAATGTCAAACAGCTGCAAATCCCCCTGCCCCCCTGCAACATAAAGTGTTTGTGCCTGAATATCGATTTCACCGGCGAATACTTCACTGAATGCGTTCACCTGTTCCAATGCGATTTGAGCAACCGGCATGGCGTCATATGGGAGTCCCACATCGAAAGCAACGATACTGCCAGAAATACCGGTCGACACGATCATTAGCTTATCTCTAACAATAAGATGGCTGGGAGTTGCCTGGTTGCCATTCATATCGACAATATCCACCTCGTCGACAACGTCGAATCTCCCGCCAAGTAAATCCAGTGCGACAACCAAGTGCGCGTCGGGAATCGCTACCCACAGTAAATGAGAATCAAGCACCATCTGGCGAGGCGCGCCGCCCATAACGCTCGCCGGTACAAAGCCTATTTGCTCGATTCGGTTCTCAACACTGCGCTGAAATACACGGAGCCCGCTTGTACAGGCGAGGTAGATAACATCATCGCGCACCTGCAGCGCCCATGCCTCATCGTAATCGCCCTGAGCATCAGACAGATAGGTGTCGGTCACAATGATGGGATCCGCTGCCAGCGTTACATCAAGGTGAGCAAAATAGTTTCCTCCCGCCACATAGAGATTGTTGTTTTCAAGAGCGATATCCCTGAGACCCTCCGGAGCAAAGGTATCATTCAGGTGATACGGCCATTCCACTTCTCCGACGTGATCATATATCAGTATGGGATGAACGGGATCTGAAATGTCTGAAAGCACCAACTGCCCTTTGGTGGTTCTGACCGTCCTGCTGTTACCCGTTATACTGATGCCTTTGTAGCTGCCGCCGGTAACAGAGTACAAAATCTGGTCTTTAACGACCATTTTTGCAATCGGACTTGCCCGATAACCATTTTGAGACAGATCCACTGAACCAAGTTCCTGGTTGGTATAGAAATACGCCTCTTCGAGGACACTCTCTTCATCTGTAAACAGGCTGTTTTTAACAGAAACATCGGCATAGCCAAACTGCCCCGACGGAACACGTACTTCAATATGATTGCTGCTGCGTACGCGCAAGTCGCCCGCTATGGCACCGTCAAAATATACACTCACATTATGGTTAAATCCTACGCCATATATGGAAACAAAGCTGCCGCCCTGTGGCGGACCAGAGGTCGGGAAAATATCGTTAATAACAACTCTGGGCTGAACAATCACCGCGCCAATCAGTGAATCACTTGCATCATCTCGCGCAATGGTCAGCGCCAGTGCCGCAATGGACTGCGTGATGCCAATCTCAGGCAGCTCGAATCTCAATTCGTCGTCGCCAACACTAAGTATATTTCCTGCCGGCACTTCAAACAGCGTCGATTTGGAGTCTCCCAGCCAAATCCGCAGACCTGCCGCATCAGTACCAAACTGTGTTCCCGTGACGACGGCTATCTCGCCTGCTTCGCCATGGAAGAAATTATTTTTAGCGTTGTCGCTTACCTCGCGGTAAACGGAGTCAATCAAAGGCGCGGTGTTGGATGATACCTCAATCTGACGGAGAACGGGGTGCTGCAGGCGATTACCGGAAATATCGAATATCCCGGTTGTTATATCCACATACAGTTCACCGTCATAATTCGCCTCAGGTAAAAGAGAAATCTGAATATTACCACCCGCCAGAGTATTAATAGCCACAACGTCAAAGAGGTCGGAAATATCTTCCCCAATATCATTTGAAAGCAACAGACCGTCCGCAATCGTCGTTTCCGACGTATTGATAAGATGGTTGAATTGAATTTCAAGGCTTTCACCGCGACTCAGCGTTGCACCTTCCTCTTTGTTGATTTGGGCAACAGCAAGATCAGGGGTGGGCATATTGATGATACCATCAATATTCGAGATGAACATGGCGCCACCGTTGGAAATCAGCTCATGAGGGGCGATGCTGTCCATGTCATCCAGATCAATTCCATCCCAGTAAACCGTCTCGAAAGAGCCGCTCGCATTGGGCTGCAGCACCAGATAGTTTCCGCCGGTAGTGATCATCACCTGGCCATATTGCACACTCATCGAGCAATCAGACGGCTGGGCAAACGACGCAATTTTGCCGCGTTCAATCATTTGTGACTGATATGTCACTCCTGCTGGAGTGCCAAAGCCACTAAATCTGGCCAGACGCAGCGCGCCATTAACATTGAGCAGCACAAACAAGGTTCCATCGTGCCAATGAATGTCGAGAGGTTCACCCGCCAGTTCCTCACCCACAAATGAAATCGGCGAGAACCCAGTGGCCACAGGCGGATCCAGTTCGGGATCTTCAATATCGAAGAAACGAACAAAGCCGCTGCCATTTCTGTCACTAACAGCCATGGCCAGCACATTGGGGGCAAGATACGCCACATCAGTGGCCACATTGCCAGGCACCGGGATATGCCACAGACTTTGCGGTTTCTCCGGATTCTGTACATCAACAATATTCAGACCATCGCTGCCATTGGCCAGATAGGCCAGGTTATCAACGACCGCCACACCATAGACGGGCTGACCGGTTCGCAACTGCGAGAGTCGAATGGGACGCTCCCAGATGGCAACGTCATATATCTCCAATCCTCTCTCCATGACGAAACGATTCAAGCCCTTGCCACTCATGCTGGCGGACGCTTTGACCCCCACATAGAGAGTATCGCCGTCAAACTGAGCGCCGCCCATAATCATCGGCGGATAATTGGGCAAATCAATGCCTCGCCCTTCCCCGATATTATAGGAGAAGTAATCGACGAACACTTCTACGCCATCAATCACCAGATATATTTCGTATAATTCAGGCATGATGACACCTGGGACCATGTAGGTGAAGTGACTCATATCAATCACATCGTCGCGCAGGTCCGGTATATACTCCCCAGGCGCGACTTCGACACTTTCAATGACGCAATCGCTCTGTTCATCCTCCGGCAGCCAACCGGCACAGCGCGGCGCAACAGAACGCATGCGAACCTTTGCCCCTGGCAGAATCGCCATTTTGTCTGCTGAAATTGTCACCATTGGACCACCCTGGATCAACGCGGAATCACGAGATAGGCCAAAATTGGTGTCATTGAGACGGTCACCAATGATGATCGCGCCAGGCACAAACGCATCAAGGTCATTGTCTTGAATTTTCAGGGTAAAATCTCCCGTACCGTTGGCCAGTGCCAATACATCCGTTCGGGCTATTTCAAGCGTGGAATCATCCACAAAAGTGTACGGTACCGAGTCGCGACCAATGTACACATTCAATTCATCACTGTTGCGGAAATTCTCCCCATGCACAACAATCGATTCACCATCGTTGGTGCCAATGTTAAATATGGCATTATCCAACTCATGAATCACCGGTTGAAGAGCGTTGGCATTTGCTGCGACCACATGGCCAACGAAAGTTACCCACTGTTCCTGGCTGCGCAGATTCTGAACGCCAGCAATGCGGATTTCATAGGACTCTCCATCCTTTCGTTCGAAATCAATTTCGAACCGTCGCGCCGCCTCGCCGTTGTTTTCATCCTCATCGTCATCGTCAAGCGCAATAACAGAAACCGCCGCCACAGGCAAACCGGTGTACGTTTCTGTCACCGTCACCGCATCAGCATGAACAACAGAGTCAATTGTAACAAACTCATTAAATGTCACCTGGTAAAAGTCATCAGACGCAATTGTTCCGCCCTCTTTGATAGATGTTTTTGTAACAATAGCCCCTGGCAATTCAAAGGTAGTCATACCTCGGGATGGCGATGTGGAAACCAGACGCCCCTTGTAGGTATCGATAGCATAAACATCTTCAGTGTTACCGGCGGAAATCACGCTGGGCGAAAGTGGATTGGCGATATCCAGAACGACAACGCCCCCATCGACTGCGGAGACAAACAACAGATTACCCAACAGTTTGAGTTTATTCGCAGCGCCAGGATTGCTCTGCAGCTGGGTATCCAGTGCAAAATGCGCACGGTCCTGATCCGGACGGGTTATATTGATTATATCAATTCCTTTTGAACCCACAGCTGCCAACAGATAGTCGCCGTAGGTCACCACATCTCTTGGATTGCCCGAAAGCACATATTCATAACTGAGCGCCGAATCGTTCAGATGGATGGCCTGCAGAGTTTGTGTGGCCAAATCGTCGCCAGTGCTGAAATTAGCCCCCCAAACGCCTTCCGTCAAACCTGGGCAGATATCAGGATGGGGATTGAATCCTTCAAACCCACGCTTGCCACCGGCAAACAGCAGGTCTCCATCAACATACACCACATTGGCCCCGGAGATGAGATTTCCATTCAAATCGCTGACAGTGCCCACTTGGATTGGATCGGTTTCGACGGCGTAGTTCAACTGCAATACCGGCTTCGATTTCGCTGCTTTGCCGCTTGAACAAACGTCACTGCAAAATTCCTTGGCCGAACAATCGGGACTTGGTTCTGACACAGCTGCGAATACGGCATTCCCAATTTTGTAAACATCACCGACATATGATTCGCGCGCAGCTTCCGAGACCAGCTGGAGTCCGTTCTGGTCATCCAGATTCAACGCGGCGACACCGCTCATACCGCTGGCCACATACAACCGTTTATGCAAAATGCCGTCTGACATCTCTTCGGTGGGAAAAATGCCCACAGAATCCACATTTGTTGGGAACTGATGGCCCTCCACCTGATCATACAGCAGCTCCTCCATGCTGGATAGCGCCTGATCGTAGTTCACTTTGCTTTGCAGGCCGGCATATCCCAATATTGCCATCAGGCGATCTCGCCAGTCAGGGCCGCTCGGTAAGGCGCCTGCGCTGCCCACCAGCAGAGGATTGTTGGCATCCTGAATATCAAATGTCGCCGCACGCACCGGGTCGTAGAAATCATCGCTACCACCGGGGGTCCCGGCCACATCAAACTGGAAAAGCTGTTTGTTGGACCACACATGTCCAAAGAACCCACCATTGGTGATGGCTGTTCCGGCATGGTGATCCACAACAAGTTCTGTCGGCGCAAACACGGTGCTCGCAGTGGAGATTTGTTTCAGCCCATATCCAAACCCATCATCGCCGGTCAGACTTGTTATATTGCCATACCGGTCTTCGCCATAAACACCATTTCGTCCCCAGTGCCCTCCCGGTGTGACGATTTCCATACGCCAGGTGGAAAGCACCTTAATGCTTTGAACCGGCACATCCCCTACCATCACCTTCAATCCGTTCATCACAGAGTTTCCTGGTTCAAAACCACTACCGGTTACAGTCACCGTTGTTCCCCCGGTGATAGGTCCCCAGCTGGGAGACAGATGGTCAAATTCAATCGGTGCATCCACAGTCAACCCGCCACGCAACACCACCGATTGCCATAGACCGTCCTTCTCCATCATCACGGTAACATCGTACTGACCCGCATGGGAAATCTTTGGCACTTCGGCAAAGATAATGCCGTTACGCTCATCGGTGCTTTCGGACTGAATGTCATTAATGCCCATTTCCATACCGCCAACGAAGGCACGGACACGGGATTTATCGGTGGGCACGCCCATGACCGAAATCGTTACTTCATCACTGTAATTCACCGGGATCCGTCGCGGCACCACCGCATCAACGCCAAGCACTTCAGGACGGCCACCGCGATAGGTGAAGTCGAACTGCTGATCATGTTTCAGCTCGTAAAGGATTATCCCTTCAGGATTATCCGGTACTTCCGCTACCCCAACTGATTTATGGGATGCAATCCCCGCCATTACCCGAAGCGTCAACACATCTCCCACCTGCACATTGGCACTCGAGAGCAACGTTACCAGGGCATCATTGTTCACAATCTCCACGTTGATGGGTAAAACCGCTCCATCAGCGCCCGTCAGCTCAAACTTCTCAATGTTAAACGGGTACAGATCAATCGCCTTATTAAATCGCACGCGCATCCTGAGCGCCCCAAGAGCATCCTCATCCAAAATCCGGTTTGGGGGATCCACTCGGAACACTTTCAGGAGGACATCCGGCGTCAGGGAGAAATAGACATGGCTGTAGGGCCCCAGTCCGTCGTGAATGACAAAGTAATCCTGTGCCAGTACTGTCTCTGAGCGCTTATGAGCAGTATCCAAACTATGAGATCGCACAGGATTGGTCGGATCTGTCACGTCAAATGCGGCCACGCCGTTTTCGCCAAGGGCCAGATAGGCAAGATTGCCATTGACGGATACATCGTACACGGTTCCAAGGTCATTGACTCGCGAAAGCACCTTCATATTGTACGGATCGGAGAAATCGACAATCACCATTCCGTTGGCACCGGCCGCAAGGTATGCCAGTTTCCCTTCTGTCACCACGCGTCGGGCGGGAATTGGCAAACTGCTCAGAATACTGAATCCGCTGTCAGCACTGTGTTCAATCATGTAGAAGGCGCCTGTCAGCGGATCTTCCTCGTTTTCGAGACTATTGTCTTGAAGGTTGTAATTGGCCGCAGTCACCAGGTATCGCTCCGGCGCTGATTCGTCGTCGTCCACAATTGAAACATCCAGCGCCCAATGGTCGTTGGGGAGCTCAAAGTACTGATTAAAATAGGCTTTGGTTGCATGGAAAGTATCCACGATACCAATCCCTTTATTGCCAATGGCCACCACTGCGCGACTGTTCTCTGCATCAATGCCCATCGCCAGGTTTGATTCCAGGGGAACGGCATCCAGTATCGTTGTCTGGGTCATATCCAGGCTGTCAAATCCAATCACAAATAGCTTGGAATCGTCGGTGGCACCGAACTTCGAGCCGGTCACCAGCAGACGATCCACACCGCGCTCAAAGAACGTGTCCACACCGGTGGCATAGTACGAACCTGGGAGATTCACTTTAGCCGCCAGCCGCTTCTCGGCGCCATCAGACAGATCGTAAATATAAACCCCAGCATTTCCTGCCGCCGCAATCAGCCAGGTACCGGTGGGATCGATAATCGTATCGTACACATGGCCATAAATGTCGCTGTCGAAATTCAGCTTCGCCTGCTGCTGATATCGATACGCATCAACCAGCGTCTTCGATTGTCCGTTGTCCAGGGCAACCGTAATATCCACAACACCAAGTGGTCCCTGGGGCATGGTAATTTCGATGGTCTCGGGGTCTACAACAGTAATTTTTTCATTATCAAGCCATTCCGAACCAACCTTTACGCTTACCCGTGCCAGCCCTGGTCTAAATCCGTTACCTTTTATGGTGACCAGATTACCACCATACTGAGGTCCCTTCACTGGCGATAAGCTCTTCACCGACAACGGCTCTATGTATTGTAGTGCGCCATTCAATTTATCAAATGCATCGTTTTGATTAACGACTTTGAGACTTGCCGGTCCGGCGGTATTGGGTGGCACGTCAATCTCAAAAGTTGTAATCCCGCCGCCGTCTGCCTGACTCGAAATCACCGGCGCAACTTCACCGCTCACTTCAAACCGCGGTGAAGCGGGATCTGTGGCCACAACCGCATTCATTACCGACACGGATACCGGTTGGCCCTCCGTAGAAACCAGCGTCGGAGAAACGCTCATAATCACGGGTGCCGGCAGGCTGTCAATACCAGTTTTGAAGGATATCCGATGGTCAAACAATCCCACTGTTCGTCGGCTTCCCGGCAAACCAGATAGTTGAACGTAATAGTTTTCAGCAGGCAGCAGCTCTGTCGCTGGTGAGATAATCAGGATGCGGGCGTTGTCACCGTCAATCGACAGGTTGAATTCAATCGTTTCCCCGTCGGTCGTGCCGTCGTCCCTGCGCAGCGATATGAACGGCTTAATCCCCGCTAAATCTTCAAAGGCAAAGGGTGCACTGAATTTCAATTCAATCGAACGGTTCAACGGTACGTGGGCTGCACCATCTTCAGGCTCTGATGAGACGAGATCTCTCAGCATGGAATCAATCAACTGAACCTGCCTGAATGACATCGCCACAATCACACCGTCATCAGTTATTATTGCCCGCTGAACATTTCGATCCATGGCAATGGCATCCACCAGTTCAATCTGATCCAACCGGCTGGTATCAAACAACGATATGTATGAGGTTTTGTACTCAGACAGAACCACTGGCTCAGCTGCAACATCCATATGACCTGTGCTGGTACCAGCGATGGTATTCAGCGCAAAAACGCTGCCAACGGTGGCATCAATATTAAATGAATGGGAATCGTACTTGCCTATAAGCGCCATATTGGCTGGATTCTGAGCGTCGTACACATCGAAATTTCGGGCGTAACGGGACGATGAAATCCAATTCCCGTTATTGGCAGCAGCACTGCTGGATGCAGCGGCTGCGGAGTAGCCGACCTGGGGCATGGACGGTTTTGAAATATCAAAGACAAACCGTCCTCTGTGCTGAGTGCGCACGTGCAGGTGATCGCCCACCAGCTGCAGTTGCCGTGGCACCATGGTGATTTTCGACCCATTCATATTGCCTTCGCGAATGTACCGAATAACTGATGGTTTGTTGGGATCAACCAGACTTACCACTGCCACTCCGGATTCAGACCCCACAAACAGCAGATTTCCGGCACCAACTATTGATTCAGGCGTAACATCCAAATCAAGGGGCAGATAGTGGAGCGGCTCTCTGACTTTCTCGTCATCCGCAAAGTCTCCAGGACGTCTGTCCTCTCGGTCATAAGTGAGCAGCCATGTTCGGTCCTCAAGGGGCGTATCAAAGTAGTTGAAATGATAGCCGCGGGCCGCTACGTATAGATTATCTCGGTGCAATGCCATTGCAGTGGCCTTCAGGTCCGGCTTGAGGTTGTAATATCCCAGTCCTGACATGGGCGCAGTGTTTTCAAGGGCATCTCTTTCGTAGTACAACAGCGAGATCCAGCTGGGGTACCCCCGGAGACGCAATTCGTCTTCAGAGCTAAGAGTTGCTCTTGAAAGATTGCCATTCCCCTGGCCAAGGACATAAATAAGACCAAGATCAGCATCCGAAACAATATCCTCCAACTGACCATACGGCAGTTTGGTGGTGTCGGTCACGCCTCCGCTATGATCATCGCCCGGGATTTTGTAATTGGGCTCCAACGATAAATCGATGGCGGTGTTCATGTTCAACCGGCCGTAGAACAGTCCTCTGGGCAACAGATATTTTCGTCCGGAATCGTCCGATATTTCCACATCCACAAAACCACGGTATGCCCCCTCGAAATCCGGTACCCGCCAGGTCATTTTTTCTGCGCTGTATAGAAGGATGCGATCTCCGTCTACATGGTCTTCTACCGCTGATGCCTGGTCACCGCTTTTCCATGCGCGCATCTTGATGCCATCGTGGAAACCATACCCAACCACTTCCACCTGGGTATCAAGCCCCATCTGATCCACGCGTACAATCGCTGGCGTAATAAAGGAAATAACAAGTTCATCCACATATGTGAATCCACCCAGAACCTCATCCCAAAGTCCGTTCTCATGGACCACTTCCACCGCAGCGGGGCCGGCATAATTAGGCACTGTACGCGCATAAATGCGATCCGATGCATCGAGGGTAATGCCATATTCAGGTGAACTGCTGTCCGGCGCGGGTTGCACCTCATCTACCACCAGTCGCTGTCCACCGATATACAGCTCCGGCGATGTTCCAAAATTGGTGCCATATACCACAACATGTGTGCCGCCGGAGATAGACCCTTCCTGGGGAATAATTCCTATGATATCCGGCGCCACAGCCGCACCCGCCGCACTGGTATAAAAATCGAACTGATACGTTTCCTGTAATGGGACACCCGAAAGTGGCGTCAGTCCCGCTTTCACACTGACAACATACTTCTTGTTCGCATCCAGGGACACTCCTGGTTTAAGGCTAAGCTGAACCATTCGGCGGTTCGTCTCTGCCCCAATGCTGACAAAGGAAATATCAAACAGGGCTGCGGTAACATCCACGCCCAGCTGTGTATCCAGCTCATGCACCGTGAAATAATCCTCAAGGACTGCAGACGCGGACAGGAATGAGGACAGTTCCACCGTAATGGCAGAAATTTCGGTCGAAACGTTCTGCTCAAATGCGGCAGGTGAGTGATCCAAAACAGATAATGTGGGCAAGTCAATTCGATCGAGCCCTCGTTTGGAGGCAGCCACCACAATCCCGCCTTCCGCCATTGTCACCGTACGTGGCGCATAGTCATCCCAATCTGCTGTGCGGTGAATGACGGCCGGCACAGTTGCATCCCGGGTTGCATCCTGGAGATGCTGCAGCTCAATGATTTCCAGAACGGACTGGGCCGGTACATCTTCCTGGTCGGAATAATGCACAGAGGTAAACGCCTTACCACCGGATACGAATACATCGTATACACCGTCCTCAACCAAATCCACCTGGGCAGGGGTAAGTGATACGCTGTTTTCGAAAACCGGCGCCCAGGGCTCACTTATGTCAATGATATTCAGCTGAGATGCGAAACCATCGCTCGCCATATCAGCAACATAGGCGGTGTTCCCCTCTACGAAAATCCGATTGGCAACCCCAAGTGTATCGAGTTTGGCGACCACCGGCATTGTGGGTTCGGACAGATCCGCCACCACAAAGCCCTCGTGGGATGCGGCAATCAGCGCGTAGTTGTCAACGACCACCACATCGCGCGCATAACCATTCGGTTTAATGAAGCCCACATGGTAAGGGGCATAAATGTTGGAAATATCGATAACCTGGACACCACCATTGCCGTTGGCCACCAGCGCCAGATTGTCTTTTCTGGTCACCCCATGAACTTCCAGATACGGCATGTCAATCCGGCCAACAAGCTGGTAGGGAACCCCCAGACTGCCTTCGTCATTTTTGACGGCAAACAGTAACAATTCGCCCGCCAGATGTTCCAGGTCAACACCGCCGCTCTCGGGTTCCTCACCAATTTTGGACATCACACCCAGGCAATGTTCAGACTTCCACCATTGTTCATCCCGTGGCGGGGGTGTCCCGGACTTGGCGACAACCACAAAGTTGGCGTCCGCATGAATTTCGGAAATATTTCCAGCAAAAACGTACGAGCCACCAGTCACCAGGTCAGAGTAAGGAAAGGTGTCGCCGTTTTCATCCACCACATTTTCCATGGTGCTGTCTGCCATAAACAGTCCGGTACAGCCGATAGTTGCGCCCGTCCTGTTGTTGAGGTCCGCTTCCCACAACATGGGATCGTGCTGTGACCATGCGCCAATGACTGCGCCCCGCCGTTCCGCGCTCACAAATTGGTCAACAGTTGTATAATAGGGCCCTGCCTCCTGGCTTCTGCCGGTCATTGTACCTTTCTCGTAGCTCATAAAGGTGCGTTTGCTGACAGGCAGTCCTATCTCGTGAATGGATTCTTTTTTAACGACATGATTTGGGGTCACCACCTTAACGACAATGCGAACGCGCTCATTCCGTTTGAAATCACGGGTCAAAATATCGGAATCCAGGAACTGATGCTCATACCAGTAGTAAAAGTTGTCGACGTCATTTTTGCTTGCGACGTTGGATATTTCAAATTCGTCCGTTATTGACAGTTCAACCCATTCACCATCCTGAATCAATGCATCGCTGTCGGTGTCCTGTACGCCGGTATCTGTATCGCCTGTACCCGCCTGTGATGAATCATCCGATTCATCGCTGGATGAATACTGATACTCGCGAATCAGTTGCGCAAACACGTGCCTTTCTTCGGGGGCGCCAATATCCTCCACAGACGCCGAAATCATCACCGCTTCATTTTTGGTAAGTATCTGGCCATCAACCGGCGACTGAATAGACAGTTTAGGCTCCACGGTGTCCTCGACGGTGCCAATTGTCACCGTTTGCGTTCGACCTGAATGCCCAAGAATGTCGAATGCCTCAGCGTAGACCGCAAAACCGCTCACACCATCCGGTGGACTGATTTCAGCCTGGTAAACATGGCCCTGAGCAAAAGAGCCGGCAAAATCCGAATACGGCGAGTAGGCCGTGTAGGCGGGGTAATCGTTGACATAAAATACGACCCGATCGATTCCGTTGATACCCAAATCATCAAAGGCTTCCACGTATATTTCGATATTCTGTCCGTCAATCAAAACAGACTGATCGTTGAACGGCTTGACGATTGTCGCGGTCGGGGGCTGGTCTTCCACAATTTCCAGCTCACGGACATAGGACATGAGAGAGGTGTATCCGTCCAAATCTGTGGCATCCGCTCTGAACGACAACTTTTCGCCAACTCGGCCGGTGGGAATGGTCATATGATACTGGAACGGTGCCGAATCATCCTGGCCAAACAGCTTGTAGGAATCATCTGTAAACTCGGTGCCGTATGCGGTGTACAGTCTGGCCGAATCGACGCCGGTTTCTCTGTCGCTGGCAATTACGTTAATAACGATGCCACGTCCTTCGGTCACCTCGGTTACGTTGCTTCCGAGATTGTACCCACGCTCGTCCAGCACCTGAAGCTGCTTCACCTCCGGCAGAGCATTGCGAATGAGCGTGACAGGTCGTGTGGCAACGCTCTCATTGCCGGCGCCATCCGATGCGACCCACTCCAGTTTCATTGACAGCTCATCCGGCGCCGCAACACCTTCACTCAGGTACGCCTCAAATGACTGGGTAATAAAATTCCCCATATAAGGCGCCTTGGTCTGCACAACGGAATTCACCAGTTCATCGGCGTCACACACACCACTGCCATCGGCATCCGCGTACAGGTTAATTCGAACGGTGCTGACTTCAACATTGTCCGTCACCAGCGCAGCGTACTGTATCATTCCCTTCTCGAAGGCCGTTGCGCCCGTTTCAGAAGGTTCCTGAACCACTATTTGCGGCGGTACAGCATCCTTTGTGACGTGCACCACATTGCTTTTTGCGCTCTGGGATACCCGCGCGTCAATGCCCTGGCCATAGACAATTTCCTTTGCCAAAGCAGACACGTTTAAATCCACGCCAGCCTGTCCATAAGGCACTTTCAGCAGAAACTCGTACGGGAAGGAATTGTCCACCATGGAACGATCGCCGGTAACCAGTCCGCTCACATTAATCGTTACGTCGTCAATACCAATATCATCAATGGCATTAATCTGAATTAGCAAATGCTCGCCCTCTGAAATACTGTCCCCATCCCGCGGTAAACCGATTGCCACAGTTGGCGGCATATCCGGCAGGATTTCGAGAACAATCTCCTCTTCGGCACGGTGGGCATCGAGATCATTGTATTTTTCACCATAAGAATCGATTGCCTCAACACGAATGGTGAGCCGGTTTTCGTCAAAATAGTTGGGGTTAAACCTGGGGATATTCTGAATTTCCACCTGGTATGGCGCCTGATACAGCAGCGTATTATATATTTCGGTCTCGGCGCTACCCCATGTGGCACGAATGCGAACACTTTCGATGGCCACATCGTCAAACGCATGAACATTCACATCCAGATGGCTGCCTTCCACAGCAGTGGTGCCGTCAATCGGAGAAATAATATCCACCACAGGGCGCTGATCAATGCGAATCGGATAGGCAAATTCCTTCTGATATGTATTGCCACTGGCATCCGCCACGTCGAAACGCACCATCACATAAAACAATGGCCCGACAGGGTGAGACAAATCAACGTCCTCATCAAATTCGGCATTCATTGCGGCAACAATTTCCGACACCGTGCCAACATGAATGGTGCGGGTATACCATTTTGTGTCAATGTTCAATGTACTGATCGGCTCGTAATCCAGTGACTCAATCCCCTGCACTGTCCAGTCAGGGCTGCCATAAGATGTTTGGCGCTTCGTGCCATCCCCTTCCACAACCCGATACCCCACAGACATAGCCATATTATCGACCTTTACATTATCAAAACCGCGGAACTCCAGATTAAACTGAGCCCCTTCCACCACATTGAACCCTTCGTCAAAATCTTTGACAGTGAGCGATGGTTTAATTTCATCCGGCTGAATGTTCACGGTTCGCTGGTGGCTGTTTAAAACACCTTCTGAGTCAGTGATGACAGCCAGTAAATCCAAATGCTCCGTGTTGGCAGTCAGCCCGGGAGGCAGCTCCAACGCAAATGAATACCGCGTTGAATAAGGTGAATCCAGCGATCCATATTCCTCGGCAATGCGCGACGAATACTTGGCTTCCATGCTGTCCTGAATAGACAAAAACGCTTCTGTGACAGTCGCTTCATAAATCCAGGGAGTAGTATCGTTGCGAATGTACAGATTTTCTTCTTTAAGTTGAGAGATCGGCACCTGGACGCCATTGGCGTATACTTTAATTTCGTCTTTGGACAACAACCGATCATCCGCGATAACAATACCTGTTTTCATTCGGAAGATGCCGGCAACCACATTCTGATCGGCCTTCGGTTCTATAAAGCGAACCTCAGGTGCAATGTTTGGCTGTGGATGAACAATAAACCGGCGGCTGTTTTCATTACCCATGTTGTCTTTCAGTACGGCCTCATACTGAACCGGTTCATTGCGGGTGAATTGAATCTCATGAGGAATGGCGGTCTTCTTCAGATAATCGTCCGGACAAGGGGGATAATCGAACGTTTTTTCCCAAATCAACGTTTGGCGATTGCCAAGCGTATCCAGTTCATAAATAGAATACATTCCCAAACCGGAATCATCGAACAACGCCATATCCAGCTCGAATGTTTCCCCCACCCGAACCCAGAATTCCGCATAATTCAAGCGCGCTTCGTCGTCGATGACTTTCTGAAATTTGCCATTCAGTTTGTAGCTGGAAAACGCATTGTACTCCAGTTCCGGCTTAGCGTTGGGAATAATCGGGAGCTCAAGCTCGGAAACCCCCGTGTTGCCCGATTCATCCTCAGCGACAACTTTCAGTTTCAAAGTACCGGAATCGCCAATATCCATGGGCACTTCGTAAGGAATAACATGCCTGCTTTGGCCTGCACGCGCCGCTATATCCCGAAGGAGCGTATTCCCATTCTCGTACAGCCTGATGGAACGCACCCGCGCGGTGTTATCTGTTACGGTTAATTCCAAATCAAAGCGCTCCCTGGAAACCACACTTCGACCACTGAGTGGACTTCTAAATGCCACAGAAGGCGAGTTTCCATCCGCCTCAGCATGTCGTGAAGAAACCATTGTCGCGGGCGCCCCATTCAGTTCGGCGATATGGCGATCGAAACCGTATGCCAGCATATGCAGCGACTTGAAGTCGTATTCCACCGGGAGCGGAATCAGCGAACTGTGCAATTCCCCACCGTTCACGGTCCGTCCCCCCACTGTGGATGCGGCCATCAAAGATGTTCGAGCATCTTCATCAACACCGTCTTTTACAAAGACTGACACAATCGGCTGAAACAAAATTTTACGTCCGACATCCGCCTTGTTCGTATATGTATCAACAGAACTGATGCTACGGGAATCCACACGAATATAATCAATGAACGTTTCGACTTCGTTGCCATTGGCATCGGTGACAACAGGTTCGATAAGCAATGAATACTTATTTTCAAAATCCAAAAGGTTTACCCCTTCAGGATCTGTAATGGTATATTCGTCAGGAAACGCGCTGCACGGATCTTCCTTCAGCTCTTCAACAAGGTAGGTCACATCATAGGCGCTGCCAAAATCCACATTCAGATAGAACGGATCTGAATCTTTCTTGATCAGCGCAGGAATGGATGTTTGGCCAAAGGCCGGCCATACGGTCATTTTGCCGGCGTCGTCGACATCAATATAGGGCGCGTCCGCGAGGGACACCGTCCCGGGAATGTCTGTTCCTTCTGGATAATTCAGTGTCACATACGGCATCAACCCGCCAGTCAGAGGACCGCCGCTATCAGAAATGTAACCGCGGACATCACGAATCCCTGGGGTGCCGTCTTCTTCGGTGACGCCTCGCATTGAGGTGAAAATCGGAAAATATGCAAACGGATCGTCCGAAGTCGCATAGTCGTTCTCAGCCAGCATTGTCTGATAAGCGATTGCCCCTTTGACAACGTTCTTTTCGGGAACAAGATCTATCGCCCGAAAATCTGGCAGCTTATCTTCCAGAACTTTAATTTGCCTGCTGAAAACGGATTCGTAGCCGTGTTCATCAGCTGCGGTCACCACCAGATGCATGAAATTCCGGCTGGGGTCTGCAGCGTCAAACGCCGGGATGGTAATCACTGGGCTGGAGATAACCGAAGTACCCAATGACGCTGTGCCTTCATCGATTACAACGCCATCAAGGGTTACCCTGTAGTAATCAAGCGCCGAACTGTCAGAAATAGAAATAAAACTGTTAACCGTTTGATCCTCATAATACTTGTCGGTCGGTTTTTTCACATGAATTGTGGGCCCATCGGTATCGGCCGGCGGCGCGAGGATCTTCACGTTAATCCGCTCTGATTCAGCGATATTGTATCCGTGGTCGCTTGCGCGCAGGAACAGAGCGAACATATCCCCAGGGGTGGCATCAGTGGGAATTTTGACCATTCCTCCCAGGTCAACCGAAAACGACGAGGACACCACTACTGAACCGAAGGAGTTTGGATTGGCAACTGTAATCGTTTCAGTCGATTCCTCTCTCCATTGAGCGCTCAACGACCATTCTATCGGGTCGCCCACTGCGGGCGCCAGCATGGGATGAATGGGTCCCACATACAGATTATCCGTGGCATGGGCAGAAATATTTAGGGATTTCCCAGGTAAAACCCCCAACACATCGGTTGACTCGGGAATCGGTTTGTCGTTCAGCGCTGTCAGCGAAATAGTCGGCGGTGAAAGGTCGTCGACTATCTGAATGTTGAGATTCTCCCGGTGTTCATTACCGGCGTTGTCAACGGCTATCACACCAATATGAACTTCAGGCTCACCTGACTCCGGCCGATGGGGGATGCGAAGCGTACCATACAATGAATCCCCTGTGGCAATGGCAAAACCAACTTCGTCAGCATCATAGCTCTTTATGATTTGTGTCTCTGTCCCGGTTTCAATAAACAGGGTCGCAGAAACAACTTGCCGGTCATCACTCACGAAGAATACCACTTCCGTCTCGGCCCCTTCCTGAATTCGCATTCCCGGAGGTGGTGACGTGAAATGTATTTGGGGACGGTCGTCGGAAACAATATCGTAGGTCCAGTCCTGCTCATTGGAATTGCCAAACACATCTGTAACAATTGTGTGAAAGGTCGTCATGGAGGCAGCCTGGGGTACAACAAAATTGAACTCGCCCGAATCGGTACGCGTGGCGTTATCTGCATTGTAATGCTTTTCATCAACCTGGACACCATCCTGCAGTATCCGAATCATCGAGAGATTGGAATCATCTGTGGCACGCCAAACAAGGTGTTTGGATTCCCCCTGATACAGTGGTTGTCCCACGGATGGCGAATTCACTGTTAAAATCGGTTTATTCAAATCCGGAACAACATTAAATACGGCCTCATCGACATCGGTCTTTCCGATATTATCATATGCCTCAACCACCATTCGAATCTGGTGTGGGTTATCATTGTCGAGTCCCAGCGTCTCCAGCGGCAATTCGAACCGTTCCTGTACCAAACTGCCTTTCGTTGTGAGGTCACGGTTTTCTGGCAGGACCGCAGAGGAAGCACCATCAACAAAATACTCAACATTGATCCGTGACACCATCAGATCATCTTTGGCAGCGACAAAAACGGAAATCAGATCCTTTGGGGCATACTGCATGCGATCGCTTCTGATTTCGGAGATCTCCGGAGGCGCGTCCGCCTGTACTTCAATGTTTATTCGTGCAATAGAGCTATTGCCTGCTTCGTCAGTTGCCACCACTTCCAAAGGATAGCGATTGCCCTCCTCCCAGCCGGGAATCGCCAGAATTTTAATGGCAGAAAACGCGTGAAGCGCACCGGGGACGTCTTCCGGGGCAAAAAATGCACCGGTTAATACATCCGTCAAATCGCCGGTCAAAGTGTACTTTCCGCTCACAAGGCCCACGCCATGCAGCGCTGTAGAAACCACTTTTACGTTGTCGAAACCGCTGGCTTTGAAGGCGACATTGGTATTTTCCAAAACCGCCGCAATGTCTTGGCCTGCATCGGTCCCTGTCACTGCAGGGGACGCGATATTCACCACTGGCTTCTGGGTGTCTCTGCCTATTAATATTGTCACCGTATCACTGGCCGTACGCACACCGGCGGTGTCCGTGGCGACCGTATGAATTTTCAACGGCAGCTCAACAGCGCCTCCGTCTTTGCCAGTGGGGTTATCGCCTTCGTAAACATACGTAAACGCATAGGGCGTTGTAAAGTCGGCGCCCACCAGCTTTGAATTCACGTAAAACTCAACTTTGGCGACCCCCACGTCGTCAACCGCCTGTGCCCGAAGCTCAACGGGCAACCCCGCCACAAAGGCGCTGCCGTCGGTGGGATATGTCACAGCGACAGTGGGCGCGGTATCTTTACGGACAACCACCGATATTGTTTCAGAGTTCCCCGCTCTTCCGTGGGCATCCCTGACTTCTACACGAAACTTCTGTGTGGCCCCAACCATTCCTTCTGTTATGGGGATATTGTAAGTAAAAGATTTGCGACTTATGCCAGCGCCCTGCTCGTCACTTTTACTATCCTCATACACCGAACGATATTGAATCTCCCCGTTGTGCAAAAGAATTACTTCCGTGCCCCAGTAGAGGGTGTCATCGGCAACTTCGGCTTCAATTTGCAGTTGCTGGCCGGCAGTCACCACCGTTCCATTCACCGGAGAAACGATTTGCGCCATGGGAGACCGATTCTCGACGATGCGAATGATACCGGTATCTGACTGAACCGTCCGCCCGTCATCCAAATACAGCACCGCATGAAACGACTGGCCTGTCTCGTGGGTGCCAATCTCAGGCACCATGGTGTTGAAGTGCCAGGTTTCCGCAAGCTTCTTTGATTTTCCACCGGGAAGCGGCACCTCTTTAAAAATGGGAAAGTCACTTCTGCCAATGTAGCTGCCATCCGCATAAAACTCCGCATACCTTGCTTTGGCCTCGCGCGGAGCCTCTTCCCCAATAAAACGCCCCACTTCGAGAGTTACCGGGCTGGTCTCAATGTACCGTTCCTGAAACGCCGGATTTATAAGAAGATATTTCTCTGTCGCCGCATCAGTTCGGGCAACGATAGTAACGTTTCTGGAAGAGCGCTGACCCGCCTGTCCGGCAGAATCGACAGGCTCCACACTCACTTTTACCGTGGTGTTGGCCTGTTCATCCGGAAAAGATATGGACAAATCGAACGGCTGTTCCCAACGGGATCCCGCGTAGACGTCGTCCAAATAAAAGCGAACCTCTTTGACCGCGACATCGTCCTCTGCCCGCGCTGATACGACCAATAAATCGTCAACTTTTACCCGTTTGTCAGAAAGCGTTATGTTTGCTGTGGGTAGCGCATCAATGGCAGACACATCGATTGCCGCCGTAATGGGATCTGAATTCGGCAATGAAATCGACGCAAGCAGTTTAAATGGCGCATCAGCAGACACTTCGGCACGCGCCATAATTTCATCGTCATCAATCTCAAAAATGCCCTCTGCTTCCGGCGCCAGCGACCATTCAAGATTCGCCTCCAGTCGCGATGTCAGCGCGGCCGTTGAGCCGTCATCGAATTCCGCCACAAGGCGGGGAAAATAAAACTGCTTATTGAGTCTGGGTAAAACAAATTGGCCCAGGCCATCCAGTTCGATAGCTTTTAAAGAGACGAATGTTTTACTGGGATTAATTTCAACAGGAATATCCACAGGAAACGGCACACCTGGATAATCCACCGTGATAAACAGATCAACGCCGGTTACAGGCGTCTGAACAAGCGGATACACAACACCAGCGCTTGACACGTAAACTAAATCAGGATGAGACGATGTGTAACGGACGCCATGACCGGCCCCGGTCAACTCAACTTCTCCTCGAAACTGGAAATCGACGCGAGGTACAATCGTCACACTCTCTGCCAAATTCGAAAAAACTATATTCTCTGGATATGCCTGTATACCATAAGCTTCTTCAGTCAAATTGCCGCCCGGTATCAGCATTCTGGACAGGGAGCTGACATTGCCTGACGCATCCACAGCCGACAGCTCAACGAAAATGATGCCGTTCGCATAAAATTCTTCAACGCTGAAATTCTCGTCCGCTACAGGAATGGTAGCGACAAACTGTTGTTGAATATCGGACGAAGGGTACACTCTACTGCCGACAGCGCTTTCTACAAATGCGGTGCGTCTGGCTGTATCCAGGACGCCACCGGCTGCGCGCAAATCTGAACCACGCAACCCGACCAATGAGTAGGAGAGATATGAAATGTCGGTATCATCATCTGCAAAAAAACGCAAAACGATATTTCTGGTGCCATTTATGTCCAGGAGGGAAACCGCATCTGCCGCGTCAAGTGCAATCTCCGGTGCATTACTTTCTGCTGCAAAATACTCCCCATACGTTTCCGTTGTATTGTCCGCCAGAAGCAGCTCGACTTCAGGATGAAACAGCGCTGTTCCACTCTGGTCAAATTGAAACTCGCAACGCCCAGTTGCGACACTTCTGATGGCATCATCCATGCTTCGGTATACAGCGTCATCATTTGACACTATTCGATAACTTAAAACCCTTGAACAATCTGATATGGTGGCAATGTAAGACAAATTGTCCGAACTCGAATCCAGGTAACCGTTCGCGCGAATGTCAACAGTCAATGCAGCCACAACGTCAGTGGAATGGAAGATCGCCAGTAACGCAGTCAGAACTGCGACATTCAACGCAGTATTGAATCGCCAACGTCCTCTATATTTTCGAGATGACAAATACTTTTTTTCCGAGGTAAACATTGGATTAAAATTGCTCCAATTATGACAGTTTTCGCGCATAGCTTAATGTCCTTCAAACACTGCTCAGTGAAATAAATCGTTGTATATTATTGTCTGGGGCGGAAAAATAACATCTGGCCCCCGTGCGAGGATGTAATGATTCCAAATACGAAATTACAAAAAAAGCAGAAAAAAGCCAAGCACAAACATCGGAGCCAAACGCTTATATCCCGACTTTGACACTTTAAAAAATAAAGGTTTGCAATTTCAGTAAGTTACAGGCGCACTTCCAGTTTGTGCCAGCAGGATTTGGCTTTTTTTGCATGGAAAGGACTTTGGGTGGCGGCTTGAGTCCGATGGCGGAAAACAGTTTGAAGGCGTTGCCTTTAATATCTGTACGGACCCAGATCGCGCTCTTCTTCATTTTGACCGGAATAGCTCTGACTTCGGTTAGCTCTCGCATTGCTTCGACGACAGGGGGCACTCGTGACGTTGTTAACTTGATTCGTGAGAATTAACCCAGCTTTTGTCAATTTTTTGGACGCAAAACACAACATCTTGCATGGTGAAGACGATGATGTGGCACACCATATAGTGGTGTCGGAGTTTCTTCTCAGTTAATTAATTCACAACGTGCCATTTGCCCGCAATTTCCCGCCTAAAAACGCAGCCGTAATGGCGGGATCAACACGCCCTTCAGGCGGGACCAGAGATATCGTCATGCCAGAGATATCGTCATGCCCCCTCCCCCAATGACGATACGACCACCGGGGGAGGACCGAGGTGGGGGCGCGCATGAGGGTGGACATAGGGTGGACATAGGGTGGATACAGAGGATAGCGAGGATATCCGGACGGACTTAAAAAGTCGCCGGTCCACACCTCCGCCGGAGGCGGTGACGCGGTTTGGGAGTTGGTTTTACATCGCTGTCATAAGATTGCCCCTTGCCGTTGACTGAGGAGATCAATGGGACGGCAAAATGAAGAAGCGGCGTTCATCACGCGCTCAACAGATTAAAAAAGCAATTTCAGGATGTGTCCAGGGACCGATCCCCTGCCAGCGTCGGCTCCCACCGCCGAACACGAGCATCCACCGCTGTCTGCGCTGGCATCGGCATCATCATCTGTATCGTCGGAATCGCTGTCTGAGTCAGAGTCAGAATCGCTGTCTGCGTCAGAGTCAGAATCGCTGTCTGAATCTGAGTCCGAATCGCTGTCTGAGTCAGAGTCGGAATCGCTGTCTGAGTCTGAGTCCGAATCGCTGTCTGAATCTGAGTCCGAATCGCTGTCTGAGTCGGAATCGCTGTCTGAGTCTGAGTCCGAATCGCTGTCTGAATCCGAGTCGGAATCGCTGTCTGAGTCCGAGTCAGAGTCTGAATCCGAGTCAGAGTCTGAATCCGTATCCGCGTCAGCATCCGAGGACGTGTCCGTATCCGAATCTGAGTCCGTATCCGAATCCGAGTCTGAGTCCGCATCCGTGTCCGTATCAGTGTCCGTATCCGAGTCGGTGTCCGTATCCGTGTCCGTGTCCGTATCCGTATCCGTATCCGTATCCACGTCTATGTCAACGTCAGCGTATCCCTCCTCTCCAGTCGCGGTGAGGGACAAAATAGCACATCCTTCCTGAACGTTTACATTGTCGGGAGTGTAAGTCGAAAGTCCAAAAGCGGAATCCCAGGTGCCGGTTTCCCAACCCTCCGGCAACTCGCTGCCATTAAAGTTTTCTTTCCAGGAAAAAGTAAAATCCGTACCGTCGTCACCTTCGCCCGGTGTGTATTCAGAATATTGAACCCAGTCGATAAACTGGTGAACCGGCAGGATAGACGGGTCTAAAACACCACCGAAGTTATTATTTCCCACCCAAAGGTTAAACCGAAACTGCATGCCGATTTCTGCGTTGTCGGCAAATGCGGCGGCGTCTGCACCGGTGATTTCTCGAAGCTGTTTGCCATCCAGAAACCATCGTGCGCTATCCGGCGTCCATTCGTAGGTGTGGATGTGAAAGTCATCACAAATGTTTTCGGAGAAACTGACTGTCTGCGAGTGCTGGGATTCCGGCAACCCATAGATTACGTTGGACCAGTAGCTATTGCACTTGTCTTCTATCTTTTCGATGTCCAGCTCATTCCAGAATACGTCTGCCAGCTCCGACTCGGCCTTCCAAAGGAAGAACGTCGAAATGACTCCGTTGCCGGGCGCAAACCGCATTCTTGCTTCAAATTTACCGTAGCGATGAGCATCAACGGTGTACAACTCAGCACCGGATTCGGCGTTTGAATTAAAAGCGAATAATAATACGTGCAGGGCAACCAATGCACCCATAAAACCGGGAACAATCTTTTTAGTCATGATATCTCCTTTCAAGAGTTTTCATTGTATTGGGTTGATACCGCCAAAACCTTTCCAACTTTTTTCATCTTTAACTGGTACAGGAGCCATTTTGCCCCGACAGTCCATTCGGATTTGCTGATGATTTCCCATTCATCGCTGAGGCCGCGCCCGAAAAATTATTCACCTGAATAAAATTACACTTTGACTACAACTATTATCTACCCAAATACGCGTACTCAATGGGTCTGGAACGCGCTCTGAGCGCATCTTTCCAACAAAACTGTCATATGTGTCGTCATGCCCGCAAAGGACTCATGATTCTACACAAGTTTTTGTTGACATATATCTGCGTGATATAGCCATGATTCGTCGTTTCCGCGGAGGCGGGAACCCAGCCT
>JAFGWT010000027.1 GCA_016937015.1 Deltaproteobacteria bacterium | reverse complement strand
TGGCACGGCCCAGAAGGCATGGAAAATGAGCGTTGTGGGCACCAGAAAGATGAGCAGCGCCAGTACGCCCCAGCGCACCTGGTATCCCAGCAGCAGAGAGAGACCGCCAGTGGTCTGCAACAGGATGGCGCCAACCAGAAATAATGCAGTCAACGGCATTCCGGCTGACGCCATGTAGGCCTGTGTGCCTTCAAAGTCGGCAATTTTTCCGAGGGCACTCATTAAAAAGATCGCCGAGAGTCCCAGTCGCCCAAGCAGTGCTGCGATCTGTTTGGTTTTCTCGTTGTTTGCAAGTGTGTTCATGTGTATTCCCCCTCTAAATTTTTTGTTTGGAACCATGGGGCGCCTTAAACCAATAAGCGGCCAGGCGGTTTCTCCAATGGCTCCGGTGTTTTAATCCGTTCACTGACCATAAATAAGTATTTGTATGCCAGTTTGCAACCGACTCAATGCCCCAAATTCAATTTGCTGTCACATTTTGTGCCATGAGCAGGGTGGAGAATACGGTTGCCAGACACTGTGATTCGAATTAAAAGCTTAATGATTTAAGCTATTTGGTTGCCTTGAGGATATGTTTCGGGCAGCATGTGGGGCCCTTGGCATGTTGTGTGTAATAAACAGGGTGCTTTCTAATTTTACCAAACGGAGGAACGAAATGCCTAAAATGGAGAGTCTAATGGTTCGACAGCTTACCACCCTTGCCAGTATTATGCTTTTCCCGCTGGCTGCAGTTGCCAATGACGGTATGGCGCCGTCTGTTTTTGAGATGATACAGGAGGATCAGAACGTTAAAATTGTTTTGCAAATGGCGGATTCGGGTGAGCCCGGGACCAGCGATACATTCAAACTGACGCGAAACAGTGGCGACGAGTCTGTTACCGTATTTGCCGACAAAACGTTTTCTGTTGGCGATGCGGTTTTTGCGGGGGACCCCGAGTGCAGATGGTCGGATTTAGACATGGAACCATCGGAATTTTGTCTTAGAAAAACCTGTGAAGGCTGCGAAGACGCCGAATTTTTCCGAACTGTTTGCAACGACTGTGACGGGGATGGAACCCTTGATTGCTGGGGCGACTGCCTGGAAAACAGTGAAACCGGTGAAATGGAGTGCCAGGAAACCTATTGTGAAAAAGAGTGGTGCAATGCCGATTGCGACAATGACGGTGTGGATGATTGCGACGGCTGGTGTCAGACGGTGTATCGTTTTGAGATTACAGATGCCTGTGTGGCGCCCGGTGAGTACCAGTACGAATTTTATACCAGAAACACCGCATCCGGAGAGTGGGACGACCTTTCGTGGATTGATGTGCCACTTATGGCGGTAAACGAAGTCGATGCGGCCTGCGGCGATGCGACGGAGGACACAGACGATACGGATATCGGGGATGATGCCGAAAGTGGTGATGGTTCGGCGCAAAGCGATGACGACGCGGAAAATGATGACGACGCGGCCGCCGAGGATGATTCGGCATCTGGTGATGCGGCATGCAGCATCATCGTCCCTGGGCGCTCACCGGTTTCTCGGCCCTTTTCTTTGCCCTTTTCTTTGTATGCATTGATCTTGTAAAAAAGGTATTTCTGTCAATGTCTCATGACGTATTTTTTGCGGTGTTCCCTTTGTGGCTCAAGGCATTTGTACTGACTCAGTTGGTGGAAGTGCCGGTTTACTGGGCGGTGGCTCGAAGAAATGGAGACCTTTCGAAACAGCCTCCCACATGGCGCGTGCTCCTGGCCGCTGCTGCGGGAACCACACTGACCCATCCCCTGTTTTGGTTTGTCTGGCCTCTGGCGATTCACGATTACACCACCTACATGATTAGCGGTGAACTGATTGTTACTTTCGTGGAGATATTTGTTTTTTGGGGGCTGGCCAGACCGATTGGATTTCGAATAGCCGTTGCCGCCGCCGTTTTGGCCAATAGTGCCAGTTATCTGGCTGGGTTGCTGCTTCGATTTGTGTTTTAAGACATCGGCAAAATAGCGCGTTGAATCAGTAGTCGCCGTCCCCGCCGGCGAAAGGGGGGGGGCCGTCGGCAAAGCCGTCCGGAGGGGCGTCATGAGCCAGATTTTCGAAGCGGGTGTACTGTCCCTGAAACGCCAGCTTGCACATACCTGTTGGACCTGAACGCTGTTTGGCGATGATGATTTCCGCGATGCCCTTGTCTTCGGTGTCTTCGTGATACACTTCATCGCGATAAACGAACATAATGATGTCCGCATCCTGTTCAATGGCGCCGGACTCACGCAGGTCGCTCATCATGGGGCGTTTGTCCGGACGACTTTCGAGACCGCGGTTGAGCTGAGACAGGGCGATGATTGGAACGTTCACTTCCTTGGCGAGCATTTTCAGGGTTCTGGAAATTTCTGAAATTTCCTGCTCGCGGTTGGTTTGCCTTTTCCCGCTTCCCTGCATCAGCTGGAGGTAGTCAATCACAATCAGCCCAAGCCCCCGGCTGGCTTTCAGTCGTCTGGCTTTGGCGCGAATTTCGATAGGCGTCATCGGCGCGGAATCATCCAGATATATGGGCACCTTGTGCAGAATGCCGGCGGTATCCGTGAGGCGGCGCCAGTCCGCGGCATCGAGTTTATTTGGCGACCGGAGCTTGTTGGCGTCCACTCGGCCCTCGGACGTCAGCATTCTGCGAACCAGCTGTTCCTTTGACATTTCCAACGAAAAGATGATGGCGGGATGCCCGGTTTTGGCCGCGGCGTTGTAAGCCACGTTAAGGGCGAACGATGTTTTACCCATGGCGGGTCTGCCGGCAACGATAATGAGGTCCGATGCCTGCAGGCCGGCGGTCATTTTGTCCAGTGCGGCGAATCCTGTGGTTAGGCCTGTGATTTCGCCGGAGTGCTGTGCCGCCAGCTCCAGGTTTTCGAATGCCTCCTTGAGGACGCCGGAGATAGGCGCGTAACTCTCGCCAACCCGTTTTTTCGCCGCCTCGAAGATGGCCTTTTCCGCACCGTCCAGAAACTCATCGGCGTCGTCAATATCACTCAGCCCTTCGGCTGCCACCTGCTGCGCAGCGTAAATCATCCGTCGCACCAGCGCTTTTTGAGTCACTATTTTGGCGTAGTATTCGACGTTTTTGACCGTGGCCACATTGTCGGTGAGATTGTTGAGCGCCATTGGCCCGCCAATCTTTTCCAAATCGCCTTTCTGTGACAGTTCATTGCCCAGGGTGACGTGGTCCACCGGAAGTCCGCGACGTGAAAGCTCGCAAATCCCCCCATAGATACGGCGGTTTGCTTCCACATAGAAATCGTCTTCGTCGAGGGAGTTTTGTACCAGGAACAGTGCCTCGTTATTGAGCAGAATACAACCGAGAACAGCCGCTTCAGCGTCAGCGCTGTATGGGGGAATTCGGGCTTCAACGCTTTTTTCGCGCTTTTCGCGATGTTCACGTTTGTCACGATAGTCAGGTGAAGACACGCGTTCCCCCTTTTTGGTCAGGGCATATGTTCGTGGAAAACCGGAGAAGCGGTTACTGTTTTACAACCCAGACTTTGAATTCTGCAAGCGCACCGCCAAACAGCTTGGCCTTAACGGTGAAGTCTCCCAGTGTTTTGATGGGTTCATCAATAATAATCCGGCGCTTGTCGATGGTGAGATTCTCTGCGGCCAGTGCCTTCTCTATGTCGGCAGTCGTTACCGAACCAAACAGCTTGTCATTGTCGCCGCTGGGCTTGGCAATTGTAATGCTCAGCTGTTCCAAACGGGCCTTGACTTCCGCCACCTCGGCTTTTGCGGCGTCGATTTGCTTTTTGATTACCCGCAGCCTGTGCTCCATCTCTTTGATGTTGCGCGGCGTGGCATAGTCTGCCAACCCCTGAGGGATGAGATAGTTGCGTCCGAAACCGGGTTTTACATTGACGATTTGACCGGAATCACCCACATGAGGTACTTCTTCTTTTAAAATTACTTTCATGACGAACCTCCTTCTTTATTTGGGTGATGTAAACGGCATCAGAGCGATGTTGCGCGCGCGCTTGATCGCCTGGCAAAGCTGCCTTTGATGTTTTGCACATGTCCCCGAAATGCGACGGGGAACAATTTTACCGCGGTCTGACATGAAATATCTGATGGACTGCGGGTCCTTATAATCGATTACAAATTCCTTATCGGCGCAGAATTTACATACGCGACGACGTCTGCTGGGTTTGCGCTGTTTTTTTCCGTTCATGACAGTCTCCTATTCCTCTTTTTCCTCGTCGTCATCATCATCATCGTCGTCATCGTCGTCATCGTCGTCATCAGATGAATCTTCTGAAGCATCCGCTTCGTCGTCATCTGATTCTTCAGATCCTGAATGTGATGTGGCGGTGTCGCGGTCGTCAGCTTCGGCGCCCACTTCGGCCACAGCTTCGGTTTCAACGGCGTCTTCAGTCTCGATAAATGTGCTGACAAAAGAGATGTCGGATTCAGTTACGGGACGCGCTTCCGGATTGACATCCTCATCAACTTTGACTGACATGAATTTAACGATGGAGTCGATGGCGCGGAAATTGCGCTCCAGTTCGTGCACCAGATCCTGGTATCCCAGATACCTGAGGTAAATGTAGATGCCTTTCTGGTTTTTCTTTACGGGATAAGCCAGTTTACGGCGGCCCCAGTTTTCTGCGCGAAGCAGTTTGCCCTCGAGTCTGCTGATAATATCCTGGCACCGACCAGCGATGTTATCAATAACATCGGACTGGGAATCGGGGTGCAGGATGAAGATGCTTTCGTACTCGCGGGCCCTTTCTTTGGGCAATACTTGAGTCATGAATGTCTCCTCATGGGTCCAGCCCTAATACGAAATTAGAGCAAGGAGTTAAAGTGAGCGTTTTCAGCGTCTGAAAACACTGGTTCAATTGCGGCAAATCCAATACCGCAAGCGGGGTGTCTAACTGAATCTGCAGGGAGCGTCAAGTAAAACTGATAAATATACCGGTACCTGCTTTACACGGGAAATGGCGTACTGAACACTTCTTCAGATGGTTATTGCAGCGACACATCGGTTTTCAGCCTGGCGCCCTCATCCCTGGTGATGGCAAATCCGATGGAGACCGTCCCCTGCTTTGCCGGGTACAGCTTTTTTATCGCCCTGCCATCGTAAACAGGCGCAAACCGATTCCCATCCGGACTGATAAACGCCCCTTCCCTGCTTAGAAAGACAAAAGTGGTTTGGGAAAAAACAAGCTGATTGTCGCCGGATTCCAGGGTGGCGAATGGCAGTTGTGAGGTCACCTCAACCGGGAGGACATCCCCCTTGTCGAATTTGATGAGCAAACCCTCACCGTTGAGTCGTTTTCCGTATTCTTCCGCCATATTGTCAAGGTCGGTGATCAGTATCGGTTTGAGGTCTGTGTTGATGGTTTTAATGCTGCTGCAGCCAAAAAACAGCGTCGCAGACAGGAAAATCATAATGCGGCTTATAGTCATAGCTCTGTTTGCTCCATTTGGGTTGTTTGGGAGATACTATACGCCTTTTATGGCGTGAAGGAAGCAACAAGGCGCGAGTAAATAAAAAATGGTAACAGAATGACGCGTCGGTGCTATTTGCCCTTGTTTGCAGCGGTGAGCTCACTGGTGAATGTCCATGTCTCGCCACCGTAGAATCCGATATGATCCATCCAGACGTCAAAGTCTCTTTTGGCCCCGGATTTATATCCCGACACTTTGATTTGAACGTTAATGATGCGATTGGGGTCGAGGGCGACAGGTTTTCCCCAGCCTTCCTGTGAAAAATCATCCCATGCCGCGTGATACTCGCGCCATTCGTCGTCGAGATGAAAAACGACGCGCAAATGGTCGTAACATTTTTCGCCACCGTCCAGGTCACAGGTGCCGCCATCGAAATTGGGCGCGGTTTCGGGCATAATCAATGCCACCTCAATGGGCGCATCGCCTCTGGCCCACATGACAAATCCCTTTTGTCCCATGTCGGCGAGGCACCTGGGCTCCTTCATTGTGTTGCCTGGGTACTCCTCCGGGTCGGGATTGTAAGCCAGTCTGTAGTGTTCCACTCCGTCGGTATCGACCCACACCACACCTTTAGTCCAAACCGGACCGTCAACCTCGTACAGCCCCTCTGAATCGTAAATATCCCGGTTCAGATAGGGAACCCGGGTCAGCGGATTGCGGAACGCGGTGTCCACGGTGCCCGCAAACAGGCCGTCATCCTGGCAAATCGGGCGACCGTCAACTGTGCGGCGCCCGGCAGAAAATCTGGCCGGGATTTTTCCTGCTTTGCTGATAAGCAGATTATTTGGGTTGGTGGGATCGTAGGG
>JAFGWT010000263.1 GCA_016937015.1 Deltaproteobacteria bacterium | reverse complement strand
GACTTCTTGAAGGCGGATGGGTTGCGGTATTACCGGGTGTGGCACTGTTGATTTTAACACTGCTTCTGTTTTCGGCGCCAGCGGACACCCCCTCTGAGTCAACGGACCGGCGGTCGCTCGCCACCGCGATGTGGGCGGCAGTCTCCGGTTATATTGGTTTGACAATCGCATCTGATGCATCTGTCACATCCAAACTGAGCGACGTGTATTTTGGAGGTATTATCGCCCCTTTTTCAGATTTCCCAATGAACACATCGCCATGCTTCAACTGTTACCAGGATATGTGGAAAGCATCTCCACCGCTCTATGGGCTCTGCCTCATTACTGTGCCACTGGCGTTTATCCCCCTGATATACCGTCTTGCCGTTGCATATAAAACAGGGCGCACCGGCAGAACGGCACTGCTGATTTCGGTTGGTCCTGTGGTGGGGCTGGCGCTGATTGCAGTTGTCACCGGGGTGTTTGTGGTAAAAACCCACTCTGTTTCGGATTTGCTGCTGAAGCCATGGCAGGGGTGGACGGATTTAACCCCCGTGATTCTCGACGCCACCCACGTTGATGTGTCGACAGAAAATGGCGACCGCGAAAACCCGTCTTATTTTGATCAGATTATCACGCAGGACAGGATTATTACCGACCATTATGCAGACAGACGCCATCAGGGAGATATACCGTTTTCAAAACTCAGCCTGTTTACAGACTATTTAAAACGGTCCCGCGCCACACAGGTTCGTGAAGCGCAACTGCGCGCAAAGCGCCGGGGCACAACATGGAACAGCGATTCCAAATACGAACTCCAATGGTTTGTGGATGCGGGTGTCGAAAAATCACAGTTTGAAAAGGTGCTTGCTGCTGCGGCGAATGCAGGTGTTCAGGCGGTTTACATCAAAGGAAACCCAGCAGGAAAAGTCGATACAATGAACCGTTTCAGGTGGCCTCAGTCGCCTTTGTTGAAACGGATTACTCAAAAAAGACTGGTCTCCATTAAAGTGCTGCTCGAACCGGAGTCATATGACGTTTGTCACAGGGACATATGGACCAGTGCACCGCACGAACCAGGCGATGTGCACGAACTGGACGCGCATTCGGACGTGCTGAATTTTGTTAAATTTCACCACTGCTTCTGCAACCGGACGTATGGCTCCAACACCAAAGAAATTAAATGTGAATCACCGCTGGAAGACGGCTGGAAAGATCTCTCCATTGACGACATCGGAAAGTTCGCTGCGCTTGAACGACTTGAACTTGTTCGCATGCAAATCGAGGATTTGCGTCCCCTCAGCCAGTTAAAAAAGCTGAAGTCGCTGAAGCTCATCCACAACGGCATCGCCAATTTGAACGCCATCCCGCAATCCACGCTGCTGCAACTGGAAGAGTTTACGATTTTCTGGCTGGATGTGACAGACTACGCGATTCTGGCTCAAATGCCAAAACTCAAAAAGCTGACGGTTCTGGGCATAAAACATCAGGACATATCGGCTGTCAACCAGCTTCGTGGCCTTGAAGAATTAACCCTGTGGGGACTTGAACTAAACCACATTCCCCCTTTGCACAATTTAACGAAACTCAAATCTCTGGACGTGCGCAACACACGGATAAACGATATTTCTGCCATCAAAGGTCTGGGTCAAATGGAGCGGTTGCTGTTGGGAGATACGGGCGTCCACGACCTTTCTGCGCTGCGCGACATGCCAGAGATTGAGGAGCTGGACCTGTACTTCACAGCGGTCAGGAACATCGCGCCCCTTAAGCATCTAAAGAAATTACGGGTACTGAATTTAGACACCGCGTTTGTAAAAAACCTGAAACCCATCGCAAAGCACCCCCATATCGAAGTGCTTCACCTGCCCACCTCGACCGCCCTTCGAAATTTTAAAATCATCGCCGGTTTTTCCAAACAGGAACAGCTGCAGGCAATTCACCTTTACGAAAGGGCCCCCTTTTCGATTGATTCGGCGACTCCGGAAAACGCGCTTCAACAGCTCCAGACTCTGTCTGATAAAATCATTGTGCATCAGGAAAGACAGGAATATCAATCAAACTGAATAAGGGATCATCAATTCACTACAATTTGAGCATAGCTATTGAAAATAGCGTCAGTCCTCGAAGGAAGGAATCCAGTCTGTTCTGCATCGGGTTCCCCGCCTGCGCGGGGAAGACGGATTGGGTTACTCAAGTGCCTTGCTAAGTGGTCTATATCGATGCTCTCCTATTTAGACCTGAACGCGCATCAGATGACAGAATCCGTGCGCATCGTGCTACCGAAACATCTGGCTTTTCAGGCTGCCGGATTCCATCAACTTTACATGTTTCGGTCTATTGTTTTTTATAGCCCGCATGGCCGCAATCGGAGTCATCGTCCCAGACATCGAATACGACGGCAGCGCCCCCGCCCACCAGACACCCCGTGAATGTTTCGTTTAAAAGAAATTCACATCCGGAATCTCCTGGTTCACCAATATCACTGCAGGCCGTTACCACCACTGAAAACCCATTGTCCAGCCATGTGATGTCACCAGTCAGCGCTCTCCCCCATTCGGTGGTCACGTCGTGCTCATCGACCGTTTCTTCCGAAATGGATAGCGTGAAAGTGCCATCATGAATATTAATGGTCTGTGTCGCAATGGTATTCACAATCTGCACGCCGTCTTCTGTCCACGTTTCGATTTGTGTGGTTGCCCTTTCGAAGATGCCTGCATGTTCTTCACCGCCTCGTCGCAAATATGGAGAATCATAGAGCACATTGTCGTGGATTAAATACGGATGGGTCCATGTTTCTGTCTCCTCTTCATCCGATATTTCCTCAATCAGAACATTATCCTCTGCACGCCAGCGCGACGTCTCCCGGGATATTTCGTCGTCTGGGGGCGCCTCCTGGGTTTCCATCGTCAAAGTACCATCACTGTCGAAAATATACTTCGCAATGGTTCCATCTGAATAGACCCGTTTCCATGTCCCCACAAGCGCATCATCCATTTGTGCGGATACAGAACTATCCTCAGCTGTCCGGTTACAGCCGGCACAGATGACAGCAACAAATGGAACGATTGATAAAGCGATTCGAATTGCAGTTATTTTCATCCACATGCCTCCAGACAGAAATAGTCCACAGCTGATTTCCCGAACACCAGACAGCGGGACTGTACCCTATTACATCATATCATGTAACATTGTTTTCCTTTACAGAGCCAGACAAATGGCGGTGGAGTAACTGGCCCCCGCCTATCTGGAAATGACCTTAATGTGCTCTTGGGCGCTATCGAAATCATTGGCTTTGTGCAACTGCTTCAGACGCAATTTTGCATGGTTTCGATATAATTGAATGTTTCAAGGGGCACGTTCCCTCTTGCTTTTATATTTTTATTAACGTTATACCGGACCCGGACACCGGATTCCCATGGGAACAGCCGGATGGTATTACCGGATGGCATGCGTGATCGCTTAAGCGGGCCATTCTGAGCGTATCCGTCAATATTCATCGTAGTCTCGGGTCATATTTGTGAGTTCCGGTTTC
>JAFGWT010000262.1 GCA_016937015.1 Deltaproteobacteria bacterium | reverse complement strand
TCCTCTGCACTGCCCGTGCCCGTATCCTCTGCACTGCCCGTGCCCGTATCCTCTGCACTGCCCGTGCCCGTATCCTCTGCACTGCCCGTGCCCGTATCCTGAGCATTATCCGAGCCCGTGTCGTGAGCACTGCCCGTTCCCGTGTCTTTGAATCCGCTGTCCGACGATACGGCGGTATCTCCGGTGTCAGCAACAGAGCCCTTGCAGAAGCTGCTTCCGGCACAGTCCGGGTCATAACAATCGAAAAGTCCATCCCGATCATTATCAGCGTCGTCACTGCATTCGCCGGCGACGTCGCCTTCAATGTCGGCCGGTGCACCACCTGAGTCGTCGCCACAACCGATGACGGCAGGAAAAACAAAACCGGCACAACACCAAAGATACAACCAATTTGTCTTCAATTTTGCAGAATGCATGCAGCAACCTCCCATGACTGGTTTTCCGGATAATTTTGTAATGTAATGCAATAATATATCATTTTTCGAACAGGTAGTCCCGTTTGATTCGGCGCATTTCAATGCACAACCATTTTATTAACACATTTTAAGAACCCGCCAGGGCAAAGTTATTGTTCGCTGTCCATAGGAACTTGAAATGCACTTTTGTGCAGTGAACGGGCAGCGACAGGTGACGCGGCCGGATTTACTACCAGCCCAGTTCGGTTTTGAGTCGATTGGCGAGGGTATTGGCCATGGCCTGATGGGCGGCGAGGTTCGGATGGCCATCGCATCCGTTCCAGTTCGGACTTTCAAGATTAATCTTTTCCACGTTAGGGTCCGCCAGATTCGATATGACTGTGTCCAGCGCCCCGCTGAATGCATCACTGGCGTCATTGATTGCCAGAAGAACATAGGCGTTGGGATAGTACCCACGCAGTCGGGTAACAAACGTTTCGTAAGTACTGATAAAAACACTGCGATTGACACCACCGGAAAAATCATTCGTACCCAGATTGATTACCACCGCATCCGGGATCACATCACTGTAATCCCAGGTCACTGGTGAATCGCCGGTCGCGATCGCATACTGATATAGACTTGGCAACTGATCCTGGGTATTGCCAGCCAAGTCCATTACCATCCCCCGGCCCGACCAGGCCATGACCTGAGCCACCGCTCCCAGAGTGCGCGCTGCCAGTGGACCATACGCGGCGGAACCGATCTCCGTTTCCGCAGAGAAGGGGCAGCCATCATTACCATATCCCGCAGAGATGGAATCACCAATTACCTCGAGCACATGACTGAATGGCGGCGGAGACGGGACAATGCTGCCATTTACCGCACTGAATCCATGGAAACTGACCGCGCCGAACATTGCCTCGGCATTTCGATAGATCTGAACATCATGTTATCCTGAAGATGCGCCATCAACCACTCGATATTTGCGGGGGGTTGCGCTTTGGGACCATTCAGAACCAGCGGTCGTAATCACATCATGCAGTTCCCCATCCAGTACCACCTGAAAGGAAATACCGCCAGCGCCGGACAATTCAACATCGAGTGCATCCCCCTGAAACCGCACACCGGCGCCACAATTGGTCCAGCCACAGGCGGGGCTGTTCGGATTGCTCATATCGAATCGGCCGAAGTAATGAACTTCTGCCAGCTGACCGGTGCCGGTGCCGGTTTCCGAATCCTGAATATCATCGGTACCAGATCCAGTATCCGAGTCGACACCTTCACCTGTGCCGGTATCAATGCCAGTGTCCGTGCCTTCGCCAGTGCCCGTATCCACGGTCTCCCCCCCAAATGCAACAGAGATGTCATCGATGTCGACAACCACCTCGCCACTGCTGGTGTAAAGAATCACTCCGGCTACCTGAGAAATGTCGACATTCCCCGAAAGTGCTGAGACGTCAATCTCAATGTGTTGATAACTTGCGCTCAACTGGAGAACCTCTGATGAACCGAAAGCGTACTCGCTCCCATCCACACATACCAGCGCCAGCGCCACATTCACCCCCGCGTTCCCTTTTATCTGCAGGCTTATACGGGTAGCTTCCGTCCAGTCCTGGGTTGCGCCCGAATCGAAATAATATACCACTGCCCCCCAGTCGTCCTGTGCAACAATACTGGCCCGAATATGATTTGGCGCGGAATTCGGCGACGCCGTGGACTCAGAGATACTCGACGTACCGTCCCAGGCTTCCCCTGCGGCATACGCAACCGTCTCACCGTTGTAAAGAATCGTATCCGAAGGCGCCCCCGCAGAGGTGCCCGTGTCCTGACTGCCCGTGCCGGTGCCCGTGTCCTGACTGCCCGTGCCGGTGCCTGTGTCCTGACTGCCCGTGCCGGTGCCCGTGTCCTGACTGCCGGTACCGGTGCCTGTGTCCTGACTGCCCGTGCCGGTGCCCGTGTCCTGACTGCCGGTACCCGTATCTCCTGATGAATCGGTGCCATTCGGATTGTAACCGCAGGCCTGACTTCCCATGCAGTCCGGGTCATCACAATCGAAAAGGCCATCCCGGTCATTGTCGGCGTCGTCACTGCATTCGCCGGCGACGTCGCCTTCAATGTCGGATGATCCACCTTTGGAATCGTTTTGGCAACCGGTGACCAGGAACACTGTCAGTCCCGCGCAAAAACATGCGGTGAGCCAACGTATTTTCAAATTTGCAGAATGCATACAGCAACCTCCCATGATTAATTTTGTGTATACCGAAATCATATTATGCCACTTTCCACCGCACTCGGAAAAAAAGTTTCGATTCGCGGTACCAATATCTGCCATCCCTACCTGAGCAATGGTCCGACCACATACACCCACGCCGCCTGCCATGCAGGAGATCCCACCTTGCCCGGATGAACGTCATCATTGTCGTCGTAATAAGTGTTTACGTTGCGTTCGAAAAGACTGCACAAATCGGGCCCCGGCGTCAGCTGCCGTTCAACGGTGATGGCATAGATAATGGTGTTGAGTCTTTCCGTGGATTGCCCATAACTGCTGGAGGCCGTGTATGGAATCCGGTCGATGATCGCCTGGTGCCCTGCGGTTTCGATTCTGTCTACAAGGCGAATCAGATTGTCGCGAAAAACGTCACTGGACTCATTTGCGCCGGAATCGTTGTTCCCCAGCAGAATCTAATCATTCATCACAATTTTCAATGTATTGCACGCGACAGGAAGCGCACGCTCCCCCTTTGGGGAACTGTCTCTTTATTACATCTGGATCGCGAGCCGATCGAGGTGTCGTTTATTGGGTCGTTTGAACGACAAAGAGTGCCGGTTGCCTCAATATCCGGTCATGGATGAATACGAACAGTCAAAGCAATTAATAATGAATTAGTATCTCTCAATTGGGCCGAGCAATTATTTGCGGAGGCAGACCTTGGCGACCAGGAGTACTGGAAGGGCAGCGATGAAACAATGGGCAAGACACATCAGCGCCGCAATCCGGCATACGAAGAAAAGGAAAGCTGCAAAATGGGAGGCTGCAATCGAGCGTGTGTGCCCAAAGTTTCCCGATTTTATGCGGCGTTAATGTGGAAGGGCTGCGACTTCAAAGTGAAAGTGCGTTACTAAAGGCCGCAGCTGTGCTGGCATTCTCTGCCATCCGCCTTGCGCAGCTTCGCGAATAGGCAGACCCGGAGCTGCTTCGCATACGCACTGAAATGGAAATCATCTCTCGTGGCGGAAAACCCGTAAGCAAATCAGAAAATGCCTCAATTCCTCAAGGGCTTACTTCACCGGAAAGATCATGTACAACGGTGCTGAGCGAATTGGAATGGCGCATTCTCTGGGCACATCACAACAAAGATAAACCGCTTCCCAAAGAAATTCCAACCCGAACCTGGGCATATCGCCATATCGGTCATCTGGGCGGGTGGTTTGATTCGAAACGCACCGGCCGCGTCGGTATCAACGCGTACTGGAAAGGATACTGGAGATTGCAGGCCACGACAAATGGCTATTTACCCGCTCAGGAAGCAGGGTTGTTTTGAATACGATTGAGACCCGATCAAGAGACAGTTCCCCGAAGGGGGAGTCTGCGCTGCATATTGCATGCAATACATTGAAAGATGTGATGAATCATTAATGCAGAATACCCCAGAAGTGCACATCCGGATACATCTCAAGATATCTATCAATTATGGAAGGTGCTAAACAGAAACGCATTGATAGTGAATCAAAAAAATACCGTTCATCATCTCCGCGCATGCGGCGATCCTTGTCACCATGTTTTCGTTAAAACCGGGAAATCTGACGTCGTTTGCACTTCCTTTTTTCAACCTACTGGCGCGGCAGCCTCTGGCTCAGCTGGGAAACGGTGGTCAGATGCATTGGCATCAAAGCCGGATGGCTCGTTCGAATGGGGCAGATGTCAATACCGCCCCGGCGGGTATACACGCAGGTGACAGCCAGGGATTCAGGCGCAAAGCGATGCCACAGTCGGCTGTATATCATCTCGCAGACTTCTTCGTGAAAATGATTCTCTCCGCGAAAAGACACCAGGTACTGCATCAGCGACGCCACGGTGGGGACCTCTGGACCGCCTAGATGGATAAACGCGCTGCCCCAGTCGGGCTGATGGGT
>JAFGWT010000261.1 GCA_016937015.1 Deltaproteobacteria bacterium | reverse complement strand
TGATTGGGAATCCAGACTGTGCATTTACTGGGTCCCCGCCTACGCGGGGACGACGGATTTTGCTTTTCATGTTGCGAAACAGCTTTTCGCGACACCTACGAAAACGGTAATCCAGATTGCACAAGACTGGATCTCCGCCTGCGCGGAGATGACGAACGGTACCTCGTTGAGTCTATGTCAATGCGTTACTGTTTAATTGAGACTGTTGCAGGATAACGCAATGCATCCATGGCAGTTTCATTGCGCCTGTTTATTGGGGTGTAATGTTCGCCCCTGTTTCATTCGGGAACAAATCCAGATATGCAATGGCATCCTGCGCGGGCAAAAAATCCGGCACATCTGAAAATTGCTGCACATCAAATCCTGAGACACCAATCAGATAGTATCCAACCGGGGCAACCTGCGACGCCACTGAATCAAAACTGACATATGTGCGGTTCATGGAGATACTGAACTCTGTAAAACAGGTGGTCATCCCCGCACCGCATTGAGGACAAATGTATCGCTGGAACACATCCATCCCTTTATTCACCGCGGCCCCGTCGGGATGAAATCGCTGTCTGATAAATGCGCTGATAAGTATCTCCGCATCCGCCAGCGCAAGGGGGCTGAGGAATGGATAGTTTTCGAAATTAAAGGAAACCAGTTTTCGAAACTGCGGGGATTCACAAAAACAGCGGGCATCCCATTTTTCCCGTAACCGGGGCATGACCATTTGAACGTACTGAGCCGGTGTCATTGTGGCGCGCGTTTCCTTCTGAATTGTCGATATGCCCAGAAAGCGGGTATAAGGAGCGCAATTGCGAGACTCAACCCCACCCACGAAACGGCGACGCCGCTGCTGTACATCACTATATGCGGGTCCGCCTTATTGTACAAAACCTTTATGTGATCGTCCTTTTTTACCGAATCAAACACGTTCATGCTCACTTCAACATCGGCCATCACAAAATCCGCCATACCATTTTGGTTATTCAGCGTTTTTAATGTATCGATAAACCGCTCTGTGGCGGACGCTGCCTTTGCCGGTTCAACCCCGGGAGGTGGCGTGTTTAACGCCGTTTTGTCGTTTTGGACGGACACGAGCACTTTCAGCGAATACGCATACCGAAAGCGGATTGTCCCGGCTGATGTGCGTATCACGCGATCTTTTTGCTTCTCAATTACTTTGGCATCTGTTTCCTGGGCATCCTGTGCAAACAGCCAGAGCTGCAACTGACTGTAAACGCCGCCAAAGGCAATTCCCAAAGAGGCGATGCAAAAAAATAACGTCATATATAACCAGGATGTGGCGGTTAAAGTATGAATCGTTTTCACCGTAATTACCTCTCTGACTGTTTCATCAAATCTGGCCCCCAGGGACACTGACCAAAATCCATTTTCCGTTTGGCTTCTGCCCCATTCCGTAGGTTGCGTTGATCATCGCTCCAATAGATCGATATTCTCCGCGCCTCGCGACTGACCGGTTCCATCTATTCCTGCGATACGAAAAGAATTATACCGGCTCATAAAGTCTCTGTGAACCTGAAATGAATGCAGGACAAACAGTCACTTCCTGTAACGCCCCCGTCGAATCCCCAACGCCAGGAGACAAAGGATGCGGGCAATCGATGCCGAAAAAAGATTCTGCTTAATCTGTTCAGGGGAAACAATGTACTTGAAATAACGTCATTGAAACAGGCGAAATGATTTCACTGGTGGTTGATTGGTAAACCATCTTTCCTATTGCCGTCTGGATATTTGGGTGCTGTTGTGCGCGTTGAGGAACAAAAACGTTTTATTGGCCCTTATTTTTGCGGATAATAAACTGAAGCGTTGTGTACCGCGAAAGTAACCCGCTTTGCGGATTCCATTAACGGTTTGGAATGGGAAAGAGGTGCGCGACTGAACCACCGGTAGATGTGGATAATAGACCTGCCACATGGGAGAAAAGCAATGAAGCACCTTTTTGAGTTCCTCGTTTCTTTAATGATGATTGGCATGTGGCCTGGCGTGTTCGGATGCTCGGGAGACAGTAAGGATAGCGTCGCCAGTGATGGCAACAGCGACACGGATACGGACGCGGATACGGATACGGATACGGATAGCGACACTGATACAGATATCGATACAGATACAGATACAGATACAGATACAGATACAGATACAGACGATGGCCAGTCTTCGTCCGATAACTCGGACTCCGGCGCGTTTGTCGATTCCGATAGCGAAGAACCCGCCATAGCGGACACCGCGAAGGCGGGCACAGACACAGACACCGACACAGACACCGACACAGACACCGACACAGACACAGACACCGACACAGACACCGATACAGACACAGACACAGACATCGACACCGACACAGATACAGACATGGACACAGATACCGATACCGACACAGATACCGACGGTGATGCAGCGGCGCTTGAACTGCAGGATATGGACGGCGTCTGCGTGATCAGCGGTGTGCTGGAATCCGCAAATGCCAATTACACCGGCGAGGGATACTTAAATGGCACCAATGTCAGCGGCGCGGGCATTGAATGGACGGTGGTTGCGGCATCAGCACAGACCGTTCGCCTTGAATGGCGGTTTGCAAACGGGGGCGGTGCGGCGAGAACGGCTGAGGTGAAAGTGAATGACGGTGATGCGGTGGGCATTGAATTCGCCGACACCACCGCTTGGGACACGTGGCAAACCCTTAGGCAGGACGTGTCATTGTCTGAAGGGAAGAACACCATTCGTCTGGCTGCGGTATCCACCGACGGACTCGCCAATATTGATTTGATGACGATTTGGGGCAGCGGCATTTCGGTGGGCCAATGCGATGTGGCGCCGGCCAACGATCCGGCTGTGATTCGAATTACAGATAAGGTGCCCGGATGGGCCAGTATGAATGGGGGAACCACCGGCGGTGGCAACGATTTGGGGGCTGCTGTAACGGTGAACACCATGGCAGCGCTGCAGAGCGAAACCAGCAATTCGGACCCCAAAATTGTGTTGGTGGAACCGGGCAATTATATGGGTGGGTTTGAGCCCGCGGGAAATAAAACGATCATCGGTATTGGGCCTGGCGTTAAAATCACCGGCTATCTAAAACTAAGCGGGTCGGGCCACAGCAACGTGATTATTCGAAACATTGCTGTGCAGGGAGAACGCTGCAACAGTCTTGATGAATGTAAAAATGGCGATGATGCGGTGTATGTGGGCAATGACGCGCACAATGTGTGGCTGGATCATCTCGATGTATCCGATGGTCAGGACGGCAATTGCGATGTGACGCGCTCGGGGGATTTTGTCACTGTCTCCTGGAGTAAGTTTTATTACACCTGGGCCAAGGAACACCGGTTATCCAATCTGATTGCAGGCGCTGATGATGAAACTGAAAGCGACGGTAAACTCAATATTACCTACATGAACTGTGAATGGGGCAATATGGTGGACCAGCGCCAGCCCAGGGGACGGTTTGGCAATATTCATATGCTCAACAACTATCATCACACGGGCGGCAGCCAGATTCACGGCGTTGGTCTGGATATGGCGCTTATCGCCGAGAACTGTGTTTACCAGGAAAATGGATCCATCTGGACGGATATGGGCAGTCCGCGCGGCTGGAAAGGCATTGGCAATATTGGCAGTGCATCCGGGTTAAATGATTCCAGGGGAAGCGTGTTTACTATTCCATACGAATATGAGGCATTGCCCGCTTCTGAAGTGGTATCGGCGGTAACGGCCAGCGTGGGCGGCGCCGGCAATACTGCGACCTTTGAACCGTAAAATGAATCGTAAAACAGGGACCATTGAACGGTCCTGCGCGAGAGTTACTTGAGGAGGTACAGCATTAATATGAAACATTTACTATTATGGATGATGATTTGCAGCGTTGTTTCGCTGGCAGCAGCCTGCTCCGACAGCGGAAAGCAAAGCAAAGACGCGGATACGGATAGCGACAGCGATACGAATCATGACGACGGCCCGACTTCGTCCGATGAACCAGACTCCGGCGCTGCTGACGATTCCGAAAGCGAAGAACCCGTCATAGCGGACACCGCGACGGCGGGCAACGACGCTGACGCCGACACAGACACTGACACGGACACAGACACGGACACCGACAGTGACATGGACAGTGACACGGACAGTGACACGGACAGTGACACGGACACAGACACTGATACCGACTCCGATACGGATACGGACAGCGATACTGACACAGACACTGATACAGACTCCGATACGGATACGGACAGCGATACTGACACAGATACTGATACCGACTCCGATACGGACAGCGATACTGACACAGATACTGAACCGGTTTCAACCGCGGATTGTGAAGAGCTGATAAGCAATCCGGAAATCAACTGGCGCGAATCATCCCTGCAGACCGATCAGGACATTGTTGAATGTCTGTTTAACACACTGGGACGACCTGTGGGCTATGGTGAAAACGCCATGGGTGGATACGACCCCAATGGCGATAGCCATCTGGTGATTATCACCAAAGACGGCGATGTATCGGTGGAACAGCAGATTGCGGATGCCATTGCATCAGATGACCATAACTGGATTGTTTTCGATAAAGACGACTTTGCCAGCGCCAGTGAAATCGGCCTGTACCGGCTGGGATGCACTGACGCGGATATGCTGGCCAATCTGGGTACCACCGATGTGAATCTGTGTTTAAATTACCGGGATTGGTGTGGGGCCAACAACGTTGGCGAGAGTGACTGCCTGCAGGAATTTTTTAATGTGCGGTTAAACGACAAGGATTTGTCATTTCGCAACCCACTGGTGGGCAGCAATACCACTGTTGATGGGCGCGGCGCGAAACCGGTATTTCTTTTCAGTGGCTTTTCCCTTGGGTCTGCAGATGGCGAAGATCCCACCGCCACCGCTGTCAGTGTGATTATGACGCATCTGATGTTTCAGGGGGCCGGACACGATGAAGACCACGGGCTCGATCCGGACATGATTCGCTCCACCGGCGCGTCCCACGACATTTGGATACATAAAAATATGTTCGATACCACCGGCGATTCCGCGTTTGATGTGAAGGTGGGGGCGTACAACATCACGGTGTCGTTCAATCTGCTGCGAAATGTAAAACGCGCGGCGTTGCATGGGTCCAGTGACAGTCGGGAAATCAATGCGCAGATAACAACGACCATTCACAACAATGCGTTCATTACCACGGACGACTATTATTCGTATTTTGGGGATGGCGCCCGACGAGTGCCCCTTGCCAGACGGGGTGCATCCCACATGTTTAACAATGTGTTTTACGGGTATCGCAAGGACATTTTGAGTGTGCGGGTGGGGGCACGCATTCTGTTTGAAGACAACGCATTTTTGAATGTCTCCACCAATCCGGAAGACGATGACATAGAATACCTTGTTGAAAATCTGCTTCGGGATTTTCAGGAAGGCGGGCTGGAAATTAAAGGCAGTCGGGTGTGGCTGTCCAACAGCAGCTGTGTAGTGGATGACGCCGCGTCCGGAGATTTGACCGCGTCCCATGGCAGCACGCCGGACATGATGGCCGATTACAGTGTTGCGTCACAAAATGTGATCACCTCTAACCGACAATCGGCGGGTCAGGCGCTGGTTGATTATGTGTTGGCCACCGCGGGACCGGCAGGTGCGTTACCGTTCAACTCCTCTCTGGCGTCCAGCCAGGATTCGATTATCGCCCAACCGCGAAGGGCCTGTCAGTAATGTGTTGAGACCGCAACTGCGGTGATTTCTGAAATCAGTATTCAGGGACGGGCGTATGATACGGGCCGGAGACGGTGATTGGAGAACTGCCTGGGTGTTGCAAATCGGCGATGGTCATTGACACATATCCTTCAAGAGCATTGTCCGACTGTCGCAGGGAGATGAAACCGTCGGTGCTGGTCATGGGGATGGCGTCTGCGGTGGGGTACTCGTAATAAGAGCATGAGATGAATGGTGCGGGTGAAGTGCCGCTTTTTGTTATGATGGTCATTGTGTTCCATGGCGACACCGCCAGGGGCCACCATGACAATTCAAAAACGACCTGACAGACAATGTTGATTTCGTCATCCTCCAGCTTCGCGTCATCGGACTGCCAGGTAAAAAGTAACATCAGCTTGTCAATGCCACCCACGTACAGACTGGATTCGGCAGTCAAAGAAACCAAAGATGACGCCACTGCATTGCTGTCAATTATCAGATTCAGTGGCGCGATGCAGGCACAGCTGGGGGTGCCATCCACCTGTGGCCAGTACCCGTCCGGACAGCTTTGCGCACAGGTGAGTTCAAGCGTATCATCACACCTCGCCGCCAGTGTTTCGTATTGCTGGCAAATACACTCACAGCTGCCCGGTGAGAAACATGGGTCAATTCCCACAGACACGTTGCCGCAGTCGCAGCCGGCATTGGCGGCACTCTCATTCAGGGTTCGCCATGTTGCATCTTCTGACGCCAGACACCGGGCACAGGGAAAGCACAGTTCCGGGCACGGCCGTTGCGTTGCGGCGTATTCACTGGTGTCGCCCGTGTCCTGCTGATACAACACGCAGCCAGCCTCTTCGGTTGGGATTTCGCAACAATAAAAACAGTCTGATTCTTCGGGAGATCGGCACCCCTGATATATCCAATCGGTTGCCGGTATCTGTTGGCTGTCAGTATCCGGTGTCGATTCTGAATCCGTGTCGGTGTCGGTGTCTGTGCCTGTGCCTGTAGCGGAATCGCTGTCGTTGTCCGCCGTCGCGGTGTCCGCAATGGCGGGTTCTTCGCTTTCGGAATCGTCAAACGCGCCGGTGTCCGAGTTATCGGACGAAGGCGGGCCATCGTCTGTATCGATATCCGTGTCCGCATCGCTGTCAGAATCGCTATCAGCGTCGCTGTCCGTATCCGTATCGCTGTCGGAATCCGTATCGGCGTCACTTCCCGTATCGGAATCATCACTGTCTGAATCACTGACAGTCTCGCTATCGGCATGAGTGTCTGGGGTTGTGGTCTCAGAGTCCAGCTGTGTATGGGTGTCGCCTGTTTCCGTGGTATCTGAAGATGTGTCCTGTGAGGCATCGGATTGTTTTTGACCATGTCCTGAACACGACAGGGACAGATTGGCAAAAAAAATAATGGTTAAAGCCGTTCGTGAATATCTTTGAGTCATATGAAATCCTCCAGGAAACGATTTTACCCCGGACGTTCATTTTGTTTCACTAAAATTTTCATGTGGTCCGCAATTGTGTCCCTCTGGCCTGTTTCTATTGACCGTGATGTCCCGGCACCATATGATTTGCCAATGGTGGAAACCAAAAAAACAGACATCGACGCCGAACTGGCGTTCATCGAAAAACTCCACAAACTGGGTGATGACACGTCTGTACAGCATCTTGCACGGGGGATTCTGCTTTCCGAGACGTTAACCCCAGCGCAGAAAAAGCGAATTCAAAAAGTACTTAATGGCAGTTCCTTTGTCAGCAAAATGGTCACCGCACTTTTTGTCCTGGTCGCCATTGTCCTTTTCTATCTGTATATCAAATACCGTGCGTGACACGCCGTGCGCTAATTTTCGCCGGCAAAGGTAAGTCGGTCTCCTTTTCAAATAGCATCCGTGTCTAAATTATTGGCGAGTTGATGCATATCACGAATTTATCTGATCGCTCACAAACGCACGCACTTCAGTATAGCCGGGGGATAACCCAACAAAGCTCAGGGAAAATTCGGGGAAGCCCACGGCATTGTTGCTTTTGGTCAGGCGGCGTTTCCATGTGGGCAATTTTTGCAGATAGATTTCCGGGTCTGTCAGATGCAGACACAAAAATTTTGTCCCATGAATGTCCCCCTCGGATATTCTGTCGATGTGCCGCCATTCAATCACGCCAATTTTCAGGCGTTTATCTTCGATACCGTTTTCATCGATAATCACTTGCGGTCCCTTGCGAAAAAAACGCATGGGAATGGCGATGAAGCACAGACTGAAAAAGACAGCCCCAACCCATCCCGCAATCTGTGCAGTCCAATTGGGGAGCATGGTACAGAAGACCGAACCGGCTATGAGCAATAGACCCAATCCCATTAGTCCAATCAGTTTAAGTTTTGATTCGTAACATTTCATCGATATCAGATCAGTTACTCCACACATGTGACCTTCGTTTTGTCGATAATCATGTCAGCGATGTCTTCCATGGCAGGGGACCAGTCGGGGTTGCAAATGGAATAGATGTATCCTCTATCAGCAAACTGCTGTGCCAGTCTGACGTATCTGGCGCCAGGGTACGCAGCGGTGTAGGCATCGTCCCCCTGGAAGCGTTCACAGGCGTATTCAAAATAGTACTGGATGACGCCCGTGATGGTGGTGCGTGTCACTTCTTCGGGATCGGCCAAGGTACCTGTACCGTTGACACCAGGTTTGATGTTCAGGCAGTCACTGAGATTCTCCCCTGTTCCCTGGCACGTGGTTGCAATTGGCACGCCAATGATGCCGGCGAACACGATGTCCGCCTTTTTCCCACCCGCAACGCGTTTTGCAGTTTCAAGGCTTTCTTTTATCTCCTCAACCGCAACCAGATACTCCGGATATCTGCCGCAGGCAAGGTTGGCCGTGACTTTGGTCAGTTCGCTCAGATCATGCCATTCGTTAGACGCCAGCGAACAGTCCTCTTCGTCTGATACAACAATGACGACGGTCAGTGAATCGGCCCGCACAAACTCGGGTGTATTGCTTAAACCCGCGACTGAGGCTGCCAACTGCTGTTCGTAGTTGCAGCCGTCTGTACCGGTCGCCTGAACAAGACACGCCGCCGTGGCCGCGATAGAGCTTTGAATCTGATTATCAACATATTGGACAATTTGATGTGATGGTGAATCCGGACACTCGATTTCGGACGATTCGTATCCCTGAGACATGCAAATCTTTTCACTCTGACCATCCAACGCTTCACATGTCCACCCCGCCGGGCAATGCGTCGCACTGTCAGTGCAGGCGATATGCCCCTCCAGTACACGAGGCACCCAGTTTTGATAGTCAGCCTGAAACGCACCGTTGTCTCCCAGACCACTGCATCTCACCTGCGGGTTGTCGAACTGATCGTCTTTATCAACGTATGGCTCTCCACCCACCGACACGCCCATGTCTGTGGTGGTCACCGCAATGCGAATACTGTCAATGACGTCGCCACCTGCAACCGGGTTTGACAGTTCATTGTAAAGCGTGAATATCGCAGTGGAGAGCATCTCCTGTTCCTGACTCATGCTGCCACTGTTGTCTACCACCAGCAACAGATCCACTGACCTGTACGGGCGCTTTCCGGCGGCGAGGCACTCGGCCGGTGTGAGGTCTGTCACCGCTGTTGAGTCGGTAGAATTAATTGAGGTACCATCGGTGCCGCCGCTGTCGACCCATGATGAATCAACAGGTCCGGTACTGTCGGTCGAACCGTAGTCCGCCGGCGATGTGGCGGAGTCGCCCGCATTGTCGCCCGATGTCGACGGTGTGGAATCAGTGTCCTGCTTACCTGCCTTGCTCACTTTGTGGCAGGCTGCGCTTATCAGCAGCAATGTCGATATTGTGAGTATCCGTCCGAGTCTGTTCATTGATTCGCTTTCCTTTCCCTGGGAGTGTCAGTTAATGGAACGTACGGTTACTCCAGACATATGATTCTGGCGTGCTCCTGCACCACACCTGCAATGTTTTGCATGGCTGGTCCCCAGTCGCTGTTGCAAATGGAGTAGATGTATCCTTTGGCGCCAAAGGATTGGGCCAGCTGAACGTAACTGGTGCCCGGATACGCGCTGGTGATGGCCACTTCGCCTTCGAAACGCTGACACGCGTACTCAAAATAGTACTGTTCAACTCCCGTGCTGGTCTGTCGCGCCACTTCGTCCGGGGCGGCCATGGTTCCCTCTCCGTTCACCCCGGGATGAATATCCAGACAATCGGGGATCTGATCTCCTGAGCCCTGGCACTCATCCATCATTGGCACACCGGCTAGGGCAGCAAACACCAAATCTGTCGCCTCGCCCCCCGCTGCGATTTTCGTCGCCTCAAGACTGGCTTTGATATCGGCGACCGGTACCAGGTATTCCGGGTGACGACCGCACGCGAGATTGGCGTTGACGTTGGACAGCTCACTGAGGTCATGCCATTCAAAGGAATTAATGGAACAGTCGCTTTCGTCCGACACGATAATCACTGCGGTCAGAGAATCCGCACGCAC
>JAFGWT010000260.1 GCA_016937015.1 Deltaproteobacteria bacterium | reverse complement strand
TCATGGCTATATCACGCAGATATATGTCAACAAAAACTTGTGTAGAATCATGAGTCCTTCGAGGGCATGACGCTGGGCACAATCACATGGCCGTGGCCACTGCTCATTTATCGACAGTCTCCGGCGGGGGAATGACTGCTTTGTGCCTTTTGCAACAATCTCAAGAGGGTAGGGGATTTCGTGCCCACCACAAACAAATAATATTTTCCGAAAATGGTGGTATTGAATCGGTGCTGCTGCAGATATTTTTTTATAAAATACACATCCTTCACAACCAGAGACATATCCTGTGCCCTGCGATTTTTGGTTCTGGCCCCGAAAACCGGCACCCCATTCACCCAGCGGCAATTTGGAAACCCAATGATCACCGATGCCGATGGCGAAAGCAGATGACGCATGCACCACATGAATACCCGCTTGCTGTCCACGCCTGGACTGTGGAGGGTACCAAGGCTCATAAAAAGATCGTACCGCTTGTGGTGGGACGCGTCGATTTTGTCGATGCCGTTGATATCCATCTCAATGAATGTATGCATGGTCCCCGCAAACCGTTGACGTGCCGCAGCGATGGCAGAAGGCGAATGGTCAATACCCACGCAACCGACATCCGGATTGAGTTCCAGCACCGACATGAGTTCATCCCCGGTATTAACTCCCAGATTGAGCAGGTGCTCTTGACCAGCCACATTTGCTTCGATTAAACTCCGTCGCAAATCACTCAGAAAAGACGGATCTTCAAGCTTCTGAATCCGTTGGTATGGTGAATCAACGCCATATTTTTCCACATCCCGTGCAGCTCTATGCCAGTCACTTTCGGGCCGACACGGGGTCAGCGTCACCTGCAACCAGGGCGCATCGAACCGTCGTGGTGTCACAACGCATCCCAACGCCTCGGCCAGGTCCACCACATTCTGCATAGTGCGATATCGAATTTTTCCAAAGGCGGTATCAATAAGCTGCCCCGGATACCCATCATCTGCATCCTTAATTACTGGCAACTCAATTTCGATGCCGGAACGCTCCTGCAGCCGGGCGCCGCACCAGTTGATGATTTCTCCCATTGTTTGATCTGTAAACCGTTTCATTGTTGCGGATAATACCTGTTCCCACACGGATATACAATTGAGCGCGGTTGTTTGACGGTTTGCGTTTTACCGCTTGTGGCCGGTGTAATTCTTGTAAAAATAAGACGCCCATTGTAGAACCGGGGCGAATTGCGCACCGTCGTTGGGGACGACGGCCTGGAGGACCCTCGTGTCGGATAAAAAACGAAAACCGCTGATTAACCTGCTGCTGTTTTGTGCAACCGTTGTAACCGTGTACTTTGCCGGCGTTCTTCATATGGGACCGCCCATGGCATCCTCGGACGATCATCTGTTTTCCGCAGCAAGAATTTTTGCAGGGATTGAATTCGCCGCCAGTCTGATGGCAATTCTGGTGGCCCATGAGGCCGGACACTACATCATGGCCAGGCTCAACCGGGTGGATGCATCGTTGCCATACTTTATTCCGGTGCCGCCGGTGGTGTCGCTTTTTGGCACCATGGGGGCCGTCATCGTGATGCGCGGCAGAATCCGCTCACGAAATGCGCTCATGCAGGTAGGCGCCGCTGGCCCCCTTGCAGGAATGGCGGTTGCAATCCCACTGCTTTTCATTGGACTTGGACGATGCCCGGTCATTGATGCCGCAGAGGCAGGTTATATGGAAGGGCAATCACTGCTGTATCTGTTTGCCAAGTACGTGGTTTTTGGCCCCTTGCCTGCTGGCAAAGATATACTTATCAACGCATCTCCCATGGCCTTCGCCGGTTGGTTTGGCATGCTGATTACCATGCTGAATATGCTGCCTATTGGACAACTGGACGGGGGACACATTTTTTATGCGCTGTTTGGCGACCTGCACGCGAAAGTATCGATTTTATTTCACCGCCTGCTATTCGTATTCGGGGTCTCCGTTGCCGGCTGGTACGGATACGATGCGTTCAGTCGCGGCTTGTCCTCAGAAGAAATTATCGCAGCGGTGATTCCCGGATTCAGCTGGGTGTTTCTGGGCGGAATCATGTTTCTGGTATTTCGAAAGCGAGGTTTCTTTCACCCGCCAACAGACGATCAACACTTGTCCCGCAGCGGGAAAGTGATGGGAATCATTTGCCTTGGACTGTTCGTCATCACGTTTATGCCCACCGTGATGCGACCGATATTATGAATTTATAATCAATCAGTTACTGATGACGGGCAGCGTCGGGGTTGCGTACAATCACGCGACGCAGGTACCGGATGGCGGATTCAAGAGAAGCCATTTCAGAGTCAACCAGCAACGTCGCCAAATCCTGGTGAGAATTGCGAATGGCTTCGTAGTAGCGCTGACGCTCCGTGGCGTGAACCACTGCGGGTAAAAATCCATTTCGCATCAGGAAGATATTCATTATCGCCCGACCCACTTTGCCGGACGTATCGGGATATGGAAAAATATGCATAAACCTGTGATGCATTCGGGCAGCAAACGAAAATGGATGCGGGGATTTTTCCAGCTCCTCATTGGCCCATACAATAAACTCACGCATATTGCCACGAATGTCCTCCGCCTGGTTAATGTCGTGGAAGTATGTACGATGCAATGGAATTTCTGTGCGAAAACCTTCCCGTGAATGATCAATATCCAACGGGCTGAAAATCAGATTGAAGGCCCTAAACAGTTCCTGACTGAATGCCAACGCCGGTTTTCTGGCGTACTCCCGACACTTTTCAAACGCCTGTTTATGTTTTTTTATGGCTGCGTACAGACTCAAATTTGTGGCATCGGTGACCGCTCTGGGATCAAGTGCGGAATTCAGTTCCTCAGGGGAGATAACTTCGCCTTCCAGTGCGCAGTCGTGATAAATTGCCGAAATATCCAGCTGAGTCCATAGATTGACGAGCTCGTCATTGGAGACGCATTCCATAAGTGAGCGAACTTCCTCCGCTCTGTCATCCACCCTGTCGAACTGTGCAATCAGGGTTTCGTTCTCAATGTGGAATCTTCTCATTCGCAATGAAATCTGCCTTCGTTACGTTTTCCAGTTTTTAGAGATTACGAATTATTGAGCTATTTGTAAACAAAATTTTGGTTGCCGTGGTGGACTCGTCGTGGAACTATCCATAAATATTACATTTTGATAGTAAACAAATGGTCAGTTATGAACAGATATCGACATATATCGAGGTGCGTCAATCAGAGTTCGATTTTCTTTTGAAACCGTGAAACGTTGTGGGCAAAGATTTCCATTCGCGCCACAACACTGGGCGCATACGGCTGACCATCATTTTCAAGTGCGATATACGGAAAATTCTGTTTCCTTGCCCAGGGACCATACACCCCTTCCACCAGACGACCGGGCAGACACGAAAAAGGCGCGATGATCACCGTACCGTCATATCCGTCCAGCATACCGGTCGCCGCGGCGCCGGATGAACAGGTGGCTTCACTTTCCAGCCGGGGATCAATAAAAAACCGTTCGGTATTGCCGATGATCTCATGCATATCCGTGGGGACATCCGGAATCAGTCCAGTGGGCTTCAGATGACGGGCAATTTTATGGATAACCATGTTTTTGTAGAATTCCTCCACATGATACATGGCGTGTTCCTTCCACTTGCCGGTTTTCACCAACCCCTTGAATTTCAGATTATTTTTTTCAATCTGCAACCCCCGCCAACGGCAATGGTCGGTATAATCGATCCATTCAGAAATACCGGCAATCTTGGGAAAAATACTTTTTGAAATAAGAAAGTCATTGATTTCCCGTACTGAAAAGGTATCCCGTCGCACATAAATCTCACCTACAATAAGAACCTTTTTCAAATCCTTCAGGGAACGTCGCCGTGGAATCGCTGACAGAATCCGGCCTGCGCGATCCAGAGCGCGCTCAATGTCGCCGTTATTTGAAAACACATCAATAACATCTTCCCAGACGGATTGATGAATTTTCAGGGCAGTGTCCACATCTTTTGCCAAAAGCCGCAGTCCCGTATGCATATCGGTGAAAAAATCGCCCAGAATGACTCCCCACCAGGCATCTTTGGTGAACTGCTGCCCCAATTCGCGATAGGAGTTGGAGGAATCGCACACCAGAATAACTGCGTTCTCATAACCCAACTCCTCAAACAGACGCTCATAAAAGACATAGTACTGTCCGGTGCGGCAGGGCCCCAGTGTGGACGGCATGTAAAAAAGCAGAATTTCATTGTCCTGATTGGGTGGATGGGTCTTGAAAAACTGAAGAATGCCCCCCAGAACTATCAGGGATGGAATGCACTCCTTGCCGGACGCCACATTTTTGGCCAGTTGCACCGTGTGCACATTAGGCACCGGCAAATGGATGGACCGAATACCCGCGCGCCTGGACGCTGCGGCGATGGCGCCGCTTGAGAATTCACCCATGGACGACCAGATGAATGTCACCCGCGGGTCCCGCATATCAATGCGTTCCCCGGTTCGGGTATCGAGAATATCAACAAATTCCTTTTTCTGCTCGACCACGAATCGACGACGATGGGGTTTGACATTGGCCTCAAAGCCGCCTTTTCTGAAACTGTCTATAATATCGAGAAACGCTTCAATTCGCGTATCCACCCCCGCATCGGCGGAATGGGAATCAATTTCGAGCACCAGATACGGCTTTTGTCCCATCATCCAGCGCAGATAGTGCAACATGAAGGAATCCGGAGCGCACGAAAAATTGGATATCCACACCGGGTACAAATTGGGCACCTCAGCGGTTTTACGCACCGCCTTCATATCCTGCTGCCCATAATACCAGTACATATTGGGAAAAATCTCCGCATCGGACTCATAAATCATATCGAATGGAATGACACTGACGCCGTTGGAAATAATTTTCCGGGGAATGCCCATATTGGCATCCCGGGTAAAGGCGTTGTAGGGACGCCCTAAAAGACAAATGTATCGATTTTCGGGATGCTGTTTCACCTCATCGAGCACCTTTTTGCCCAAAGCCCTATAACTGGAAAGAAATGCTTCGTATTGCTCAACCCCTTTGGCGTAAGCCCGGGCCCCCTGCTCTCGTGAAAAGCCCATTCGGGTGGCAATCTCTTCAAATTCCCCGCTGGCGGATCCCAAACCGTTTTTCATATCAATGGCCGGTTTCAGGATTCGGTCTTCGGGCAATTCAAACGCCTGTTTCAGGAAAAACGGCATACCCTGGGTGAGCGGACACACCGTGGCGTGGACGTTGCCTTCCTCCATGGTGGGCATTTTGAGGAAAAACGGCATAAAAATATAATCGGGATTGTGGGTCATCACGTCCGCCAGTGCACCGTGGGCAATCTCCGATGGGAAACAGTAGTTACTCTCGATTTTGGCAATGCCTTCAGACAGAATCCGGGTGGAGCGCACCACCTTCACCCCCAGCTCGTGGAAAAACCATGAATACAGAGGCCACAGGGAATGGACCGAAAACGCCATGGGTACGCCTACAGTAATGGATGCATCACGATGCGCATCCGCAGCCGGCGCAAACTGCTCGAACAGCATCTGTGTACGCACCGCGACATAATTCACCGCCGCATCGTCCTCTTTTTTCTTTTTGCGCATATTGGTGAATTTGGAACAGCGACCACCAAACGGATATTTGACACCATCGACTTCAAGGCGCCGAATGGTGCAATAATTGTCGCAGCTTTTACACACAAAGGTGCCTTTGGTTTCAATCTCATTGGCCAGCAACGCATTCAATGAGAAACGGCCCTTTTGCAGAAATCCCTCCTCGGCTTTCTGATTGGCCAGCAATGCCACCCCAAAACAGCCCATCAGCTCAGGATCCGGCGGGACAATGATTTCCTTATCGGTCAGCTGCGCAAAGGCCAGCGGCACTGCGGGATTTTTGGCCACCCCTCCCTGCAGCATCACGTGGTTGCCAATCCGCCGGTTTCCCGACACCCGATTAAGATAATTGGAGACAATGGAAAAAATAAGTCCGGCCACAATGTTTTCACGACGCGCGCCCTGCTGAATGGCCTTGCGGATGTCGGAATTAATAAATGCCGAACAGTGCTCCCCAAACTTGAGCGGGGCCTCGGCATCCATGGCAATGGGGCCGATTTCCCGGGCTTCATTGATATTCAGATCCCCTTTGCACGACTCTTCCAGAAAGGACCCGGTGCCTGCCGAACACGCCTCGTTCATGGCATAGTCAATGGGAACCCTGTTATTAATGGACACATATTTTGCATCCTGACCGCCAATTTCAAAAATCGTATCGACGTCACTGTCAAAAAAAGTTGTGCCAGTGGTATGGGCGATGATTTCGTTATAGACCGCTCCTGTTCCCAAAAAAACGCCCAGCAGTTCTCTGGAAGAACCGGTGGTGCTCACAAGGGTGATGTTTGGGTTCGCGTCAGCGCCAATCTGCTTTTTAACCTCTTCAATGCACTCTTTTGTGGTTTTAACCGGATTACCATGGGTGCGTCCGTAATGGGCCGCCACAATTTCGAAGGTGCGGGAATTGACCAGCGCCACTTTGGTGGTGGTGGAGCCCCCATCCACCCCAAGGATGTATTCGGCATCGGGATCGTACTGCCCACGCATGGAAGGCATATATCGAACCCTGTCGGCATAGCTGCGAATCCCAGGATAGGTCTCGTATGAAAGGATATCCCTGTTGGTAAACAGATACGATACATCCGGCAGCGGCGCACCCATCTCTTTTGCCAGCAACGCCGCACCCAGCGCCTCGAAGTATGGCCCTTCTTCAGGCACCACCACATCGAGCTGTGGCCACGCCTCCTTAATAAACTGATGGATAAACGGATTTTTTGTCACACCGCCGGTGAGCACCACTGTGCCACTTTCAATTCGGGTCTTGGTCAGAAAATCGCATACCTTGTCGGCCATGATTTTACTCAGCGACAATGCGATATCCCCAGGCGTGGCCTCGCCTTTGTTCAGCTTATGCGTGCAATCCGACTTCATGAAGACGGAGCAGCGGGATGACAGTTTTTGCAGGGTGGCATTTCTGGCGGCGTCCTCCAGATCTTCGAGGGCCATATTCATTCGTCCCAGCTGCTGACGGAAAAATTCGCCTGTCCCGCTGGCGCACTTGTTTCCCGAGAAGGTGGCAGTAATTTCACCGCGATCATTCAGTGAATAGACCACCAGATCTTCTCCGCCCATACACACCAGCGCGTTGGCGTTCAACGACAGCGAATCCAGTGCACGCTCAATGGCGATGGGCGCAATCACTTCGGGCAGATTCAACCTGAACCGGCCTTCCGTGCCGGTGACCAGTGCCAGCGGCGGTGTATCGCTAAAGGCGCCCAGTTTTTCAAGACATGCGTTCACAGTCGCCGGAACGTTGCCATCGTGAGCCATTACCTGATGACGCACCACATCCGAGGTTTGCGACAATTGCACAATCTTCACACTGGTCGAACCTATATCGATACCGATCAAGTCACGTTGCATATGCTTCCTGTTTCACTCCTGCAGTCCGGCGTTTCCGGATAATTTCATATGGAGTTCGAATGTATACTAACGAATTGCTGAATTGTATAGACCAATTTCAAGCAGCTATAGCCCCGAATTTGCCTCTGACACTGGAAGCATTTTTTCAATCTGAATGGCATTTCAATAGACGATTCTTAGCCGACAGTCCTTTGGAGCGCAATCCCATTGATTGCGCATGCCATCCCCTGTCCAAACATACCGGAGACGCCTGCCGTTTTGAATGGTGTTTCATTTACCCGCGTCGATACCCGATTCACCAGTTACAATCCCCCCCGTTTCAATGATTGCGCTATTTGGGCAAAGGCATTTATAATGGTTGCCGGATGCCCACCTCTGATGTCATTCTTTTTATCGATACAAATTCAGGCAGAACCATCCGGATGGACGTTCTGACGCGTCACCAACCCGTGTCAAAAAAATGGTCTCAAAAGGGGATAAAATGAAATCAGGCGCATTGCTCGCACTTGTCATGCTGGGGACACTGCTTCTGAATGCCTGCAGGCCCAATGACCATTTCCCGGACTCGGCAACGGAATCCGATGATACCTCCAGTGCAGACATTTCGGATGTGGGCGGTTCCGATTCCAGCGATATCACCGACACCGATTCCGCCAGTGATTCTGAAAGCGATTCATATACAGAGACAGACTTCGATCCCGCGACC
>JAFGWT010000259.1 GCA_016937015.1 Deltaproteobacteria bacterium | reverse complement strand
TGGGGATACGCAAACGCAGCACTTGGACACGGACACGGCCACGGATACCGAAACCGGCACCGCCATCAGTACAGACAGCGGTACTGAATCAGGCGGCGATGGAACAGACGGCGCTGAGTCAGATGCGGATACCGTGGACGGGCGAATGGATTCGGACACCTTGGACACAGACACCTCGGACACCGATTCAGCGTCATTGACGGATACCGACCTACCGGATGTGCCTGGCCTGATGTTTGAGGGGACAGTCATCACGGCGCGACAACCGGGAGATGCATTCAGCTTTGCGCTGCTCACCGACTCCCATATTGGTTCGGACCTGTCATACTCAAACCAGGGGACGCCGGAGGTATTGCAAAACATCGGTGTTCAAATCGGCATGGCACGTCCGGACTTCATGATCAATCTCGGTGACATGCTTGATTTCCACAAATATGGGTTCAACTCCCCGCCCCCGGACGGCAGTATTACCCGACAGGCCTACATGAATTATCGCACACTGCTGGGAGATGCCATTGGCCATGTGCCTCACTTTGCGGTCATTGGCAACTGGGAGGGCGAAAACGGTGATTACAGCGCATCGGCCATGGCGTGGTCCCGTCAGGCGCGTTTGGTTAATATGCCCGGCATTGCGCCAAACCGTTCTCCCCAGGGCGGCAGCGCCAGTGAGGACTACTATGCATTTGAGTGGGGGGACGCGCTGTTCATCATTCTCAATGTGCAGTCCTACACGCCCACCCCGCACCTGCTGACGAGTGGCGGCGAAGGCACTGCGGAGGACTGGACGCTGGGCGAGGCGCAGATGGGCTGGCTCATGGCGACCCTGGAGAATGCCACCGCCAAATGGCGCTTTATTGGCATCCATCATACGGTGGGCGGGCTTGCGGGGACTGAAGCGGACAGTGCCTATGGCCGCGGTGGCGGTCTGGCCGCGCACGTTGGTGAACAGGCGCTCATCCACCAGCTGATGATTGATCACGGCGTGCAGATATTTTTCTATGGTCACGATCACGTGTTCACCGATATGGTGGTGGACAGTATTCATTACACCCTGCCCGGCAGCGCCGGCGCCCCCTGGATGTTCACCGGCGAGGAAACCGGCTATACGGAATACTACCTGGAATCCGGTTGGGCCCAGGTGAATGTCGGTCCGGACGAAACCAACGTTCAGTTCATCAACCTCACTGGCGACCTCCTCTACGAATACACCCTGGAGTAAAGCGGTTATCAGGTATTGCACCTGCGCATGGCTAATCGGTACAACGGTATATTGCCTAAAAAATCCTTACCGGAACCGGCGGGTTGCTGATGGATGACTGCGACGTCGCTATCCCTACTGGATCTGAATCCGGTCGCTGCGTAGACGCTCTTGGACTTCTATATGCCTGAGTGGCTATGCCTGAGTGGCTGGCCGTGTTGACCAGGGCAGTTGCGTTGACTCGTTACGGGTACATAATTAAAACATGCAAACCCGAATTTTTAGTCATGTTTATAGCAATTTTGCCGTTTTTCTGTTGGTGGTGACCGCAGTTGTGTTCAGTCCCTGGGGACGTGCGGCGGATACGGTTCCAGAGGCGCCTGAGGACTCCGCGGCCGACGCCCTCTCCAGTGATGACATTCTGATGAACATGTCTCTTGAAGAACTCCTGAATTTGCAGGTGGATGTGGTTTCAAAAACAGAAAATCAAAATCAGAGTATCCGCACCGCGCCGGGAATCGTGACGGTGATTCAGCGAGATCAAATCATTCGCATGGGCGCAAAGGATTTGATTGAAGTGTTGCGTCAGGTGCCCGGATTTCAGTTCGGCGGGGACTCCTCCAACTCCTACTATATGGCGGTGCGCGGTCTGTGGGCGTTCGATGGCAAAGTACTGGTTCTGGTTGATGGCCATGAAATTAACGAACTACTGTATTCATCAGTTAATCTGGGCAATCGCTTTCCCCTTGACTGGGTGCAGCGCATTGAAATAATCCGCGGCCCGGGATCGGTGATGTACGGCGGATCCGCAGCATATGGTGTGATCAACATTGTGACTCGAAGCGCTGAGGAGATAGAGGGTGTCAGTGCAGCGGCATCCTACAGTCAGATGCTGGACGGCGTCATAAATGAAAACCGCCCTCTCTCAAAGACATACGGTCAGAGATACGTCAGTGCGAGTTTTGGCCATGTGTTTAACCCGGAGCGGAATCTGGGACTCACGGTGGATGTTTTCGGCGCTCAGGGAATGATGAGTGACAGGACATATACCGATATTTACGGCGATACCTTCAGCATGGCCGGCAATTCAGAGACCAGCGCGCTGACCGCCAAACTCGGATTCACCTATCGGGGGTTGAAGGTCGGTTATCTGGTTGAGCGATACCGGACCACCACCCGGGATGGGTGGGGTGAAAATCTGCCGGAGGCCTTTCCTGCCTATTTTACGACAAGTTCGCTGAAGCTTCGGTATGATGTGTCCCTTTCCAAAAACATGATTCTTACACCGCGGATGACCTGGCTCTTTCAAAAGCCGTGGTCCATTACAGATGAGAATGCAAAACCGTACATGCTGTACTGGGAGCCTGTGGTGCACCGGCTGACCCCTGGGGTGACGCTGACATACTCGCCAGTGGACTGGTTTGATTTCTCTGTGGCTGGGGAGTATCGTTTTGACTATGTGAAGGATGATTACTACGGATTCCTGCCGGACCCCTGCGAAGCAGATTATTACTACAACACCGATCCGTCCACCTGCAAAACGTCAGAGCATTATCACGATGTCGCGGTTTATGGCGAGGGCGTGTTTCATACCCGCCCAATGGACATCTCGCTGGGCCTGCGGTATGAATACAGCAGCGCTACCGGCGGCGGGGCAGTGCCGAGGGCAGCGTTGACCAAATCCTTTGACCGCGTGCACTTTAAGCTGCTGGGAAGCCAGGCGTTTCGGGAACCCAGCGTCAACAACCTCTCCTACAATCCAGACCTCAAACGGGATCGCACAACCGTAGGCGAAGCGGAGATTGGCCTCAGGCTCATTGATTCGCTGTTTTGGACCATAAACGGTTTTGTTATCCATGTGACCGATCCCATCGTGTACTTTTATGACGATCAGACCGAAATCGAGTCATTTGTAAATTACAAAAAGACCGGCACCACTGGTTTCGAAACCGAGCTGTCATTCAAACAGTCACACCACTTTTTAAAGCTTGGGTATTCCTGGTTTTATCCGGTGTTCAATGAGGTGGAAACCTATCATGTGCCCCGCCACGGCAACGCGATGCTCGGCTTTGCGCGCAACAAACTGGCGGCCAGCGGCGGTCTGGAAGTCATTCGCAATCTGACATTCAACTTTTCCGGGTCTCTGCTGTTTGGGGACAGGTACGGATACACGGGCGTGGATATGTATTACAACATGCAACTTAAAAAATTCGGTCCTGAGTTTATTGGGAATGTGTATGTACTGTACCGTAATGCGTTTACAAAAGGATTATCTCTGGGGATTGGGGTGCGCAATATCGCCAACAGCGAAATCAATTACATCCAACCGTACAACAACTGGCACCCACCCAATCCGGGCCCCGGCGCCGAAATATTTTTAAAAATCGGATACGATTTCCCCATCCGCTAGCGCGGCGATCGGTTTGGGTACGCCAGCGAAATTGCGGGAATACGAGCTGCTTTGCTGCGCGCCCGCAATGCCCGACCGAGGTGTAGCCATAGCTACATCGACCGAGGGACTGACGACGAAAGCGAAAAGCGGCCGAATTACTGCGATTGCAGCAAGGAGTCAAACCGGTCTCCGCTGCAATCCCCATTTGCCTGCCGGATAGCCGATACTGCAACGCGGGTATTGCATAAATGTTTTCCTCACAGCTATAACAGAGCATCGCGCAGAACCCCTGGTCTGTTTGGAAAAAAGGAACTGCTATGGAAATTGGAAAGGACATCTGAATCAATGACTGAAGATACGCATTCCAGGTTTTGTCGGATCAGTGCGCGCATTGAATGTCCTCACTGCGGCAATCCGCTGCCACTCAGTGCGCCCTCTCAGACTGTACTGTGCTGTGAATGTCTAAACAACGTTGTGTTTGATGGACACATATGGGGAAAAATTTTCGAACAGGCCGACATGATGCTGGAGCGATTACGCGTCGGCGCCTCCGAAAGAGAACGAATTGAAGTGGACGGCATTGCGGTCAGCTTTGAAGTCACCAATATGGCGCCCGCATGTGAAAAATGCGCCCATCCGTTTAACGTTGAATCACTGGAGAACAGCGAACGGAATTTTGCATGCCCCCAGTGTGGCGACCCTGCCTGCACATGGCCCGCGCCCGAATGGATAAAAAAAATATATCCGGGATTGACGCAGATCTACGAGGTGGAACCCGGTAATCATGGTGGTGACAATCAGCCGCTGGTCAGCATTTCAGAGGTACCCCGCCCTGTCGCCCTCAACTGTCCCTCGTGCGCGGCGAATTTGAAAATCACCTACGAACACAAACGAGTGAGCGTGAAAAATATCTCAAACCATAAAGCATCTTTACTCGAAGCCGCTGTCGCCACTGGCCGGTTGCGCCGCACACCTTTCTCTATCTGAATGACTGCGGTTGTATCACCCAGGTAAAAACCACTTTATCCAGAAAAAAATGATATTCAATGTTGTTCGCTGCATGATATAATGTGACCTTCTGCCATAAATGAAAGGACACGCCATGAAAACGATATTTTTGTTTCTTTGTACTTTTGTGCTTTTAGCTGTGGGGGCCATCGCCTGCGGCACTGTCGGTGAAGATGCGGACAATAACGATAACACCTCGACCGACAATGATACCGATACAGGCACAAACCGGCTCGATTCGCTGGGACACAGCGTGGGCAGTGACGATACGCTGACAGTGCCGGGAGATGATACCGCCACGTGCGCAGCCATGGAAACGGCCTGTGACGGAGATGTTGTGTTGCACTGCATGGACGGACACTGGCAGCAATGGGAGGACTGCACCATCCATGGCCAGAGATGCTCGGTAACCGGTGGCGTCTTTCAGTGTGTGGGCGATGTGGGGTATATTCCCGATACGGATTCAGACTCGCGCGCAGACACGATATTCCATTCAGATGCGGATTCGGACAGCGATAGCGATTCTGATACAGACAGTGATTCAGATACTGACAGCGATACATACAGCGACGCGGATACCGATACTGACTCAGAGTTCGATTCGGAGAGTATTCACTCGTCGCCGTGTGATGGCCCTGATAAGGACTGCTACAGCGAGTGCTGGGATTGTGCGTTGACAACATCGTGCAGTTCTCAGCTCGAAGATTGCCTCAACGATGCGGCCTGTGCCCAACTGTTTGACTGCCACCGCCATACCTGTTGCGACGGTTCGGAAGACAGCTGCCTGGTGGGTCCGGCGTACGAAGAGTGCATGGTCGAGTGCAAAATTGATGCGGACGTCACCGACAGTGCGCTGAAAATGTATAAGGCCATTGAGAAATGTGTCGGCTGCGGCGCCTGTGAACAGTCGTGCGCCCAATCAATTCCCATGGACTTTGCCATGTGCGTTTCCGAAGATGCCGTTAATAAAGTGGACAATCCCTGTTACGAAGCGGACGCCGACGGAGGGGAGGTTGC
>JAFGWT010000258.1 GCA_016937015.1 Deltaproteobacteria bacterium | reverse complement strand
TGCCCGAATTCTCGGGCATGACGGCTGCTTCTTAAACGGAAAAATTCGGGGAATTGCTATATTTCAGGCTAAAGATCTTACCTATGAAATTCCATTAATTTATCGATTGGACTATTCGTAACCCGTGTATGCATCGTAGCTGCTGGCGCCGGCGCTGCCGGACAGGTCATCGAGGTCGATGATGCGGTTGGCCACTGTCTGAATGAACTGGTGATCATGGGTGGCAAACAACACACTGCCTGTGTAGCGAATGAGCCCTTCGTTGACCGCGGTGATGCTTTCGAGGTCCAGGTGGTTGGTGGGCTCATCCAGCATCAGCACATTGGCGCCGGACAGCATCATGCGCGCGAACATGCAGCGAACCCGCTCTCCACCGGAAAGGACATTTACCTTTTTGTAAACGTCGTCGCCGGTAAACAGCATTTTGCCTAAAAACCCGCGCAGATAAGACTCATATTCATCTGTGGAGTACTGTCTGAGCCAGTTTAGAATATCCAAATCGCTGTTATTGAAGTAGGCCGCGTTGTCACTGGGGAAATACGCCTTTGTGGTGGTGACGCCCCAGGTGAACGTTCCCGTATCCGGCGCCAGTTCGCCCGCCAGAATTTCAAAGAGGGTTTTAATGGCAACCGTGTTTTTGCACAGAACGATTGCCTTTTCGCCTTTGTTGAGTGTGAAGGTAATGTTGTTAAGGATGGTGTCGCCTTCGATTTGCTTTGTGAGACCCTCAACGCGCAGAATATCCTTGCCCGCCTCCCGCTCCGGTTTGAACTCCACGAAGGGATATTTTCGACTCGACACTGGCAAATCTTCGAGTTGCAGTTTTTCGAGCTGTTTCTGACGGGAGGTGGCCTGTTTGGATTTGGCCGCGTTGGCGCTGAAGCGCTGGATAAACGCCTTGAGCTCTTTGGCTTTTTCCTCGTCTTTCTTCTTCTGATTGGCACGCAGACTTTGGGCCAGCTCCGCGGATTTTCGCCAGAATGCATAGTTCCCGGCGTAGGCGGTGATCTTGCCGTAGTCGATGTCGGCGATATGGGTGCAGACTTTATTTAGAAAGTGGCGATCGTGCGACACCACAATGACGGTATTGGTAAATCGAAACAAAAAATTTTCCAGCCACACAATTGATTTGATGTCCAGATGGTTGGTGGGTTCGTCGAGGAGCAGGATGTCCGGATTGCCAAAGAGCGCTCTGGCCAGCAGCACTTTGACCTTTTCGGGACCTGTCAGTTCCGACATTTTTCGCTCGTGGTAGCTGTCGTCTATTTCGAGGCCGGCCAGTAAGGCTGCCGCTTCGGATTCTGCCTCCCATCCGTTCATTTCGGCAAATTCCTCTTCGAGCGCTGCCGCTTTCATGCCGTCTTCTTCAGAAAAATCCGGTCTGGCATAAATGGCGTCTTTTTCTTCGATGATTTCATACAGCCGCGTGTTGCCGCGCATTACGGTTTCCACCACGGTAAATGCATCAAATGCAAAATGATCCTGTTTTAGCTGAGAGATGCGGCATTTGCTGTCCACATGAATCTGACCGCTGTCCGGGTCCAGTTCTCTGGAAAGCATTTTTAAAAATGTGGACTTGCCCGACCCGTTGGCGCCGATGAGACCGTAGCAGTTGCCTGGGGTGAACTTAACGTTGACTTCCTTGAATAGCAGCTGGCCACCAAAACTTAAGCTGACATCTGTGGTATGAATCATTTTTTTCCCTTTGCAGAATACATGTACGCCCCCCGTAGCCGCTGGCGGCATAACAGATGTATGTTCAAAGTGCCACCCTATTCTCAGGGATCTTTGGAAAAAGTGGGGATTCCGCTTCCCAATCGCCAGTTTTATCCGCGCCGATTAACAATCTGACACTGCTGCCGTTAATACCTGATGATTCATACGCTGTTTGAGGATTGAGGGTTTATGAATACTGTAATTCCCGAAAAGAAAATTCCCAGGGCTGTTCAGAGGAACGCGCGAATAAAAGGCGTGCTGCACGGCACTTTGCTGGTTGTCTTTCTGGCGCTGGTCGAAGCCATTATTTACTTTGTCCTCATGTCACGGATTAACGGGGAGATGGATACCAACCGGTGGCGTGAGATGCAGGAAATGAAAGAGGGGATGACCACGTTTCGATTAAAAAATCTGCTCGAAAAGCGCGATGAGACCGGGCTGCATCTGGAAGACAGCTGGTATCTTTTAAACACCGATGGGTATTATCTCGATGGCGCTTTAACCCAAAAGCAGTTTTTGTCCATACACAATAAGCGCAAGGCCGAGGGCTTTCTGAGTGACTTTCCGGCAGTGTGGGCTGCGTTTCAACGCAATCCGTCAATTCCGGTCACCGCGCCAGAGGGAAAATTTTATTTTTCAAAAGTGACTGCGAAAGAGTTGGGGATTCAGACAACTGATCCCCAAACCTGGATTCTGGTGATGCATGTGTCGCCTGAGGCGGCATTCAAAACCAGGCATTCGCTGCTTATCGGATTGTTGCTCTCGGCAGTGCTCGTTGCGCCTCTCCTTGCCCTGCTTGGATGGAAGAACGGGCATTGCAGTGTTCGTCAAAAATGGTATCTCGACGAACTGGCCACCGTTGCAACCACCGATCATCTGACCGGCGTGCTGAATCACCGGGGGCTGATGGAGAAGCTGGAACCTGCCGTTAACCTCGCCAATCGGCGAAACAGTCCGCTGATGCTTGTTTTTGCCAACGTAGATGGGCTTAAAGCCGCCAACGAACAACTCGGGTACCAGGCTGGGGACCGGGTGCTTGCCGGCGCCGCACATGTTTTAAAACACACTGTCCGGCGAACCGATATTGTCGGTCGTCTTGGCGGGGATGAATTTATTATCGCTTTGATTGACTGCGATTGGGCCCATACCGAAGCGGTCATGGCACGGGCAAAGGACAGTCTGGCCGGCATGGGTATGGCGGAAACCGGCGCGCCGTGGACAATCAGCTGGGGATGCGTCGAGCGAGTGGAAAATGATACGGCGGCGAAAATGATCATTCGCGCCAACAAACAGATGCAGGTGCAAACCCTGGCCAATCACTCCGGCTGAAAGTGCATTCACGCATCTCTCACCCATCTCTTTAGGGGCAATATTTCCCTGTTCCATTTGATTTGAAGCGAATTTCAGCTGGCCGGATCCCAGCGGCATTGCAGGTACAAATCCTCCAGCAGGTCGCGCATGAGATACATGTACCCCTTTGCCGGGTGTCCGGGCGTGGTGATCACCGGCAGATGGGTGCGGGTTTTGTGTCCACCGTAAGGTGAGAGCAGCTCCACTTCAATCTGGTTGTCGCTGCCCTTTTTTACGGCGCCGGTGACTTCCTGGCCGTCCACGTATATTTGAATCATATTTTGTGTTTGCATCATGTGTCCTTTCCCGTTGACACCGGTCAGTATAATGGGCTGATAAGACAATTTCTGTCGCATGTGGCGGTGTTGGGTTTTGGGATAATTCATTGACGATTGCGGCCAAACCGTGCCAGATCTGTCGTGACACATGGCATGCCACGCGGTATGACATGCGGGCATGACACCCATGCATGACACACAGGAGTTGAACCGTGGCGAGACTGTTACCCATTCTATTGCTGATTTTTAAAGCGTGGCTGCTGGTGGACGTGCATAAAAAGCGTCGGCCGCAATACTGGTATTTTATCATATTTTTTGTTCCGTTTGGCGATGTGATTTATTTCGTGATGCACAAAATGAAGGACTTCAAATGGGGGAAGTGGTTTGACTCACCGCCATCGCTGTCTCAGGTGGAATATCAGTACCAGTCGACCCCCAGTGTGAACAACCGCCTGGCCTATGCCAAAGCGCTCTATGACGATGGCCGTCTGGGCGATGCCCTGTGGCATTTTAATGGCATTCTCGAAACCGACGCCGACAATCTCGATGCGCTGTATGGCAAGGCCATCTGTCTTTCGGATGAAAAGGCGTTTGCGGACAGCATGGCGGCGCTGCAGGCAATCATTGAGAAGCAGCCGTCGTACCGGGATTTTCAGGTGTGGACGGAGCTGGCAACAGTCCAGTGGCATGCCGGGCAAAAGGATGCGTGTCTGGCAACCCTGCAGCAACTGGTTCGGACCCGCGCCCGACTGGATCACGAACTGGCGCTGGCCCAGTGTCTGATTCAGCTGGGGCGAAATGACGAGGCGCAAGCGGTTATGGCCAAAGCCCTCTCCGAATATGACCATGCGCCTTCTCATACCCAGCGACTCTTCCGCCGCAGCGCCAGAACCATGCGTGCCTTGCAGCGTCGGTGAGTGGGGGGGCGATTGGCTGTTAAACTGCCGGCATGGCTTTTTTGCGCTGTATTGACTGCGGTGGCATTGCCGGTTGCAGGGCAGCAAAAACCACAGGTGTCCATTGAGTATCATGTGGATGGATTGAGCGATGTCCGCCCCCTCGAATGTCCTTCTCTCGCGGCCGTCAGACATGCGGTGGAAAGCCGCATCGGTTATTCTCCCTGGGACGACGCTGCGCATCGCCATCTCGACGTGCGGGTCAACCCAACAGGCAATGTCATTGCAGTGCAAATCATTATGAAGGATAGGTCCGGGGCGATTATTGGCGAGCGGGAGGTGGTATCACACGGCAGTTGTAAAGAAGCGATGGATGCTGCCAGTCTCACTCTGGCCATCGCCATTGCACCGGCGGAGGCGTTGAAATCAGCGGAGACGGAAGCATCAGCCGAGTCAGCGCAGGCACCTGAGGAAAATGCGTCTCCAAAGAAATCGACAGCCGAGTCCGCCCCCATGACTGCGGCACCATCGCCTCGTTTATCTCGCAATGCAGCCGCACCTGCAAACAACTTTGAATCCAGGTCGGCCGAAGTCCCGGCGCCACCAGTGGCGGCAATTTATCTGGGGGGACTGGGAACCGTTGGGGCGCTGCCTGGCATTGGGGGGGGCGTTGACGCGGGGATGGGGCTTCGATGGCGCCTGGCCAGATTTCATTTGGGGGTGCGATACGATTTTCCTCGCGAATTAACCCCCTCACCGGGGCGGATTGAGACGAGGCAGTGGCTGGCAGAGACGGGGGTATGCATTGGAGGACGATGGGGGTTTGGATGCAGCGGGGCATCTTTGGGTCGATTCAGCGCGGACGCGAGCGGTCTGCCTCTGGCGGGAAAATCAGCGGGCGCAGCCGGGTTTGCCTTTGTGCGAGTGGGGATGGAACGCCCGGTCAGGTCCCGTTTTATTCTTCAGCTGTATGCAGACCTCAGTATCCCGATATTCAGGCAAAAACTGCTGGAGCGCGGCAGCGACCGGCTGTACTGGCAAACGCCACCTTTGGGCGGCAGCGCAGGCGTGGCATTAATTTTTAATTTTTTTCAGTAATTCAATCAACGTCATCCCAATTACAGGTAGGATGATTAATGGCGACCCGACTTTTTTGGGGCTTAGAGGACACCCGTTGAGGCGTCGCACACGGCAGCATGTTGGCGCAGCATGTTAAGGCAGCAATTAAAGCATTAGAGATGAAGTCATTTCAGGAAATATATCGAGAAGAAATCGCATATGTCTGGCGTTGTCTTGGCAGATTGGGCGTGGACGAGAAAAATCTGGAAGACAAGGCCCATGATGTGTTTGTGATTTTCTACAAGCGATACCGGGATTTTGACGTGAATCGCCCGGTACGCCCCTGGCTGTGTGGCATCGCTGCCCGGGTCGCTCTTGATTTCAACAGATTGGCGTATCGCAGGCGGGAGGTGCTGACCGATCGCGTGGAAGAAGAAACGGTCGCGTCTCACCCCGAAGCCGCTCTGGACCGCAAAAATGCGCAGCGTCAATTGCTTGCAGCCCTGAGTTCTTTGGATATGGAACGCAGAAGTGTGTTTGTGCTGCACGATTTGGAGGGGAGAAACATGAGGGAAATTGCAGAATTTCTGGATGTTCCGCAGAGCACCCTCTATTCGCGCCTGAATATGGCGCGGCAACAGTTAAACACTTTGCTTGGACGCAAACCAGTGAAAAGGTGTGGTTCATGAGCGACTCAAGATACAGTATGGAACCCATTGGTCCTGAGTTGGGGGCATTGATTTCAGCCGCCGATGAGATTGACGGTCCGAACGCGGAAACGCGGTCGCGCCTGTATAAAAGGCTGGCAGCGACCCTGGCGTTGCCCACCATTTTGGCTGCGCCCGCTGTGGTGAAGGCCGGTGGCGTGGCCAAAGCAGTCGCAGCGGTGACCGCCGCCAAACCGGTGATACTGTCTGTTCTGCTGTTTTCCGGGATTGGGCTGATTGGATATGCGGGATACAGGGTGAGCAATGCCGCAAAGGACACGGCGCCCAGTGCCGCGTCGACGGCAACAAACCCGTCCCATGAATCCGGTATGCCACAGGCAGTCAATTCTCAGATG
>JAFGWT010000257.1 GCA_016937015.1 Deltaproteobacteria bacterium | reverse complement strand
TGTTGGCCCAATAGGTGTAATGGGTCGGGGTTTCGCATCCGGGGGCGGCGCCTCCAAAGCGGAAGGCGGCGCAGGAATATCGTCATTCATATCTTCAGCAAACCGGAACGCCGCACTTGAAAGACGTGAATCGCCTCCTTTGTCCCCGAGAATTGACGACACATTTCGGCCGCCCGCATCCCCCATACTCGCCATCAGACCTTTCAATTTCACATCCATTACCTTGTTAAAAGCAATGGCAATCTTGCGAACACTCCGCTTATATTTGTATACATTCAGCTGATCTTTTACATCAGCCTTCTCCAAAGCAGCAATGGCCCTGTGCAGTTTGGAAATCGGACGCTCACTTTCGACATAATTCCAAAACCATCCCAAAAACAATGTGAGCAAAGCGCCACCGATAATCATCACCCAAGGCAGATTCTCAACATCCTGCGAACCCGCCTCTTCATAAATGGATGTCAGTTCAATGGGACGGCTAACAGGCACGATGACGGCCCAGCCGACGCCGTTGAACGCAGCCTCCCCTCTAATGCGCGAAAAAACTGACACAAAATCATGCCCTTCACCTTTGATTCGCTTAATTTCGCTGCGTCCCTTGTCCTGATAATTTTTATCAGCATCGAGTGCTGCCAACGGCGCCGCGATTTCCGAATCCTTGGCGCGGCCCACTTCCTTGGATTCGGGTGTTCCCACGGCAACCATGACGCTGTTTGCGAAATATGCCACCTGGGCGGTATTGGAGAACTTGCTGGCCAGCACATCCGTCAACAGCATTCCATGTATAATCGCACCAACATATTGTCCCCCCTGAATGACCGGTCTGGCTGCAATCAGATATACATCACTGCCCAGCTTCCATACATCATCCCGGACAAACCCACGCAATGCGGCTTCAACGGTCGGAAATCCGGCAAGGCTGAAATTGTTCTCGCGACCTTTGCTCCCGGTCTTTACGATCACCTTGCCCCCCAGGTCCACGGCAAGAAGCATATCCCCCTTATACTGACCAAGATCGGCGTTTTTCCTGTTTAACGCAGTCAACAATTTTGGACGATATTCATCAATCTTTTTAGGCGCATGAGCAATAGCAGCCATATTTGCTGTGACGTCAGCGTCTGCAGACACTGATACCAGCACATCCAACCGCTTTCTTGCGTGCAATGTAAACGCTATTTCCAGCTTATCGAGTTCTTTGTACAAAGCACTGGTTGCATTTTCCTGACGCTCGCGATTCACCAAATCCTTGGCCAGAATGAGGACGGAAGCACTTATCGCAACCGCAATTACCAAAAGTAGTGTCCAAAAACGAGAAATAAACATGTAACCCCTATTGAAATTCGGATTAAATACCGGCCAACTATTCACTATCCAGGCAAATCAAAGTCAGCCGACCTAAACGTTCACTGAAGAAACGTGCGTTTGCTCGTTTCGGCTAGTTGTTTTCTTTCTTCGGCTCAGGTTTTTCTGAGTCGGATTTGGCGTCATCATCACCCGCTGGCACGCCATTAACATCCTTCAGCTCAAAAGCCACTTCCTGCTTCTTGCCAGACACTTCGAATTTTTTTTCCAAAATCCATTTCCCCCGAAAAAACACTTTCAAAGTGTATTTGCCCTCTTCAACATCCTCTTCTGTGAAAGTGCCACTCTGACTCAATTTGGGTACGTATGTTGCGGGTGTCGCTACAATCCAGCCCTGAAAATGCGGAAACAACTTGCATTTTATTTCAAAAACGCCTGCGCTGTAAAAATCAATCGGGCGAAAGGAATTACTGCCCTGCTTCTGTGGCTTGAAATCGTGTTTGCCCGGTGCATACAGTTCGTGATCAAACGGCGACCTCATTACAAATTTAATGCGACTCTTGGGGCGAATAACAACCACATTTTTTTCGAGCGCACCCGTTAAAACGTCAAGCGACAGTACCGGGTCTGCTTTGGGCTCCGGCGCACCTTCTCTGAACAGCGCAACGCCAATATCAGAGGACAAATCAAATCTCACCGAAGCAACCGGACGCACACCATTTGGCTCATTCCAGTAACCGCGAAAATCATTGTTCTCCGATTGCTTGCGAAGTGCATCCAGCTGTTCAATGAACTTTGGGGAAACAGAGATTTTTCCAGATAATACTGTCGCGGATACAATTGTCCCCATCAACATTATTAAAGGAATAATAAATACCATCAGAACTTTCTGCATTCACACTCTCCCGTACATCTTCCGATGTGAAGCGACTGACCTCTTGCAATGTATCAATTCAAGATACATCTAATCGTAGGCAATTATTTTACTCTCAATAACTTTACTACTCAAGCAATTGTTTAGTTATAGAACGTTCTTTTCCAAGCCACGTGGATTCAATGTGAGCATGCTCAATACGGCAATTTACCGGCGCCTGCCGCATGCCTGAATCGACGATGCAACCACATCCATTGTTCGGGATATGTCCGAATCCAGGATTCCACCACACGATGCAATTCCTGCATAATTTCCATGCGTGTACGCAGTTCTCCGCGGCTGTCACGAATTGGGATTTCCGCTTCGAACATTATCCGATGTCGATTTTCGGACGTTCGAATAGTCACAACCGGGACCAATGCTGCGCCCGTACGCAAGGCCAAATCCGCGGCGGCACATGATGTCCAAACGTTGTAACCAAAAAAGGGAACCGCCACACCGCCCTTGGACGACGACGTACGCTGGTCCACAACAAGACCGAGTACATTGCGTCGTCGCAGCCAGCGCACAACTCCTGTGGACGAGTTGCCTTCCTCAAATATTTTTACGCCGCAGGCTCTGCGAGTATGCATCCAGAATTCATTCAACGCAGATGCGTGCAGCCGTTTGCTCACAATTCCCAGCGGTATCCCCGCCAGTGCCTGGGAACAGGCGAGCATATCAAAATTGCCCATATGGGCCGTAACCGCAATCACTCCATTGCGTTTTGCCAAAGCGGTTTCAAAATGTGCGGCACCGTGAACAGATAACTCGTTGACAGGTATCCCTCTAAACGGAATGGCAATAAATTCAAGAACCGATGCGCAGAAATGACGAAAAAATGCGGCGGCAATATGCCGGTGAACGGACCGATTTTCAGGAAAAACCAACTGAAGATTGGCATAAACAACATCCCGGCGGATTCGCAAAACATTATGCCAAAACATGCCCAATGCGCTTCCCACCGCAAACAGCCGAGCGGACGACATTCGCGCAACGAATGCACCTGCTTTTTGCAGCAGAAATAGAATTGCGCGATACCTCACGATGCCACCTCTTTATCAGGCACCGTAATTTCTGCGATATCGATGTATCGATACGTTCAAAAGCAAACCAAACCCAAACATAAAAGTTAAAATCGAAGACCCGCCATATGAAAACAGCGGCAAAGTGATCCCCACCACCGGCATAACGCCCATCACCATACCCAGATTGATTACCACATGCCAAAAAATAATGGAGCCAATCCCAACGGCAATCACGGATCCAAACCGATCTCTGGATTGTGCCGCAATGCGAATACACCACATAATTAAAAACAGATACAAAAACACCAGGCCAGCCGCACCCAGAAATCCATGCTCTTCAGCAAATACCGAAAACGGAAAATCCGTGCGACATTCCGGCAAAAAATGATGTGGGCCCGCCGTCCCGTCCAGATACCCTTTGCCGGTAAGTTGTCCAGAGCCGATGGCGATGATGGATTGATTTGCATGCCACCCGGCCCCCAGTTTGTCAGCCTCCGGATCCACAAACAGATTCCAGAATGAAATGACGCGGGCTTTCTGATAATCTTTGAGCAGGTAACTCCATCCAATAATCGCGACAATCGGCGTTGACACAATCAAGGCCATAGTCGACCGGAATGTCAGACGCGTTAGCATCATGATACTCAGAAAAACAAGCAGACAAAGCAATGCGGTCCCCAAGTCCGGCTCTTTTAGAATAAGTACCATCGCCAGCCCGGTCATCAGCGCCGGCACAAACAAATCTTCCAGCTTTCGCCCCTCCGCTTTAGGATCGTGATGCAGGTATTTAGCCAGTCCCACAACCAAAAGCACCTTCATTAATTCCGAAGGCTGGAAGCGAAATTCTCCAATCGCAAACCAGCGAACCGACCCACCAACTTCTTTTCCGAATAAAAGAACCAGGACCAGCATCAGGATGCCACCGCCATATGCGAAATACCCGTACCGTTCATAGTGCTTGTAATCGATGATGGCGACGACAAAGGCACCAATCCCGCCCAGGACCACCCAGTAAAGCTGGGTCAAATAGAGTTCCGGTGCACCGGAAGCGACCCCGGTACTGTACAGATTGAGAATTCCGATTGTGGAAATCAGAAATACAACAGAAACAAGAACCCAGTCGAACTCGTCTCGCCTGTTATATACGAGAGACCCAGCCATTGAAAAAAATCAGTGACGATGTGCGGACGCTGTAGTGGGCGCCGAATCTTCTACAGGAATACGGACGTTGGATTTGCTATCCGAAGGCGAATCCGCAAGCAATGGCGCTTCGTGCCGCGGCGCGATTTCGTCAAAGTACCGCCGTGCAATCTCAACCCCTACTGGCGCAGCATGCTCTCCGCCGGCACCACCGTGTTCCACCAGAACAACGATTGCGATTTCCGGATTTTCTACCGGCGCCACAGAGGCAAACCACGCGTGGTCCCGATTTTGGTAATAAAATTCTGCCATAGTGTCGCCCTTTTTGCGCGACTGTTTCACCACCTGTGCTGTCCCGGTTTTTCCCGCGATAGAGACATTTTCGTTATATGCTGAATTCGCGGTTCCCTTTTCATCTTCAACCACGCCAACCAAAGCCTCCATCACAAGGTCCATGTTGTGCTTTCCTACAGATACACGCCGTTTGATGATCGGCTGAAACGCTTTGACGACCTCTCCATCGGGTGTTTCAATACTCTGGATAACCTGTGGCTGATACAGTGTACCGCCATTGGCCATGGCGGAATAGGCCGCTGCCACCTGCATCAATGTCACTTTGGTATTCCCCTGACCGATCGATGCGTTGAGCGTATGTCCAATGCGGAACTCTCCCGGGAAATTTTTATCGTACCATTCACGTGTTGGAATATGCCCTGCGGCTTCAGTGTTGTAGCCAACCCCGGTCTTCTGTCCAAAACCGAATTCTCCTGCATATCGGGCGATACGATCCATCCCGGTCATTTCCGCCAGGTTGTAGAAATAAACATTACATGACTGAACCAGGGCATCATACAGTGTCATGTCTCCGTGAGAATGCGTGCATTTGAAAATGCGCCCGCCAAATTCATGAAATCCGCTGCAATTAAAGACATCCTCCGGAGTGACAATCCCTTCTTCGAGTGCAGCAAATGCCGTAAACGGCTTGAAAACCGAACCAGGAAAATAGTTCTCGTAAAGCGTTTTATCGATGCGGGGACGATAAGGATTCTCATTTATTTCGTCATTCTCTGCGTAACTAAGTCCGCGAGTCATCCTGTTCGAATCCACCGACGGTCGACTCACGGCCGCAAGCACGCTGCCGTCATTTATATTCATCACCACTGCAGCTGCGGATGGATGGCCACTAAGCGCCTGCCTGGTTAACTTCTGCAATGCCACGTCGATAGTCAAAGTGATGTCGTAACCCGGGCTGGGTTCCTGCATGCTGGCATCCGGCAAAAGATTTTTGGTCTTCTCTCTTGACAGCGACAGCCCCCGCGCATCAACCACTTTCTTTTTCCATCCACGGATGCCTCGCAGTTCCGGCTCAAAAGAACGTTCAATCCCTTTGCGTCCGATCAGATCGCCCGGCCTATACTTATCAATGATGTTCTCATTCTCTCTGGCAAGCGCGATATCATCTCCATTCACCTCATTCATATAGCCAATGACATGACTGGCCACCTCGCCATAGGGATAAAACCGCCTTGGTTCGTCAACAACATCTATCCCGGCGAGTTCATCCTGATGCGCTTTTACAGCAGCCAATTGCTCCGGTGCCAGGTTTTCAAGCAGCGAAATCTGCTGAAATCGGCGCATATCCCGCAGATCCTTTTGGTAATCATTCAGCTTATCGGCCATCTGTCGGGACTGCTGTTCGTCAAGGCCAAGCAGTTCAACAAGTCTGGCAAATCCCTCTCCCATATCCACGTAATGCGGAATCGCCACCAGGGTATGAGACGGCATACTCGTCGCCATTACACGTCCCTTTGAATCAAAAATGCGACCACGCACCGCGGGAAGTGAAACAGTACGAATTACATTGTTAATGCTCTTCTGATGATAGTCATCACCATTAATCAGTTGCAGGTACACCAGACGGCCAACGAATACGAGGAAGGTCAGGAAAACAAAAAGTCTCATCCATCGATACCGTCGGCGAAACTCCGAAAGCTCATTTCTAGGTGAGATATACATTATCGTCGAATAACCCTTCCTTTGCTCGCTTGTCTTTTGGCTGAGACGGAGAATTGTTCGATCCATCTCATACCCCTAAAAACAAAAGGTGCAACCAGAGCTGTCGCACCGGCGCGTAAGCCTACTATTTTTGCATGCGTAAGTAAACTACCAAAATCCTGATCAAACAGCGCGCGAATCGCGAGGACGACCCCTCCGGCAACCAAAACCAGAAACCATGCCAAAATGATTTCAAAAATCCAGCCATGGAGAAAAAGCCGCCAGGCCGCCAGCTTTGAAATTAAAAATACCGCAACCGATACAAATGTAAATAATCCAATGGGACTGCCTGCAAAGGCATCCATCAGATATCCAATCGCAAAAGATACAATCGCCCCACGACCCAGATCGTGATCATGCAACCCCATATAGAGCACAATTGTGAGTGCGGCATTGGGGACAAACATATCCCACGGCACCATATGCGCAAAACTGGACTGAAGGACCAGTAATAAAAACGCAAAAATTATTGTTCCGGAGGTTCGCATGATTCGCTTTCACTTTGCGTCATCCGCACCAATGTCACCCTCGTGGGCGGTGTCCATAATCACAAACACCTCTCTCAATCTGGAGAAGTTGACAGCAGGTTCAACGACCACCTTTTGAAACAGCCCCGTATTTTCGCGACGAACCGATTTAATAGTCCCGGCAAGTATCCCTTCCGGGAATTTTCCACCGGTACCTGAAGTAAAAAGCTGGTCGCCTTCCTGTACTTCGTCCGAGCGAAGCAGATATTCCACTTCGCATGTGTACCTGTCCAACTCCCCTGTGCCTCGCAATATTCCCTGGGCGCCGTTTCTCTGAACATACACCGGGACATAACTCTTCCTATCCACCGAGAGCATCACATCGGCATATTCTCCCTCAAACCGGGCAATTTGTCCCACCAGACCTTCAAAGGTCACCACGGGTAACCCCTTGCGAAGCCCTTCGTCTTCTCCCATATCCAGATGAATACGATCTACTCGAAACTGTTCGGAAATGCCCCGCCCCACTACCCGGGCGACAACACGGGATGCACGCAATTGCCCAGCAAATGTTTCGCGAAACATCAGCATGCGACGCAACCGGCGCACTTCCTGCTCCGTTTTTAGAAAAAGGCTGTTCTCAGCTGCCAACCGCTGGTTTTCAAATCGCAGTCGTTCATTCTCTTCTTTGGTATCCACCAGAAAAATGTAATCACTCCAGATACTGCCTATCGTCTCGGCTGTTGCCGTTGTCGCCCATTGGATGGGAGTGGAAACGGTCAAAAGCACTCTGTCGAGAGAGGTTAGTTTAGAGGGATCTGCCAGATTGGCCTTAAGAAAAAGAAAAGGAGTGACAAGCGCAACGATACAAATGAATACATTTTTGTAACGTGCTAAAAAAGACATGCGGTGCGTCCGCTCAATTCATGGTGATCTCTCGCAGGAGATCCAGATTATCAAGCGCTTTGCCTGAACCAAGCACCACAGCAGACGTGGGGTCGTCGCTAACCATGACCGGCAGACCGGTTTCCTCACGCAGAAGCACATCAAGATTACGCAACTCGGTGCCACCGCCTGTCAAAACAATCCCTTTGTCAATGATATCGGCCGACAATTCGGGCGGGGTATATTCCAGTGCCGCCATTACCGCCTGAACAATCGCATTGATGGGCTCGCTCAGCGCTTCGCGAACTTCGTCGGAATTGATTTCAACCGTTCTAGGCACCCCGGCAACCAGATCCCGTCCCTTCACCTCATAAGTGTAGACTTCTTCAGACGGATAGGCGTTCCCAATTTTGATTTTGATTTCCTCTGCCGTTCGTTCTCCAATTGCCAGGTTATACTTACGTTTCAAATACTCGATGATGGCTTCATCCATTTTGTCTCCGGCTACGCGCACGGAACGGGAATAAACGATACCTGCAAGTGAAATCACAGCTACCTCGGTCGTGCCCCCACCAATATCAACAATCATACTGGCAGATGGCTCCGTCACGGGCAGCCCCGCACCAATGGCCGCAGCCATTGGCTCCTCAATTAAAAACACTTCGCGAGCGCCCGCATTCTCCGCTGCTTCCTTAACGGCGCGACGCTCGACCTGTGTGACGCCAAATGGAACGCAAATGATAATCCGCGGTTTAACCAGTGTCTTTCGACGGTGCACCTTGCTGATAAAATATTTAATCATCGCTTCGGTTACTTCGAAGTCCGCGATAACACCATCTCTTAAAGGTCTGACAGCCTCAATGTGACCTGGTGTTTTACCGAGCATCTCTTTGGCTGCGGTACCAACTGCCAGAACCTTTTTAATTCCCCGCTGGTCCGTCTGAACGGCAACAACCGATGGCTCACAACAGACAATCCCCCTTCCTTTTTCGTAGATCAGGGTGGTCGCTGTTCCAAGATCAATTGCCAGGTCGCTGGACAACAGGCTGTGGAGCCAATCGAAAATCATGTATATAACCTGATACTTCTCTGCCGAAAAGTATTCCCGTTTAAACAATCAAAGTGGCAGCAAGCACCAAACATGCTCGCAACTGATTGATTTTATTGAAAATTCCGCTTCATTAGCAAATTTCAGTCACTGTACTAACAAATCTCCATGTATCTTTCAAGGGGATTCACTGTTCTTTTATCGAATTCTTAAACATCGAAACCGTCACCGAAACCGTCACCGCAATTATAACCAAAAAAGTATCTTTAGAAACATGCTCAAATGATCAGTGAAATGAACATGTGGAACACAAAAACACACATTATACTACATAAAATTGCACCCCGATAAAGAAATATGACAAACCATTTGCCTTTCATCGCTCTCTCGGTAACATTGCGCGCGTTTATTTTTCAAAAAAAAACTCGTAATCGCGTATTTTTTTACGTACGTCCGAGCAACGATTGAACAGGACAGGTAATTCCGGAGGAAAAGTAATGCTCGAATTTATTCGAAATCACGTGGGTGGCCTTTTTGGCTTATTAATTATTGGCATTTTGTCGTTCGTCTTTGCGGTGGCGTTTGGCCAGCAAAGCCAGGGTTGGGGGCGCGGCGCCGCCGATAACACGGTTATCACCGTGGATGGTGTGGAGATTTCCGAAGCCACCCTGGAGTATGCGATCAACATGAATACCAACCGCGATCTGGGCAAAGACAGTCCGGAATACGCATCTCTTCGCCAACAGGTTGCCAAAGGTCTGGTGGAACGTCAGTTGCTGTTAAATATGGCGGAGAAGGCGGGCATTTCCGCATCGACTGATGAAGCGCACGAAAATATTATCAACGGCGATTTCTTTATCACCCGTCCCATTTCCACGATTGCAACCCAGCTTGGTTTCCAGCGCATGTATAGCGCACTCGCCCCGGACCGAGTTAAAAATATTCTGGTGAAAGACGGTCATCGCGCCATGCTTGGACGCTTTACCGACGCCAAGGGAAAATTTGATATTAAGATGTTCAATAATGTCATCAAATATCAGCTAAATTACAAGGAACCGGATTTTGTAGAGGAACAGCGCCTTGAGATTATCGCGCAGCGAATGCGGATGCTGCTTATGAGCGGCATTTCTGTTCCAGAAAGTGAAGTTCGAGACGCTTACCAGAGAGAAAACGATACTGTTTCGTTGTCGTATATCAAGCTGGCGCCTGCCCTGTTTGCAGGAAATCTCACCAGTGATTCCGGTGAACTGGCCCAGTGGACTGAAGCGAATCAGGACAAAATCAAACAGTATTACGAAACAAACAAATTCAAATACACCAATGTGGAAAAATCAGCGAAGGCACGGCACATTCTTATCAAAGTTGACGAAGATGCCGATGAACCGACACAAAACGCCGCAAAGGCGAAAGTCGAAGCACTGCTGGCCCAGGCCAGAGCCGGCGAAGACTTTGCCAGACTCGCAGCTGAAAACAGCGAAGACCCGGGCAGTGCAACCAAAGGGGGCGATTTGGGGTACAATCCTCGCGGTGTTATGGTCCCCGCTTTTGACGAGGTCATGTTTGCGTTGCAGCCTGGCGAAATTTCAGATTTGGTAAAAACGCAATTTGGATATCATATCATTAAGCTGGAGGATTTCCGTGAAGGAACTGTATCACTGGAAGATGCGACTGATGAAATCGCGCGCAAACTCTACGAGGAAAATCGCGGCAGGGAAGTCATGTCCAGTCTGGCGGATCAGTTGCTGGCAGCAATGAAATCCGGAAAAGATATTTCGGAGTTGCTGCCCACTGACGCCGACGCCGCCACAGCTGACGAAGCGGCCGCTGCAAACGAGGAAAATGCAGATCAGAACGCTGAAGAAGATGCACCAGCACTGACCATTCCGGATGGTGTTCATCTGATGGTGCAGACAACATCAGCATTCAATCGCACCGATGCCCTTATTCCTGGCATTGGAAAATCCGAAGAGCTGATCAATGCCGCATTTGCACTCACCGAACAGAGCAAAGCCGGCAGCAAAGTATTTACGGTCAACGACAATTTTTTTGTTGTTCAACTCAAGGAACGCAAGCAGCCCTCGGATGAAGATTTTAAGGTTCAACAGGATGAGATTGAATCGCGTTTGCTTGCGTCCAAAATCTTAACCTGGATGAATGACAGAATTGACTCCGTAATGAATAAAGCCATGAAAGACGGACGAATCGAATCCCGAATTCCACTGCCGTCCACACTGGCCAAAAAGACGCCTGAAACTGCACCACCAGCAGCAACCCCCAAAGCAAAGGAGCCTGAAAAAAGCGCCAACTAGCTTTTTTCGCTAATCATCGTGCGGCATCCCTCTTCACGCCTCTTTGACACTCAACATTCCCAGAAATCATCGACCCAGACGCCGTTGAGTATTCCCCCCGGCAACAACGCGGCACGTCCGGAAGTTCATATGGAAACCCTTGCCAATGGACTGAAACTGATAGAAATAAACCAGCCTGGTTTGCATACGGTGAATATCTCAGTGTTTGTAAAAACCGGTTCCCGTTTTGAAAGCAGGCAGGAAAATGGAATATCGCATTTTCTGGAGCATATGATATTCCGCGGCACATCTGCGCATCCCACCGCTTTCGAACTCAATCAGGCATTTGAACGACTCGGCGCCAACGTCAATGGCAGCACCACACCGGATTCCACAGAGTATTCAATTACATTGCCGTCCCAATCCGTTATCACAGCTTCGTCTCTTCTGTTCGAAATGATTACTCAACCGCATTTCAACGAAATCGACACCGAGCGAAAGATAATCATCGAAGAGATACTTGAGGACTTCGACGAAGAACTGCGCTGTGTCGACATCGACACCATGAGCCGACAACGCATATGGTACGGCAATGGGCTTGGGGCGTCCATCACCGGGAGCATCGAAAATGTCACAGCCTTTGACTACGACGATGTGATCCGGTGGTATGATACCAACTATGTCGCACAGAACATGATCGTATGTGTGTCCGGCAATATATCAGATGAGTCTCTTAAGTCGAACTTAAGGTCTTCATGGTGCAGTCTGAAACCAGGAAGCCGTCAAACTATCACACCCTATGTGCCGCTCCATAAGACTGCGCCAACGTACCCTTATCTGCATATTCACAAGCCAGGCAGCCAGACACAGCTGCGACTCGCTTTTTTAACCCCGGGGCTTCTGGACGCGAATTATCCGGTTATCGAAATCCTGCTCCGCCTGATTGATGATGGCATGTCCACACCACTTCATCGACGGATTTTTGAGAATCTCGCGCTGGCATACAACATTGGCGCAGAACTGGAAGCATACGAAGATACAGGCGTCCTCAATATCGACGCTCAGGCATCCCACGAAAATATCTCGTCGATTGCGGGAGAATCTCTTCGAATTGTCGCCGAAGTAAAAGACGGACTTTTTACTGATGACGATCTGATTAAAGCAAAAAACAGAGCTATCTGGGATCTGGAGTCACTGTCTGATTTTCCGGGCGCGTTGAATTCGTGGTATGGTGAACAGGAGCTGTACCGACCCTCTCGAACGCCGGCGCAGCTGACGGATAGAATTATTGAGATAACCAAAGACGATGTCGCCCGCATGGCGGCATCTCTGTTTCACCCCGGCAATCTGATTGTGACGACGGTTGGCACTCAATCCGGCAGACAGCAGCAGCAGCTCGAAAAGGCGCTGGCCATGTTCGGATGGCGCAAAACAGATGGCAAAGGCAACAAATGAACGACTTTCGTTTTGAGCATCCCCGAACCGTTTTATCAAGGTATGGTCTGGCAGCCAAAAAGTCCTGGGGCCAAAACTTTCTGGTAAGTGAAAAAGCAGTTAGAACAATCGCCTTGGAATGCGCGGCGCAGAACACGCCGATCCTTGAAATTGGCGGCGGTCTCGGCACGCTCACGCAGGGTTTGCTTCATTTTTCGTCGGGCCAGGTCACGGTACTGGAGCGGGATAGGGACATGTGCGCCGTTCTTTTAAAAGAATTTTCAGATTATCCCGGTTTTTCATTGATAGAAGGTGACGCGGCGAAATTCGACTATCAGGACTGGTTAAAAACAAACGGTGGCACTATTGCCGGGAATCTGCCATATCAAATCACCGGCGCCATTCTTAAACAGGTGATGCAAGCCAGCCAGTACATGGATAATGCCGTTTTCATGGTGCAGCTTGAAGTCGCAGATCGATTGTGCGCACCGGTTTCCGACGCCAATCGCGGCGCCATTTCAGTAATGCTTTCGGCCCGCTGTCATATCAAGACCATCCTGCGTTTAAAACCGACTGCATTTTTTCCACCTCCAAAAGTGCGCTCCGCAGTGGTTCGGCTCACACCAAGAGATGACAATCCGCTTCAGAATGTTTCGGCTGACATGTTCGACAAAGTTGTCAAAGCCGCATTTTCCACGCGGCGCAAAACGCTTCGCAACAGTCTTTCGGACACCCTCTGCAGCAGAGAAGATACCGAACGACTGCTTAAAGATGCCGAGGTATCCCCCACTATTCGTGCCCAGGATCTCGACATCACACAATTTGTTCAGTTGACGCATGCGGCTCAAAAGTACCCGCTGCTTTAGGAGGCAATTGTGAAAATTATACGCTGCATCGATAGCGATGGTCAGTTGTGCACCGCGGAACAAATCGATGACACCCAATACAGGCGCCTGCTGGGCAGCATTGACACAGGCTTTGTGCCAACAGAGCAAACGGTGATTCCCAAAAAAATACTGGCACCGGTTGTTCCACCCAATATTTTTGCCATTGGGCTGAACTATCAGGCGCACGCAGGCGAAACATCTTTTGATTCAACCAGCAATCCCGTGGTTTTTATAAAAGCCACGTCCACTCTCAATCACCCATTTGATCCCATTGTAATACCAGCCTGTGAGCTGAAGGGCCCCGAAACGGATTACGAGGCCGAGCTGGCTGTTGTAATAGGAACAGCCGCCAAAAACGTAAGCGCAGACAACGCCTTTCAACATGTGTTTGGCTACTGCTGCGCCAATGACATATCTGCCCGCAGGTGGCAAAAGCACGCTGGCGCCGGGCAATGGGCACGCGGAAAAAGTTTCGATACATTCTGTCCGCTGGGGCCGGCACTTGTTACCCGAGATGAAATTGACGACCCCCACGCCCTTGCAATCAGCACCGTTCTAAACGGCCGGATGATGCAGCGAAGCAACACCTGTGACATGATATTCCGCATTCCGCGTCTGATTTCATACCTAAGCCAGGACACAACGCTGCTGCCCGGCACTGTCATATTAACCGGTACGCCAGAAGGCGTGGGTTACGTAAGAACGCCTCCGGTTTATCTGTCTCACGGCGATGTACTGCAGGTATCGATTGACAAGCTTGGCACACTGGAAAATCCCGTGGTTCAGGCATCCTGATCCCCCCCGTTTTGTTTTGCGCCTTCCACCAAATTGGTGCAACATGAAACCATGCATATCCAATTTCGATATTGCCCGCTACTTATTCTGATGATGCTGTGTCTTTGGAATTCCTCCGCACACGGAAACACTGTCAGCCCCGAGCAGGACGTCAATATCCCCTACGCATTATCGCCGGTCAAAGACATCTCGTTGTCGTCAATAGCACTGTCTTTAACCGTCACCGGACTGTTTATGGCATATTCCAACGATGACATCACCCCTGCCGAAGTGATGAACCTGAATGCGGACAGCATCAATCGTTTTGACAGAGGCGCCACACATCACTGGTCACCAGCCTCGGCGGCACTCAGCAACGTCGGCGCGATTGTCTCGGGCACCATCCCGCTCCTGTACGTTCTTCAACAGGTCACCACACATCAAAAACGCACAGGACTTACTGTTCTGGTCATGTATGCCGAAGCCATGGGCATCACTGTGGGTCTTACCAATATTGTCAAAGGCGCTGTTCGTCGCGATCGTCCCTTTCTGTACAATACCCGACTAAGTGTTGATCAGCGCGCGACGGAAATTGATCCCCGCACATCCTTTTTTTCGGCGCATTCCTCCATTGCGTTCTGCTCCGCCACCTTTTTTTCAACCGTTTTTTTCAGGTTGCATCCGCAGTCCCGCTGGCGGTTCGCGATACTTTCCGGAACACTGACGCTTGCCGGCGCCACTGCGATGCTGCGTTATACTGCGGGCAAACATTTTCCCACCGATATTTTGACCGGTGTCGCCGTGGGCACCCTGACAGGATTCATCATTCCCGCAGCTCATCACTCCAGAAGTCGGGCGTTTGCCGTGTACCCGCTAAACGGATCGGTAAAGGGCATTGGCGCCACCATCAGTTTTTAATTCTTTTAGGGAATGGTCAGCACCAGTCCAGATCCTGGCAAAACGACGTCTGTAAATATGCGTCAGGAAACGTTGGCAGAAACATAATGGACAGTCCCCCCGGTGTTTGCGGACCATTGCTGGACCAACTGTATATCACTGCAGCCTCTATCGCCATTTTCAGCCCTTCATCGCCAGCCAAATCCGCAATATGCCACAAATCGTAATACTCGCTGTAATCCACATCAAAAGTCATCGCCGACGGCACCACGTCGGCTGGCACATGGGTGGTCATAAATGCGTTAATGGCATCCCCAAGCGCCGGTAACATCGCCGTATCCACAACGGAAACAGTAACCTGCCAGGGCGCTGTCGTTTCGGCATAATACCGACGATACGCCACAACCTGTTTTTTTATCAGCGACTCAGCCGAATAGTCCGCGCTTTTTATCCACTCCGTAAACCAGGTGTAAAAGTCCCAGCCCTCAGACGATTCATTGGCTTCGGAGGCGATCATGTACTTTACGGTGTCCTTCACCGCCCACGCCACTTCCACCATTGCCATCAGGCAGGCGTCAAATCCAAGCACCTCAATTGAATAGGATTGCAGCAGCGGCGCCAGCACCTGCTGAACCGAAATGCCGTCTCTGTTTCCGGAATCATCAGAGCAGATCACTTTGGGATGATACGTTTTTTCGTCTGTTCCCTTTTTCATCCATCCGTTCCCATGGCCAGAAAGCACCAGCGCATAGTGGTCCGCCGAATATGCATTTGTTGAGAACTGGATGAAGCGGTCCAATGTATTCCCATCGCCCATATCGAGCTCATCGGTATCACCCGAGTCTGTCACCCCCAGATACACCGAATCAGCGAGTCGCTCCAGCCCGCCAGGCACCTGCGAATTGACTCTGAACAGCCGTGTGCCTGTCCAATCGCCATCGGTTCTGTCGAGATATTCGTGCCTGTCGAACAGAATCAATATATTGAGCCAGTATGGTGTCTGCACTGACGCCAGCTCACTGAGATCAACCAACATATCCGCTTCCAGATTGGAGTCCGCTGCCATATAGACCATAACCGTCCACGTCACATACTGTGGCACCTCAGAGTCTGAATCGCCAATGTTGACAGAAGACGTATCGTCATTCATGAGCGTTCCGGTATCAGGCAGGGTATCCGTGTCGGACGGGAGCGAGGTGTCCTCATCCGCTGTAGCGGACTGCGTATCGGTGATGGATAACGTGTCAGCACCGGCAGTATCGATTGATGCGTCGGTTGAAGTGGTTTGGCTGTCCGAATCGGACGACCGTGCACTATCGGTATCGGACAGGACAAATCCACCGCTATCTGAATTATAAGCGGTGTCAGTGGTGTTTACGTCCAGACTGCTCGTATCTGCCGGAACCCGGTGCGCGGAGTCCCGCCCCGTGATAATTGGCAGAGTGTCTGTACTGCTGTCGGATGGGCCATCCAAAGACGCGTCATGGTCGTTGCACGCCAGCGTGCCAGTGGCCAGCATCACCCAAAAGGTGAATACCATCCGACATCGGATGCCAGACACATATCTCAATTTTGAACAGCCCAACTCAAAAAAATAAGTACACATGGTTACAACAGGTCTCACCGTTCTTTTTATCTGGTTCTGTGACTGCACATATCCCCCTGACATTCACCGCAGCGCACACACGCTGCCCACTCACTATACTATCCATTGAACCGGTGGTGATGCCATATCATACCTGGCCGACACTCGAAACCCGCAAATATACCACCACCGCCGAATAGAATATTCGTGCATCTAAAATCATCTCTTGAACCACAACAATCACAACAATTTTCAATCATCTGACGAATCACCATTCATATACACAGAAAACCAAACTAAACCTTGAAAAAAGCTTTCGAATTCAATATTCGTCGAAGAAGTAACCTTTTATGGAAAGAGAAAAGAGATCCGTATGAGCAAATCCAAGTACGACATCAAACCCGCCGAAGGAAAACTCGGTATCATGTTGGTAGGTCTCGGTGCTGTCAGCACCACGTTCATCGCCGGTGTGGAGATGATTAAAAAGGGGTTCACGAAGCCCATTGGCTGCCAGGCGTGGATGGGGACAGCCCGTCTGGGAAAACGAACCGATAACCGTTTTGTAAAGCTGAACGAACTGGTGCCGCTGGCAATGCCGGAGGATCTGGTTCTTACGGCCTGGGACATATTCAGCGACAATGCCTATGTTGCCGCTCAAAAAGCCGGGGTGCTGACCCCTCAGGATTTGGAGAAAGTCAAACCGGAACTCGAGAAAGTGGTTCCGATTAAAGGCGCCTTTGACAGGAACTACTGCAAAAATCTCAACGGCGATCATATCAAGGCCGGAACCCGACGCGAACTCGCCGAAGCGTTGCGCGAGGACATCCGGACATTTAAGAAAACCGTGGACCGTGTGGTTATCGTCTGGGCCGCATCAACCGAAGTATATAAAAAGCCGGCCGAGATTCACGAGACCATCGCCAACTTTGAAAAGGCGCTGGACGACGACAGCCAGGAAATCTGTCCCTCGCAGCTTTACGCATACGCGGCACTGATGGAGCAGGTCCCATTTGCAAACGGCGCGCCCAACCTGTCGGTGGACATTCCATGCATGGTTCAACTGGCCAAAAAGAACAAGGTAGCCATCTCTGGCAAGGATTTTAAAACTGGCCAGACCCTGATGAAAACCATCGTGGCGCCCGGCCTTCGAAACCGTCTTCTGGGCATCAAAGGCTGGTTCTCCACCAACATTCTCGGCAACCGGGATGGTGAGGTGCTGGACGATCCCGAATCATTTAAAAGCAAAGAGGTGTCCAAATCCGGCGTTCTCGATACCATTTGCAGTCCAAAGGATTTTCCGGAGCTTTACGGCGATTTGTATCATAAAATTCGCATCAATTATTATCCGCCGCGCGGTGACGAAAAAGAAGGCTGGGACAATATCGATATTTTTGGATGGATGGGGTATCCCATGCAAATCAAAATCGACTTTTTGTGTCGCGACTCCATTCTGGCAGCGCCCATTGTCGCCGATTTGGCCATCTTCTCCGATCTGGCGCAGCGGGCCGGTTTCAGCGGCATCCAGGAGTGGCTCTCGTTCTTTTACAAGAGCCCGCAGACTGCCGACGGTGTGTATCCTGAACACGATCTCTTCATTCAGAAAATCAAGTTCAAAAACACCCTGCGCCACATCGCCGGCGAAGAACTCATCACCCACCTGGGTCTCGAATACTACCAGGACGAAGAATAGTCGCCAGAATCATAACGCCAGAATCATAACGCCCTCTCCTCTGCAGTCGCCCAAACACGATTAAAAAATTGCCTGGCGATAGCCGTCATGTACCATCAAAGGCCAAGGTAGCCGCGGTATTCGGAAAAGGCTCTATGGACAATGTTCTCAGCTCCTGTCACATCACCGGGCGTCTCATCTCATATGGACTGGCGTTTACTGTGGCGTATTATTGAAACAGTCACTCTTTGGCTTTGCGCTGATAGAGCGTGATATCGTTTTCCTTTAAAATGATCTGATACCGGTCTTTGTCATTCAGCATCTTGAGATTCTTTTTGCGAATCTTCACTTTATACTCTTTTTTGCTGCGCAGATCCCGTTTCCATACCACCGCGTACTCAGGCCGATTTACCCGATATCCAATACGATCCAGCGGCCAGATTGTCTGCCGTATCGCCAAATGGGGAACCAGGTGCTGCGAGGCCATAACCGTCGCATCCGGGGGAATGATTTCCTTAATTTTATTGACTGTCTCAAGGCGCGCAATCTGATCCTCACTCAATTCGCGTACAAGACGGTCATACCCCACTTTAAACGACGACGTGGGGCAGAATACGCCGTACGCGGCGGACATGCAAAACGTGGAAATCAAAATGCCCGCCCAAAGGGATACTTTAAACCTGGCCGCATTCAGTTTAAATGCCCCTGCCAGTCTTCCCTTTGAGATGTTTTCAATGGCTGTCGGCACCGCGGCAAACATAAAGGGCAACCACCAGGTGGAGTACTGCATGGAGATGCTGGTGAGACAGCTTTTGGATCCCAAAAGCGTTATGGCCAGCCCACACAGATAGAGAACCCGATGCCGGGGTGCAAAAACAGGCAGAAAAAGAAGCGGCACCACCAGCTGCAAAATGTAAACCAGCTTCGGTTCGGCCAGCAAATAGGATAACAGATACATCGGATTGGTCACCGCAGTCAGGGAGAGATTTGTCACCATCCACTGATGGTCCCCCGGCATATCCTTGAAATAGCCATTGTACGAGTGACCATGGGCCAGCACGGTGAAGTAGATTATGCCGCCATACAACAGGGCGAGTCCCATTGCACCCAGTGCAACTTTCCTTTGCTTACCGCTGATAAAGGCATACAGACCGATAAACACGGCTATCCCCACCACGTCCTCGCGGGTCAGCAGCAGCAGGCAGAAGAAAACAAAAAACCGTCGGAAAGCCAACGCTTCGAGGAAATGCATACACCACAGCATCAATGGCCCGGCGAGCATTAGCGAGTGAAAGTCGTACATGGATGGCCCGTGCAATGCGGGATGAAGCAGGTAGACCGCCGCCAGCACTGCCCCCGGCCATGGATTTTGGGTACAACGGGACGCCAGCAGATACAGCGGTATGGCGCCGCTTGCCACCCATACCCCCTGCAGAACAATGAGCGACTCGGGGCCCGGGTAAATCAGCAACACCGGCGATAAAAGAATCAGAATGGGATCGAAATGCAGGTAGCCATGGTTTCCAAGACTGTAAAGAGAGCAGCCAAGCGGATCACCGTGCAGACTCTTCCACATGGTGTTAATATACAGACCAAAATCCCAGTCACATGTTCGAAGCGCATTGTGCTGCGTGAATTCAAAGGAAATGATCACAAAAGCCCAAAGCGCCGCCATTGAAAGCGCCAGCAGCAGCGGCAACACGCGCCTTTGGGACTGCCGAGGCTCAAAAACCGCATCCAGACGGGGAATGCCATAAACAATCACCGCTGTAAGGATTCCCGCCCCGGCACACAGCATCATGGTAAAAAACGGCGCCTTTTCGGAAACCGGCTGCGAGCACACATATACAATTACGGGAATTACGAGCAGTCCTGTGGCAAACAGATTGACTTTGCGGCAGAACGCGCC
>JAFGWT010000256.1 GCA_016937015.1 Deltaproteobacteria bacterium | reverse complement strand
GGCCCCAAAGGACCGTTTCATCTGGCAAAACCCGGCGCAATTAAGGCCGCATGGCAAACGGGGGCGGTGCTTGTGCCAGTGTCGTCAGTGGCGAGTAGAGCCTGGGTGTTAAAAAAATCCTGGGACCGGTACACATTGCCCTGGCCCTTTGCCCGCGTGACTATTCGCTTCGGAAGGCCCATGCCGCCTGATCTTATGGATGTCTCTTTACTGTCCAAACTGATCGATCGCCCTTTGGCGCTTTAGAAATGCAGTGACGAACTGCGCGGGGGGCTGTATAGTCCCTGGCTGTTGTGGCGGCACTGATGATCGCGTGCGCACTGCGTACGAGGAAAGTCCGAACCCCACAGGGCAGGATGCCGGGTAACGCCCGGTGGGGGGTCACTCCCCTAAGGAAAGTGCCACAGAAAATATACCGCCGGCTCGCCGGTAAGGGTGAAAAGGTGCGGTAAGAGCGCACCGGGGCGCTGGTAACAGCACTCGCATGGTAAACCCCATCTGGAGCAAGGCCAAACAGGAAGGGTTTGACCTTTGGGTCAATAAGGGTTGCCCGCTCTCGACTTCCGGGTAGGCCGCTTGAGGCGACTGGTAACGGTCGCCCTAGATGAATGGTCATCGCCGCGTTATCGGTGACGATATCGCGGAACAGAATTCGGCTTACGGGCCGCCGCAACAGGCGTTCTCTTTTATGGGAACGCCTTTTTTTTGGCAGGTATGTGGCGTCTTTTTTTACGGGCCTACGGTTCAGTTTGCAGCAGATCACATCCTTGTTTTTCTTCAAAAAAAACGTTAGGCTGCTGCCAGTTTCCAAAAAAATCAGAAAAATCAGAAGGAGTAACGTTATGTCGACAACGAAGATTTTTATCAGCGACGTGCATATCGGCGCGGGACGGTATTGCAGCGAAAGTCAGGATAAGTCGAAGTATCCCCACGATTGGGACTGGTTGTCAAAAGGGGAAAAAGAAAATTTTATCAGGTTTTTGGACTATCTTCCCACCAGGTATGCGGCGAATACCGAGGTTGTGCTTCTGGGCGATATTTTTGACAACTGGATTTTTCCGCACGATTTGGAGCCCCCAACCATCGAGGATGTGATTGGCGCCGATGAGAATCAGGGAGTCATGGTTGCCCTGAAAACCCTGTCGGAAAAATTAAATGTGTTTTATGTGCCAGGGAATCACGACATGCATGCGGACCGGGCGGTCATTAATGCGCACTTTCCAAGGGTTCGGTATGTGGCCGAACAGTATCATTCTGAAAGATTGATTGCCGAACACGGTCACAGATATGCGCTTTTTAATGCGCCCCCCCGGTTTTCAAGGAACATTTCCGGTTTGCCACTGGGATATTTTATTTCGCGCATGGAAGCCACCCGAAAGGCGCGCTACAACAACGGCGGTCGACATTACAAAACCTATGTAGATGATTTTCTGGAAATTCTTGGCAAGGCAACGCTGTCTCAGGGGGTTTTTGAAGCGGTGCTGGAGGAAACAAAACTAAGTGACAATGAAGTGTTTGTGTTTCGGAATTATTCCGGCGCTCGTCAAACGGTGGATGCAGAAACAATCAAAGATACATACGCGAACTTATATGATGACTGGAATAGTCAGGTGATTTCCAGACCCAGGGCGGTGATGGCGGAGCTTGATAGATTGGAACCGATTGCGGATCGACTATGCAAACACGGAAAATACAAAGTGTGCATTATGGGGCACAGTCATAAATTCGACGTGGATGTCGACCGCGCATTTGTGGATGATCGCGTCTATGCGAATGCCGGGTACTGGTGCGGTGCTCAGTGTACATTTGTCGAAGTGAATCTGACAGGTCGACAGTACGGCGTGTCATTAAAACAATGGAATGCCAATGGAACGGTCAAAACCCTTGTACCCACCAAAAAGGTGTGATCGATAAAAGTATCTTTATTGATACTTTGCTCCTCCGGCACCCTATAAATCTTAAAAGATACAGTGTTCGTATTATGAATTCAGGTATTCGGTGATGGCATTGGTAATGGTGTGCCAGGTGCTGACACGCTTTTGATCATTGGATTCGAGGGTGGTAATGCGGAAGCCCGGGGTGGTGCAGCAAAATCCGGTCAGTGGCACCACGCACACACCTTTCGCCGCCAGCAGATAGTACACAAAACGCTTGTCGAGAGGCAGGTCATTTAATCGCGTTTCGATGAAGGCCTGAATTTTGGAATCGCGAATCTTCAGCGTTTGCTTGTCATTCAGGACCCCATTTTCAAATACAATGGCCATGTAAAATGCGCCTTGCGGGCGGATAACTTTTATCCCTTTGACCTGGTTAAAAATGTCGCAGGCTTCGTTGGTGCGTGCCTCAAAGAGGCGGCGGCGTTGCTCCAGATGATTTGGGTATCTGCTATCTCCCATAACAAGCGGAATGGCGCGCTGGGGCAGGCTGGTGGAACACACTTCGAGCATTTTCGCGTGTACAATGCTGTCGATATACTCCCGAAAACTTCTGTCGGTATGCTGATTGTACACTTCAAACCAGCCGCATCGGCCGCCTGGCCAGGGAAATTCCTTTGAAATCCCCTTAAGCGCAATACCCGGGACTTCCTCAATCACGTCGCTCAGCAGCACGGGCCGCGCACCATTATAGGTTATTTCCTGATAGATTTCGTCTGCAATGACCATTACACCGTATCGTCGGGCGATATCCACGATGGCTTCCATGGTGTCCCGCCCGTAAACAGCACCGGTGGGGTTGCCGGGATTGATGACCAGAATCCCGGCGATAGTGTCATTGTATCGAATTTTGTTTTCGATTTCCGTCAGATTGGGCTTCCAGTTGTCATCTGCCATCAGCTCGTAGGTTTCGTGTTCGTAGCCTGAATGGGCGCTTTCTGCCGAAGAATGGGTGGGGTACGCAGGAGATGGCCCAATTATGCGCGCTTCTCTTTTCATGGACCCAAACATTCTGGCCACAGCGTCCCCCAGACCGTTGAAAAATATAATGTCTTCGGGACGAATGCGCACACCCTTGCGACGGTTGGTGCGCTCACACAAAAATTTTCGCGTATCGAGCTCTCCCTGGGTTGCGGTATACCCCCAGCTACTGTCATCCAGGACCAGTTTGACAACGATTTCCTTTATCCATTCCGGAAGCAGCTCACCCTTATTAATTGGGTCGCCAATGTTTTCCCAGGTAATTTCCATTCCCATGGCTTTCAGCTCGTTGGCCAACGCAACAATTTCTCGAATTTCATATTTAAATTTGCCCGCAGTGGGGCCAACAATACTGTGCCTGATGCTCTTTCCCATAAATCACTCCGTGGTCTGCGCGACAATGCTGCGAACCATACTCTAAAGGCCAAACGTATTGGAAAATTTTCTATTTGCAAGAAATTATGAATTGAGCCACCGAATTTAAAAATATTTTAGTCGAAACCATGTGCAATTTTGCTTTTTGATGCCTATTGTCCGATAATGCCATTGCAAAATCGTAGTGTGGCGCGCAGTGGCCAGGTGACTCAGACGGCACATCCTTACGTGGAGATAATAAATGAAAAACACTTCTGACCGCAACGTACTGCTGATAGACTGTCCCGATGCCAAAGGGCTGGTGGCCAAAATTTCAACTGTCCTATATCAGCGCGGGGCAAATATTTTTTCCAACAGAGAGTTTGTATGCCCGGAAACCAAACATTTTTACATGCGAACAGAGTTTTCCGGCACAACGGACCACAGTGAGCTGTTGAGCGCGCTCCACGACGTCAGACCCGGCGGCGAAATCAATGTTCGTCTGGCGGAACGATGCAGGAAGCGACTGGTGGTGTTGGCCACAAAGGAGCCTCACTGTCTGGGAGACTTGCTCATCCGCAGCACTTATGACGATTTGAATGCGTCGATAGAAGCGGTCATCGCCAATCGGGTGACCCTTGGTCCCCTGGTTGAAAAGTTCAAAATTCCATTCCATCTGGTTTCCAGTGACAATCGCGATCGGGTTGAGCATGCCATGGAAATCCTGAACATCATAAAAACGTACAATCCGGATTATCTGGTGCTGGCCAAGTACATGCGCATTCTGCCACCGGAATTTGTGCAGGAATTCAGGAATCGTATTATCAATATTCATCATTCTTTTTTACCCGCATTTATTGGCGCCAATCCATACAAACAGGCTTACCAACGCGGCGTGAAAATTATCGGCGCCACTGCGCATTTTGTCACCACTAGCCTGGACGAGGGTCCCATTATCGGACAGGATGTGGTGCATGTGAATCATCGTTTTACTTCATCCATGATGTCAAAAGCGGGCAAGGATGTGGAAAAAACGGTTTTGGCCAAAGCGCTGGAATTGGTGGTGAATGATCGGGTGTTTGTGAATGGAAATAAAACCATCGTGTTTGACTGAATTGGTTTCTTTCACCGGATTTGAATCGGTGTTTAACAACCGGGTCCAACTCTGAAGCAGTGCAATTCCGGGTTGAACCCCAAACAAAGTATGGTATGGAAAAGTCATGAAAAAATTTATCAGTATTCTATTTGTAATTGGCCTGGCAGCAACAGTCATGGGCTGCTCAATGCTCAAACAGTCTTCTCAGACACATAACGCCATCGAAAACGAAGTGTGCGATGTACACAAGGTCATCATTGGAAAAGCCAATGGCGTTAAAACAGTCACGGTCGTGGTGGCTGAAAACGTGGACGATGCGCAGAAGGCTCAAATCAACGAGCTCGCAAAAAAATATGTGCCTGATGCGAGCGAGGTTGAAATTAAATTGTACCGGGGCAAAAAGGACTCAAAAGGCAATGTTATCGAGAAGGCCAATTGAGCGCCCGCTGACTTTGTGACCATTTCCGATTTCCACTCCAGGCTGCTTCGGTGGTACGACCAGTATCGCCGCGATATGCCTTGGCGCAACACCTCTGACCCTTTTGCCATCTGGGTTTCTGAAGTCATGCTGCAACAGACCCAGGTGGATACGGTTATCCCGTATTATAATCGATTTATCGCCAGTTATCCCACGCCTCGGGCGCTGGCCAGTGCCGGCGAAGATGAGGTGTTGAAGCATTGGGAAGGGCTGGGGTATTATGCCCGCGCCCGAAATCTGCTTGCAGCCGCCCGTCAGGTTGTCGATGTTTACGGTGGCGTGGTGCCGGATACAGAAAAGGATTTTCTGGCGCTCAAGGGAGTTGGACCGTACATTGCCGCAGCGGTGCTCAGCATCGCGTTTGGTAAACCGATGGCCGCAGTGGATGGCAATGTCAAGCGGGTCCTCGCGCGTCTGACGCGGAACGAGACGCCGGTAAATGGCTCGACCAGTCATCTCGCCTACCAACCAATAGCGAATCGCTACTTGAATACCAGCTTTCCCGGGGACCACAATCAGGCGATGATGGAACTGGGGGCGCGCATCTGTTTACCCAAAATGCCAAAATGTGACCAATGTCCTGTTGCCGAGCAATGTGAGGCCTATCTCACACACGGGGTGAATCTGTATCCGAAAGTGGAAAAGCGAAAACAGGTGCCCACTCGGCACATCGCCGTCGCGGTGATTCAAAAAGGAAAAAAAATGCTGATTTGCAAGCGGCGTCCGGAGGGACTGCTCGGGGGACTGTGGGAGTTCCCAGGGGGAAAAGTTGAACAGGGGGAAACCGCAGCAGCGGCATGTGTGCGGGAATGCCGCGAAGAAGTGAATCTTTCAGTCGAGGTGGTGAAGAAGCTTACGACTGTGCGACATGCCTACACGCATTTTAAGATTGTGATGGATGTGTTTATCTGTTCCAGCACCTCTGGAAGGGTCCGTCTGAACGGCCCGGTGGCCCATGAATGGGTCACAATCGATGAGTTGTCGCGATTTGCGTTTCCCAAAGCCAATCTTAAGTTTATCCCGTTGTTAAAATAATTTATTATTACTGTACAAAAGTGACGGCGGTGTAAGAATGGAATTCTTCCGTTTCCTTTTCCTTCTCATCTGCTTCCTGCTCCTTCGAACGACGGGTGTGATTTTACTGATGCATTTATTTCCGCTTTGGAGCGGACATCCCAAGGGAGAAAAAACGGAACAGCTGTATCCGGGGGTGGACAGTTGGCCGGATGACGAACTGTATTTCAATACGCGTTATGTGTACGCTCACTCAGAGTTCACCCCCCAGCAGACCATGCGGGGCAAGACGGCGCTGTACGGATACCTGCTCGGCATGCCGCGCTAGCCACAACTGTTTCACTTCAGTTTCTTTTTATCTTTTACGAGCGGCAGTTGTACCACTGGGCCGAGCGGGAGGATGTTACTTCAGTTTCTTTTTATCTTTT
>JAFGWT010000005.1 GCA_016937015.1 Deltaproteobacteria bacterium | reverse complement strand
TGCTTTGCCCTGCTTTAAACAACTGGATTGCCGCCTGCGCGGCAATGACGGTGCGCCCAGGAAGTCAAGCATTACTTGTGTAGAATCATGAGGCCTGCGCGGCAATGACAGTACGCCGAAGAAGTCAAACATTACTTGTGTGGAATCATGAGGCCTTCGTGGGTATGACGTCCTCTTAAGTTTCTGAACTCGATCTCAGAGAGTGATCCAGACCCCTTCAGGGACTCTAACCTATGAGTGATGATTAATTGTGTTTTAACGGCCCTGCCTTTGGGAACCAGTTTATCCCCAAAACGGCAATGGAAGTCGTTTTACAATGCGCAACGCATATGTGGCAATGCAATGGACATTGCGCCTCTCTAAAACGCTGCAACGGTGTCACAGAATTCTTACTTTTGTCCGCTGAGCGATGAAACAGTCACACAGCCGGTTTTTTTTCATCAGAGTCCAGACTCAATTTCCCCTGAGATTTCAACAATAACGGTTTGGGTGCTTTACGTAATGCTGCTTTACGTAATGCTGCTTTACGTAATGCTGTTACAAAATGCCGGGGGTAACTGTTTTGACAAAAATATGCTTGGCGTCACCGGTTGCATAGAAGTCAGCCAGTACCGCAGCTTCGAGATATCCGCAAGTTCGGTAGAAGGCTCGGGTTGGTGCGTATTGCTCCCTGCCAGAGGTTTCAGCATACATGTTTTGCCCCCCCAAAGCAGCAATCATCGCCTCGGTTTTGATTTGAAGGGTTTTGCCCAGCCCTTGTTTGCCAAAGGCAGGGTGCACGGCTATCCAATACAAATCAAAGCTGTGAGCAGTGGCGGGAATGGGTCCAAAACAGCTATACCCCGCCAGACGCCCGTTGCTCTCGGCAAACAAAAAAAAGTATCCACTTACAGACCCTTTTTGCAGATGCTCTTCCACCAGCTCCCTTGCAATCTGAATTTCTTCGTCCGAAAAAAAGCCGGTCTGCCGGACCAGTTCTTCCACCCGCAACGGGTCCTGCGCCTGAACGTTCTGTCTGAACACAATTTCTTTTAAAATCATCAGTATACTTTTCCTGCTTCGGGACCCACATGGTGTCCAACCCATAGGCCCTTAAAAAAGTGCCGCGCATTAACGCCCAGCGAACGCACCCGATAGCCCCCCTCCTGAACCACCAGGGTGGGCATTCCCATTGCGCCAATCATTTTGCCGTTCCATTCAAAATCCTCTGGTTTTAAGTCCCAGGTACCGGTGGGGTCGCCTTTGGCAGTGTCCAGACCAAGGGCAATTATCAGATACGCGGGTTTGAACTTTTGAATCCTTGAAATTGCCTGAGACAGCGTTGTCCGATATTTTAAGCCGTCCAGCTGCTCTGGCAAAGGATAGTTGATGTTAAAGCCCTTTCCGTTCGCTTCACCGGTTTCTTCTTTAAAGCCGCTAAAATACGGGTAAGCAAATCTGGGGTGCCCGTGAATCGAAATTGTGAGCACATCCGCGCGGTGGTAAAAAATATTCTGTTGTCCATTGCCGTGGTGATAGTCAATATCGAGGATGGCCACTTTGCCTTGTTCGCTTAAATAGTTGGCAGCGATGGCCGCTGAATTGAAATAACAGAAACCGCCAAACGCTTTATGCTCTGCGTGATGGCCCGGCGGCCGCACCAGAGCGTAGGCGAGCGAGTGGCCTTCCAGCAGTTTGCAGGCGGCGGTTAACGTGCAATCCACCGCCCGTTTGGCAGCCAGCCAGGCGTTGTGATTAATCGGAGTGAAAGTGTCGATGCAGTAGTAGCCGGCGCGGACAGGCAAATCCACGGGCGGCCGCGCGCTATTTCGAATTGGAAACACATAGGGATAAATGGATTTGTTGGCGGGTACGTTTTCAGAGACTTTTTTAAGGTATTTAACATACTCTGGATGGTGCACCTTGCGAATATGCAGCTCGCTGAAGCGGTGGGCAGGCACGGGCAGAAAAATGTCCATGGGCAGCAATTCTTTGACAATTGATTTGATGCGCACGGGGGATTCCACATAGCCCCGTTCTCTGATGTGATGCAAATCGTGTTTGTCGTTTATTACCAGAACGATTTTGTCGATGCGGGGGATGCTTTTGATTTTTTCGACGGAAACCGTTTTGACGTAGCGAAACGGCCGGAGAGAAACCGGATCCTCTTTTACTGATTCAATCACCAGTCTGTTGTATTGCGAAGTACAGATGTCCCCATATTTGCGCTCCAAAATGGCGCCAATAATCTCTTTCAGTTGCTTTTTGCGAAGGGGTTTGCCAGACCCCAAATCATCAAATACCAAATGTGGGGGACAGGTATCGGTGGGCAGCACCGGGGTTTCGTAGGCAGTGTTAATGATGGGACGGGCGCCATATGCTTCGTAGAATTTTAGTCGGGCGGCATTCTGCCTAAGAACTGTTTTGTCGTTACAGATGGAAATCGAGTCGGGCAGGCATTCGAAAAAGATGCCAAGCACATTCAGCTGCCGGGCGGTCTCGCGGATGCTTTCGTACAGAGCCCCGCCAATGCCTCGGCCCGTGCTGCCTTTTTTTGCAGAGATAAAATCCAGATACGCAAAGCGAAAATCTGCCGCATGGTGCACAATCGCAAAGCCCTTCACATTTCCCTGGGTATCATCGGCGATGAACAAAATGGTTTTGAGCTGATATTTTACCGGATTTCTCAGCTGCTCCGCAATGGTGCTGATTTTGTCCTGGGATAACGCTTCAAACTGTTGGGTCAATATATGCTGCACCTGCTTAACAATCTCTTTGTTATGCCTGGTGTAGTCATCGTAAATTCGTCTTATTCGAAACATTTTGCGGTCCTGTGGCGAATGCCGGCTATGTCGCCCAGTACGCGCCGAATCATCTCGGTATAACTGATATTCGCAGCCTGACAGGCGGCAACGAAGCCACTGTCCGGGGAGATGCAAGGGTTGGCATTGATTTCGAGCACTTCCGGACGCCCATTGCTTCTTACCCGAAAATCCACCCGAACGTATCCTTTTAATCTGAATTTTTGCCAGCAGTCGAGGGAAAGTTCCATCAGCCTTTTCAGCAGCGCCGCATCTGAAGCAGGATAATCAAAACTGCGAACAGTATGTGTGCATTCAAAGGATTCGGCTTCCCATTTGGCGCGATACCCCACAATTCTGGGGAGTGTGTCGGGAAAATCGATAAAGCGGATTTCGGCCGGCGGCAATACCTCTGGCCCATTTGGGGATGCCAGCACCGAAATGTTAAACTCCCTTCCATCAACAAATTCCTCGACAAACATTTCAGCGGGATTTCCCGTAAACGTTTTCAGCCATTTTTGGAAAGCGGCTGCGTCGCGAAATACCGACGCGCTGTCGAGTCCAACCGATGCGTCTTCAAAGATTGGTTTGGCAATGCAGGGAAAGGGAAACGAATCTGTTTGGGATATGAGTCTTTCAAGAGTGGTCCATTCCGGAGTGGGTATTCCAAAATGGGTGAGGTATTCCTTGGTGATGATTTTGTTGGTGGTGACAAAAATTTCACTGGTCAACGAGCCGGTGTAGGGAATCTGCAAATGGTCCAGTACAGCCGAGGCGAAATAAATGAAGCGACCACTGGACTCCACCGATTCAAAAAGATTGAAAGCGAACAGCGGGTTGAGTTGTTGCAGCTGGGTCAGCGCTTGTTTTAGATTGAGGGTTACCGGCAAACAGACTGGGGTAAACCCGAGCTCCTGCAATGCATCCGAGACCGCGTTGACCTGATCCAGCACGTCAAGTTCATCGGGCGTGCTTTTTGCACTCACCGCATTGTGGAGTATCACCACATTGGAATTGGTGGCCATTTCAGTTTTCCGTCGACGTGGGAACCCGTTCCAGCGCGCTGTCGACAATTCGGCGAATCAGTTCCTGATACGGGATATTAAAAAAATCGCAAATGATGGGCAGATCAGAATAGTTGGGTCGAATACCAGCCAGCGGATTGATTTCGATAATATTTGGAATGCCGTTGGCATCGGACCGGACGTCCACCCGCCCTCCGTCCCGGCATTCAAGGCCCACCCAGGCGTCCAGAGCGGTCTGCACCGCCCGCTGCGCTTCGGGATCGCTCACAGGGGTGTAGGTCACTCGTCCTTTCCAGTTCTCTTTGTTTTCAAATGAGTAGGCAAACTGCTCCGCTTTGTCACCAAGGATGATTTCGATGACCCCAACCGATTTTGCCTTTTCACCTGTGCCAGTAATGCCAACGGTAAATTCGCGTCCGGGTAGATAGGTTTCCAGAAGGACTGGCTGGTTGTACATTTGTAGCAGGTCCGCGCAAACAGTCTGCAGTTCGGCTTTGTTGGAAATGCGCGACATTGAAGAGATGCCTTTGCCAGTGCCTTCTGCGATGGGTTTGGCAAAAAGCGGATATGGCAGTTTCACCTTTTCAATATCGGTTATGGTGTGAATTTCGGCAAAATCGGCGGTGGGAATGCCCAAATCCCGGAAGATGCGCTTGGCCATGCCCTTGTGCAGCGAAAGCGCCAGCACCAGCGGGTTGGAAAACACATAGGGAATGCTGTACGCCTCCAGCAGCGCCGGCACCTGGGCTTCACGACTGACACCGCACAGCCCTTCGGCAATGTTGAACACCAAATCCCAGCGGTCCCCATTTGCCAGACGGCGGGTCAGATTCCAGATATTGCCAATGCGATCAGTTTGGTAGCCCAGCGCCTGCAATGTACTGTCAATACTGTTGATTGTTTCAATATGATCAAATTCTGCGGTTTCACCTTCGCTGTAGCCAAGCTCAAGATAATCCGCGCGCAAATCGTATGTAATTCCAACTAACATCGCTTATGACTCTCCAGGTAAAATATAAAAGAATTTGTTACATGACAGGATCGGGATACCGGTAAATGTTTCCCTCAAAATTTCGCAAAAGGAGATTTTCGTTTTCGCGTCCCGCAAAGGAATGAGGAATCAGCGGAATTTTGCCGCCACCGCCAGGGGCGTCAATCACATAGTGCGGCACCGCGTAACCGGAGGTAAACCCGCGAAGACCGGCGATGATTTCCAGACCTTTGTCAACGGTAGTTCGGAAATGGGCGGTTCCCGCAACCGGATCGCATTGATACAGATAGTACGGCTTGACGCGATTTTTGAGCAGCCCGTGATAAAGGGACTTCATGGTTTCCACGTTGTCGTTGACCCCTTTGAGGAGTACGGTTTGACTGCCAAGGGGAATGCCCGCGTTGGCCAGTCTGGTGCATGCCTCTGCGACTTCTGGGGTCAGTTCGTCGGGGTGGGTAAAATGAATACTCATCCAGAGCGGGTGATATTTTTTGAGCACCCGCAGCAATCCGGAGTTGATTCTCTGGGGAAGCACAGCGGGCACTTTGGTGCCGATGCGAATGATTTCCACGTGGGAAATGGCGCGCAGACGCGAAAGCAGCCACTCCAGTTTTTCATCGCTTAATGTCAGCGGGTCGCCACCGGACAGCAGAACGTCCCGAATTTCAGGATGCTCACGAATATACGCCAGTGCGCCTTCCCATTGATTCAGGTTGAATTTGTATTCACCGCCCTTGTTGCCCACCATGCGCGAACGGGTACAGTAGCGGCAATAAACCGAACAGAATCCGGTCACCAGGAACAGCACACGGTCGGGGTATCGATGGACCAGGCCAGGTACCGGCGAGTCGGCGTCCTCGTGTAATGGATCTTCGGATTCTCCCTGGGTCAGCCGGTTTTCCTCAGTTACCTTGATAACCGTTCGCCGGATGGGCTGGTCCGGATTTTCTGCATCGATAAGACTGGCGTAGTAGGGGGTTACCGATGCCGGAAGCGGCCCGCGGTGACTGCTGATGGCTTCCAGTTCACTTTGCGACAACTTAACGATTCGCTGCAGGCCGGCGAGGTCCTTGATGCGATTTTGGAGTTGCCAATACCAGCTGTTCCATTGAACGTCAGTCACTTCGGGATAGTATGTCTTTCGAAACGCTTCGGTTTTGGGCCCCAGCACATATTGTTTGGCCACTGCCGCAAGGGTCTTCTTTTTGTATTCCGAAAGATTGGTGTCAGGTGAATGCTCAATCACTGCCGGGAGGGGAGAATCGGGGGCCGCTGAGTCCAATTGAACGGCAACCGCATCCATTGGAAACTCGATAATATTGGAGGCCCCAATGTAGTTGGAAGGAGGCTCGTCCTGTTCGTTTAATACGACTTTTGGCTTCATTTTTTTTATCTCTCTTTTTCCTGTAATTTGTTTTATTTACCCGGCGACCCCAAACAACGCCCTCATCCGAGCACCCGCTGAATGATTTTGCGACCAATGCAAATATTCATTCAGCCCTTCACCCATAAAGATTGGCAACCCGCAATGGAAAAACAACCTGCAATATGTGGTGTATCTGTCTGGTTTTGGTGAGCCCTGATGTCTGGACATGTTTGTTCTGGACGCTCAAAAAAATTCTATTCCCTTTTGGGTATCGAATTGTGATTAGCTTGGTATTAATCCATTTTTTGTCAACAAATCTTATGATTATTTTTGACTCACCCGGAGGCACGCCCCGTGGGGACCAGGCGTGGGATTCGCTTATTTTTTACTGTTCTTGCCTTTGCGTTTGGCTTTGGGGGGCGCAACGGTATCTGCGGCCCGGGGGGTGGGGGCCAAAGAGGGCGTGTCGGTGGCGCCCAGGGTGAACCATTGAAGCAGAAAGCTCCCCCACGCCTTTTCGAATATCATATGCGCCGTTGCCGTTTGGGATTGATTTGGACAGTATTTCAGCTCTGCGCTGCGAGACAGTCTGTTTTGTGCCACAACCCGTTTCCCCTTTTCGTTTGTTCTCCATGCCTGCCGAAAAAAACCTTTGGATGCGACGACCTACAAGGAGCATTGACTGGCGTCGACGGACTGATGTGTTGCATAAACCGGATTGAAAATGACCCGGTCTTCAAGTACCGGCCCCACCGGTTGATACCCGGCGTCTTTGGCCTGAACTGCCGCCGCTTCAAATTGGTTTCGGGTCGCATCATCCAGCAACGCGTCACCAGCGCCCTGTTGAAGAAAAACAAATGCGACAATCGCGACGGGTATGGCCAAAGGAACAAGAATCAACGCAAGCCGAAAGGGAAAACTCAAAACCGTCCATCCCATTTTTTTTCGCTGACTGGCGCGCGCGGCGGCAGCGTCTCGCTGTTGCTTTTCTGCCTTTTGTTGGGCCAATTCATGCGCCTGCGCTTCTTTGGCCATCTGTGCGCGACGCTTTTGCGCATCGGGAACGGGTTGTTCGTAGCCGCAGTATGTACACGTCATTCGAAGTCCGGTTTCCGGAATATGAATTGTGGCTTTACAGTCAGGACATCGGAAAATGGCTTGCGTCATAGGCCCCCGGGTGGATTCCAGCCTGAACTGATTGCAGTTCAGGCTGGTGAATAATGCCTGAACTGATTGCAGTTCAGGCTGGTGAATAATGCCTGAACTGATTGCAGTTCAGGCTGGTTAAATAATTATTGGAGCGTCCAAATCTCCCCTGTGTGCAACGCTAGAGCGGCGATCAGTTTAAACCACACGAAATCATTGGAAATTTCAAGTCAGAAGATCGACATTTCGTTCAATTTGTGATCTCT
>JAFGWT010000255.1 GCA_016937015.1 Deltaproteobacteria bacterium | reverse complement strand
CCCTCTGTGTCTATAATAGTGAGACAACAATCGCCAATAATTTAGGGGAGGGCGAGAGGAGTGAAAATGTCTCAAAAACAATCTATAAAAAATGGCCAGCACGTTGAACAAACCGAGGTTGCCCCAAAAGCTAAACGACGCCAGTATACAAATGAATATAAATTGCGCATCCTGGATGAGATCGACCATTCAACAGATCCAGCTGGGATAGGAAGCATTCTGCGGCGAGAAGGGCTGTACTCGCAGATCATCAGCAAATGGCGACAACAGCGGGCAGATGGCAAATTGGATGCGCAACGACCGGAGCATCGCGGTCCCAAGCCTCAACCAGAAGCTAAGGAACTGGCACGTCTGAAACGCGAGAATGAGAGGTTGCGGAAAAGATTGGAACGTGCTGAATTAATCATCGATGTCCAAAAAAAAGTCTCGCAGATACTTGGTCTGGACGAGAACCAAAAGGACGAGTAGAACGGATAAAGGCAGTGAAAATATTGGCGAAGCAGATCGGTGTGCAGGCAGCATGTGCAGCAGTGGGAGTGCCACGCAGCACATATTATCGAGCTTTCCAGTTGAAAGGGGCCGCTCACGGGCACACTACACCATCTCGTGCCCTGAAAGCGGAAGAGCAGGAAGCTGTGGTGAAAATACTCAACAGCGAGCGATTTCAGGATGATGCACCGCGCGAAGTCTATGCAACTTTGTTGGACGAAGGACAATATCTATGCAATTGGCGCACAATGTATCGCATTTTGCATACCCGGCAAGAAGTGCGTGAACGACGCAATCAACTTCGCCACCCACAGTATACAAAGCCCGAACTACTCGCTACACGCCCAAATGAATTGTGGAGCTGGGATATTACCAAATTGCTGGGACCACATAAGTGGACGTATTTTTATCTGTACGTCATCCTGGATGTTTTCAGTCGCTATGTGCCTGGCTGGATGATTGCCACGCAAGAAGCAGCCCATCTGGCCAAAGAACTGGTTGCTGAAACCTGTGATCGCCAGGGAATTGCACTTCACCAACTCACCTTGCATGCCGATCGCGGTCAGCCAATGATCTCTAAAACTTTGGCTATGCTCCTGGCTGACCTGGGCGTAACTAAATCACACTCTCGACCATCCGTTTCCAACGACAATCCATTCTCTGAAGCGCAATTCAAGACACTTAAGTATCGATCAGATTATCCGGGACGGTTTGGTAGTCTGGAAGATGCACGTAATTGGGCAAGAAGCTTTTTCAATTGGTACAACTATGAACATTATCATACGGGAATTGAGTTACTTACCCCTGCGAGCGTCCATTTTGGTCAAGCGGAGTTTGTGATTGCACAGCGCCAACAAGTTTTGTTGGCTGCCTATGAACGTCATCCTGAGCGGTTTGTCAAAGGCCCGCCTGTTTTGAAGTCGCTTCCAAAGGCTGTGTGGATCAATCCTCCCAAGGATTCGCCTTTTCTTGAGCAGAAAGCTGAGGTTGAAAACACAATTGCCTACTAAACTCATTTTTAAAGATGTCTCATTTCATTGACACATTCCGATGCGCCCGCCTCCCATGTAAACTTTTAAATCAAACGGGGATACCATGCAAAATCACAATTTTCCTGTCAAATATTTTTCGGCTCTAATAGTTTTATACCTGGTTACCTCCTGCACGCCCCATACCTCAGAAGGGAAAATATTTTCTCCCATCTTAACCGCGATAGTTACTTCTCCTACACCAACAGTATTACAAACAGAAACCGTAAAACCTGTAGAATTGCCCACCCCAACAGCAGCCTCGACAAGCCCCCAGGAGGTTTTACCAATTCCAGAAATTGCTGCGGACGAGAATGAACACTATCTCTTCATCGAAGATAGTTCCGGCGATATCTACTTCAAAGATATGGCAGCTGGTCAAACCAAAAATTTATTGCCCGAAGAGCGCCGTCCCCAACTGTTGTCCATTCGCAAGAATAGCGGTGAAGTACTGGTGAAGCTGCAAAACAAAAGCATCGTGGGATTGGATTTAGACGGGAATGTGTTAACCGAGTACCTGCCGCCCGACTGGTATCCGGGATCGGTCCCTGTTTTCTCGGAATCGTTATCGCCAGACGGCAGCTACCTTGCCTACAAAGTGGGGACAGGATACGCCACCCATGTTTCTTATGAAAATCAGCATATCGAAATACTGAATATCGCTCAGCAGACAACTACCCAATTAACGGAACATGGCGGCCTCTGTGGGTTGACCTGGTCTCCCGATGGCGAGATGCTTGCTTTCACGGGTTACGATGATAATACAGTCAACCAGATTTTCATACTCGATATATCCACAATGGAGAAAACCCGACTGTCGTCTTCTGTCAAAAGCGGCAAACCAACGCAGTCCCTCTACTGGTCGCCAGACAGCAGAAAACTCGCTTTTCCAGTTTTTGACACTGCCAATGAAATCATGCAAATGGAAATCATTGGCGTCGAGGAAGATAAAAACACAGCCAGGCTTTTGCCGCTGTCCTTTCATAACATCCTCGATGCGTGGTGGGTGGACAACGATGTGATGCTTATTCAAGCTCATTTGCTTGATGCGAATGGCGAACCAGATGAGATCGCCGTACTTTGGGTCAACACAAACAATAACACGGTGTTACAAGAACTGCGTGCATCCGAAACGCCCGATTCAGATATCCAGACCGTCAGGCCGATAAACTCATCCCAAATCGGTTTTTTCTCTTATGCCCATTATTTCACTTATGATGTGCAAAACGACGTATTAACACAACAATTTGAGCGTTTTTATGATATCAAGGAATGGTTCATTTCTCCTCCTCAATACGAATATGAGAAAGAAAAGCAGAGCTACGCACTGGCTATTACTGAGATGCTGACAACCAATGGAGGCTGCCAGCTCCCCTGCTGGTGGGGCATTACACCAGGAAAGACATCAATAACTGATGCACTAAACGTTCTCAATCAGCTCAAGCCAAAAAGCTGTGTTTCAAAAAATAGTTGGGTCTATTCGTTTTTCATTGCTCCTCATAATATTTCGTCTATCAATCAGCTAGAAGTGGACATATATCATGAGAATGAAATTGCCCATCAAATTGAAGTATATGGATTTGACTGGCCAGCGTATGGACTTTCGCAAGTATTGACAACGTATGGGGAACCGGATGAAATTTTG
>JAFGWT010000254.1 GCA_016937015.1 Deltaproteobacteria bacterium | reverse complement strand
TTTAATAAAATGTGTTCTCCTGTTTTATTCACCACAACCACTTCGGGATACATCTCGTCACAGGCCGACACCAATGGGGCGGCGACAACTGTGACGATCAATCCCAGTGACAGGACGCAGGAGAACGGTGACGACATAATGATTACCTACTCCAGGCATTGAGCGTTTTGAGCGCGTTGTGCATATGGCAGAAAACCGTATTCAGGCCAGAGCGCCAGAATGCGGTTATATTGCGCCGCAGGAATGGGCTGCACGCCTTCGGGGGGACATGGCCCCTGATGGTTGGGCATATTAATGCTAATGATACGCGTCTGACCATCCACCACCTCTTCCTGATTTTTACTGGCAATGGGGAGGCAGTTTTCCGGCGCGCAGGTGGGGTCATTCCATGCGGCAACCATCAATACATAGTCAATTCCAGGCGTCACCTGTTCAGCGGCGCTGGTCAGCCCGGTGCCAATCTGGCCAAATTCCACATCCATATACGAAGACTGACATATGGTCCAGGGCGGCTGAAAATCCATCTCGGGATTATTGAAATCATTTTTTATCTGAACACTGGCGGTGGCGTTTTCGTCATCCTCGTTGCAACCAGCAATACAGAAGCCAATAAAAAGTGTCAGACCGATAAAATGGATAGCTTTAAATACATATGACATCGCTTCTTCTCCTTGGAAAAAAACATCGCAAAACGCAGTATTACGTTTTCAAAAATCGTGCTACTAAAATCACAAAAGCGCATACATTGTCAAATGAATTAACTGCTGCCATGCCTGGCAAAAAGCGTTTTTCCGTCGGTACCCATGTACCGGTCATACATACGCCGTTCATACGCCTCAGGGGGAAATCATACGGCTCATACAGGCTGCCCCCATAATTTCAGCAATTCAGTTCTGGCATGTCCATTGCTTATCCCCTTCCCAACGGCATATCCATTGCTGTGCGCGCTCAATTTTAGACCTGTTCGAACAACAAATTGCGCGCAATGGGGACAACATGTTAAAAAGAGGCAACAAATGACAACCGACACCACTCTAAAAGTGCTGATAGTAAACGAGTCGCCCACATTTCGCTACGACGTGATGGGGATGCTCTCCAATCTGAATTACAAGTTCTTCCAGGCCAACAGCGGTTTGCGCGCCATTCAAAGCGCCCTGACCAATCATCCGGATATCATTCTCATGAATATGCAGTTGCCCGACATGACCGGCATCGAATGCCTCAGACGCATTAAGCAAAACGCGCTGACCGAAAAAATTCGCGTTATCATAATGAGAGAAATGACCCGGGAAAAAGATGTTGACGGCATCACTCAGGAAGCCTACCGACTGGGGTGCAGCGATTTTGTCACCATCCCCATTGTCCCCGCCGCACTGGAGCGCCGAATGGAGAAGCTGGCGCGCTTTGTCCACATCTCAAACACTGCCCGTTCCGCCAAAGACACCATGGCCGAGATAACACTGCCCAGGCGAATTCGTATTTAGCCAAACTCGTTGTAACTCTGATAAAATCAGGCAGCCCCCAGCCCCGCTTTACCACCCCTGCCGTAAATCCGACTTATAAAAATGCACGTCCAAACCGACATCTCCTTCTGGAAACCTTTCTTTTTGGCAGTATATTTTGCCGGTGTGCATGGCGCACATTTCAATTGGAGCCCAACGATACAACAGGCAAAAATGGCCCATGGATAACAACGTACTCCCCAATAGGACCCCATCACCCGGTGCCGATAACGGTGCCGACAACCCAGCGAAGACCTCCGGGACACTGTCCAATGCCATGCTGCCGGCAATCATGGACAGCATGCCCCATCTCGCCATCTGCGCCGTGGACGACGCGTACCGGTTGCTTTTTTTTAACCGGCCTTTCAACCACTTAATCAAAACCGCTTTCGGTCCCGACGCCGCAGAGGGGATGAACCTGCTGCACTGTCTGCCTGAGGCAAGGTGGCGACATGTCACCACACACATTGACAAAGCACTCAAGGGCATCGCCCATAAAACCACAGACAGCGACCAGGGCACAGGAGATCCAGGCCGGGCCCATGAGACCATGTATCATCCCCTCCGTGACGAGGGGGGGCAAATCATCGGCGTCACCGTTGTCTCACGCGATATGAACGGCGATAAACAGCCCGACATCTCAACCCCGAGCGCAACTATTCCGGAATCACTGGACCAGCCTTTCAGGAACATCGTGCACGATTTCAACAATCTGCTCAGCGGTCTGTTCGGCTATATTGAGGTGGCCAAAAACAATGTGGAAAAAAATAATATCCCACGCGTTTCCGTCGCGCTCGAGCGGGCCTCCAAGTCCTATGAGAACGCCATCATCATGGCAAGACAGCTGCAGGCGCTTGCCAAAAGGAATACGGCGGCGTCAGTTAAGAACGGACCTGATTGGAATGAGGGGCAAGATGAACCTGCGTCCACCGAAAGCCCCATTACCCCGCATGGGCCAGATTATCAGGGTGCGGGCACCATTCTGGTTTTGGATGATGAGGCGTGCATTCGCGATATGTTAAGCGAGATGCTTGAATCCATGGGGCATACCATTGTCATCGCCACAACAGGAGAGGAGGCGCTGTCGCTGTTTGATGCGGCAATGCAGTCAGATACGCCCATCGTCGCCTGCATTCTCGACCTCACCATTCCGGAGGGCATGGGTGGCGAAGCCGTGGCAGAAAGGTTAATCCCCCAAAAAGGCGACACATTGCTGCTGGCAACCAGTGGATATTCAGAAGATCCCATCATGACCAATCCGAAAGAGTATGGTTTCGATGATCGACTCATCAAACCGTTCCGCACCAGCGAATTGGCCCAACTGCTTTCGAGTCATTTAGACACACACTGAGTCAACCCCATCATCGTAGATCTCCAGCGTCACCGGTTCGGTGTCCACCGGATGCCACTGGCGCACTGTTCGTGATTTTTTTGGCACGGGTTTCGCACTGAAAATCCGACATCGCCGAAGGACCGGCATGTTCTAATATCGCAAGGAGTGATTCAGGGATGAGCATCCGAAAAATAACGCACAAAGGTAAGGAAATTGTCTGTATTGACTGGAGCGCGCGCAAAAGCATTGTCGACGCCCTATGCCTGTTTGAGGAATCGGCCGCCTTCCACCGACGCAGCGGCAAAAAACTGCGCACACTGGACATTTTTCACGGCGTCAGTGGCAATGCGCCCCTGCTTGATCGGGCAGAGGAACTGGGGATGAACACATTCACCGACAAGCGCGAAAAAAGCGCAGCGGTCGGCATTGGCCAGCTCAACCGGCTGATGTACCGTCTGTTCAGCCAACATAAAACAGAGCGGCTTGCCGTCTTTAGTACAGTGGAGGAAGCCTTGGATTACCTCGCTGAGGACTGATTCCGCGCCACCTTTCCTATCTCATCCAGTCTGGATGAAAAATCCGCCCATCCCTTTCCCACAGGCGCACGCCAGGGGCAAAATCCCTATTCATAATGGGGGAAAGGGCATTTGTACCGTCTTTAAATCAAAGGGTCAATTCAGCTGGCTGTGCGGTCAGCTGCAACCTGGCTCCCTATTTCTGCCACATCTTTAAAGTGCTCGAATTTCAAATCGTTTTAGACATCTCAAAAATCCAGGAGCGCAACGGGTGGGTAAAATCACGGATGCAGGGAAATCAGACCATCAATGGCGTCGGCGTCGCCTGGGTGAATACGCAACACGATTCGATACCACTGATACGCATTTTTATGGTCGTCCGCCCGGGTGGCAAACCAGCTGCCAAGGGCGTTGTAAATCACAATATTTGACTCACTGTCCAGCGGATACGCAATATTGGCCATCGCGATGTTAATCAGTGCCTGGCGATGTATTCCGGTCATCAAATGGTCCCGCACCCACTCCACACTGCCGGGATGCCTGATAAACGAGGTAAAATGGCTTCTCAAAAGGGCCACGGCCTCTTCGGTCCGATTCAACTTCTCGGTCAGCAGTCTCACAAGTCGAAACACGAGATCTTCAATATCGTTCTCGGTTTCGGATTCGTGAATCAGCGTAGCCAGCGCCATCTGCTGCGTGGGCCAATCCTGCAGAAATTCGGCCGTCGTGACCATCTGCTCGCTGATGAGCGTGTTGTCAGGGTCGCTCTTATTAAGGTATTTGAGCAGCCGGTGGGCGGCCGCCATATTGTGATCAGCCAGCCGCCTGTCAATCCGGTCCATCATGGTTGCATATCGCATGCGCTGCTTCTCCTTTGACATAAATTCCGAACAGACGCCGTTGCCTGCTTTTTTGCAGGGCTGCCCGGCCTCAGTTGTTGTCAATTTGGAATGCATGAGTCATTCACCTCTTCAGTACCTGATTACAAGCCGTGTGCCAAAATGCATTGCCTCGTCATTACAGGCAGTTAGACGCCAGTCATGAGATCGTGTATGGCCCGGGTGTATGGGAGGCGTATGAAGGGTGTATGAAGTGTATGGCCTGAATGCGTGGAATGTCAGGGCATGGAAACAGTGCTGACCGTCTCCCGGTCGTAAACAGGCACAGCCGGCAACATCGTTGTCATCAGCGGGCGGGGCGTCAAAAAGGACTCCGCTGCAACGGTTGGATCAGATGTTTTGGTCGTGCCTGACATATCGCTGTTCACAACGGATATGTCTGAGTGGGCCTGCACGATGGCCGTCCCTGGAGCAACATCCGACGTCATCATCAAAACGATTGCGCCCAGTGATACGAGCAAGGGCACGGGTTTCCAAATCCGCTGTCGGCGCCACATGGATTTCCACAGCTTTAAACGCAGTCGCATTGCCGCGATTCGATTTTCCCAGTTCCGCTTTCGCTTACCCTTCTGGGAATCGGTGTGTACCCGAATACCGGCCAGTTCAGGCAAAAAACTGTTGTCAGCGCCACCCTGCTGTAACGCCGCAATCTGTCTGGCCCGTCGCTCCGTCAATGGCGCAAGATCTGTCTGTATCCAGTTTTCCATGTACATATGATCCGGACCGGAGCTGAACTCCCGCGACAGCGCCTGCAAGTCGTCGTACATCTCTTTGGCAGTGCTGTAGCGCTCATCCCGATTCAGGGCCGTGGCCTTTGCCACGATAGCGTCAAACGACTTCGGAATCCCCGGTACCACATGGGAAGGTGCGGGAATGGGGACGGTTTTTATCCGGTTAATGATTTCGCTGATGGTTTCTGTCGCAGTAAAATGACGCGGTCGTCTTGCGGTCAGCAATTCATAAAGCAAAATGCCAAGTCCAAAAATATCCGCCCGCTGATCCACTTTATCCGGTAGAAAAATATCCGGTGGAAAATTAACAATTTTCCCCTTGTACATACCTGGGCGCGTCAGCTCCTCCTGCATGGTGTGCTTGGCAATGCCAAAATCAATCACCTTCACGTAGCCGGTTTGGGACAGCATGATGTTCGAGGCATCAATATCCCGATGCACAATGTTCAGGGGTTCATGGTCAATCGTCCGGGCGTTGTGGATGTACTCAATGGCCTGACACGTCTGCATCATCAGCTGGGCTGTAATCCGCAATGGCACGCACCGTCCCTGGCCGCGAAAATATTTGATCACTTCGTGAAGTTCAAACCCATCAATGTATTCGGACACCATACACGGCAGGCCATCCAACTCCGTCCAATCCAGCACGCGTACAATATTGGGATGGTTTAAATGCACCATCACGCGGGCTTCCGCCTCAAAATCCTTGCGCCACTTTACCGCGTCCCTTAGCGATAACGGCAGCTTCAAAACTACTTTGCGACGCGTCCGGAGCACCCCTTCGAGAATCGCCAGATAAACCCGCCCCATCCCACCGGCGCCCAGTTTGCCCACGATGTGATAACTGGCGTCATAACCGGATGGGCGCACCGAATTCTGCATCTGTTGTGTCAAAAATGACTCCTTCACATCCTGGCGCACCATGCGCGTGACCCAGGTGCTGCATATGTCTCCAGCAAAGGGTATGCCATCCCGTCAATTAAATCATCGCGATCGCATTTGTAATGTCGTGCATATCGATGAGTGGCTGGTCCCCTCGTCGCCCATGGCCGACCTGGTTTTCGACACTGCAATGCCACGGCTGCAGATTTGAAAAAGTCATCGCTGTCTTCGTGAAATCCCAAAACCGGTATTTAAACTCCGATTTGACTCTCCACGCACGATGGCTACCCTGTTCCCATGGTCAATAAAGAAAATCCAAACAGACTTTCAAACGAACAGAGTCCTTATCTCCTGCAGCATCAGCACAACCCCGTGGACTGGTATCCGTGGGGCGATGAGGCCTTTGCCGCAGCCAAACGGGAGAACAGGCCGGTTTTTCTGTCCATAGGGTATGCCACCTGCCACTGGTGCCACGTGATGGCCCACGAATCCTTTGAGGACAACGACGTCGCTGCAGTACTCAACCGGGATTTCATCTCCATCAAAGTGGACCGGGAAGAACGCCCGGATGTGGATCACATTTACATGACCGTGGCACAGATGCTGACCGGCAGCGGCGGCTGGCCCCTTTCCATTTTAATGACCCCAGACAAAAAACCGTTTTTCGCTGCCACGTATATTCCTAAAGAGGCGCGCTACGGCAGCGCCGGCTTTATTGAAATTCTCGAAATGGTCAAAAAAAAATGGCAGGCCGACGAAGTATCCATAAAAAAAAACGCGGACGAAATCACAGCTGCCCTCAAGCGCATCAACACCTCTGGCCGCGGGGGCACACCCAACGACTCCTTTTTTGAAAAAGCGTACGCCAGACTGGCCATGCGCTTTGACTCCGTTCAGGGTGGATTTTCAGACGGTACCAAATTTCCCGCACCCCACAATCTGATTTTTCTGTTGCGCCACTATCAGCGCACCGGAATAAAAAATGCGCTGCACATGGCGGAAACCACCCTGAAAAACATGCGCGCCGGCGGCATCTTTGACCAGTTGGGCTTTGGGTTTCACCGCTATTCCACTGATTCCGAATGGCTGGTCCCCCACTTCGAAAAAATGCTCTACGATCAGGCAATGCTGATGCTGGCGTACACCGAAGCGTTTGAAGCCACCGGCAATTCACTGTACGCGCAAGTTGTTGATGAAATCGTGTCTTATTTAAAAAATAAATTGCGATCATCGGAAGGAACTTTTTTCTCAGCCGAAGACGCGGACTCTGAAGGTGTTGAAGGAAAATACTATGTGTGGACGCTTTCCGAAATCAACGCTGCACTGACATCCGACGAGGCCGATGCATTTATCGCGCAATATAATATTGAAGCGTACGGTAATTTTGAATCGCACCAGACGCCGCCCCAAACCAACATCCCCCATCTGACCGTTGACTCGCTGGAGCGCCCGGTGACCGATGATGAAACAGCGGCGCGTCTTGCGTCCGCTGTAGACAAACTGCTTCTGCATCGAAGCAGAAGAGTCCGCCCGCTTCTTGACGACAAAGTCCTCACAGACTGGAACGGCCTCACCATCGCCGCCCTTGCCAAAGCCGGGCGCGCGCTCAATAATGACGAATATATCACCATGGCCGAACAAGCCGCCGCATTCCTGAAAAAGAACATGACAAAACCAGATGGCACGCTGTGGCACCGTTATCGCAACGGCGTTGGCGCCATCGGGGGACACCTCGACGATTACGCCTTTCTGGTTTTGGGAGTGATTGAACTTTATCAGGCGACCTTTGATGTGTGCTGGCTCGAATGGGCGCTTTCCCTGGTCCGAATCGCTGACGAACAGTTTGGCACCGAAGACGGCAGCTACTGTCTGGCGTCGGTTCAGGCAACGGATTTAATCGTGCGTCCCAAAGAATATTACGATGGTGCATTTCCCTCCGGAAACGCAGTGATGCACGAAAATCTGGTTCGTCTGGCGCGGCTGCTGGGAAATGCCGAATTTGAGGCGCGGGCCCATCGACTATCTGGCGTTATGTCTGCATCTGCCGGTCAATCCCCCGATGCGCATACATACTATCTGACAGGATTGTTATTTGCCCTTGGACCTTCGGTGGAAATTGTTGTTACCGGTGAAAAAAATGATGAACGGACCCTGGCGCTGCTGGATGCCGCGCGGAATAGCTACACGCCAAACCGCGTTGTGCTGCTGAAAACGCAACAGAATACCGAGCGGCTCACTGACATGGCGCCCTACACCGCAGCTCAATCCCTTATTGAAAATTCGCCCACTGCCTACGTATGCGCGCAGAACCACTGCAAAGCGCCCACCCACTCACCCGCAGAACTGAAAGCGCATGTGCACCGCATTATGACACCGCGCTGAAGCGAATCGCGCCTCCCAGGCAAATCTTTTAAAAAAAAAGCCCGCAATGTTAAGCGGTTCATTCCCAACCTGATTGGGATTCCAGACTGCACGCCACGGAATGCCCGCGCAGACTGACATAAGGAGGCCGTCCACCGACAAAAACCTAGCATCGTAATGGTTCCGTGGCTTTTGTCTTTCAAGTCGTCGATCCGCCGAAGCGGGGGCACTGGCAACCTTTTCCAGAACATTCATGAATAAACTTCCAGGTCCCGTTGTAGAGACGTCGCATGCTCTAATCATTCATCACATCTTTCAATGTGTTGGCGTTCTTCGCCAAACACGAATGGACTCTTACAAGAGGACGAAGCCCTTGCCGGCGCTAACTGATGGCAGGATTTTGTCCAGCCACATTGCCATGGTCACCACAAAGGGCCGAAATGGAATACGCCATTTGCACTCAATTGCATTTGTTGGCACAGGATGAGCCGCTCAAAATTTTCTTTCGTTTGACCAAATTGACATAATTTCGAGGTGTTGCCCGATTGACTGCGTTGTCCGGAAATGGCATCGGGTTTGCAAACACCAATCCAGCAGACATCACGTCGTCGAATAATTTTCGACAGAGAGGCGCATCATCCATGAAACGCGGGTTTACTGTTAGCCGAATAGCAATGACGGTGGGATTAACGTGTGTTCTTTTATGTTCCGGGTGCGTCGGTCTGGAAGACGCCCTGGATGCAGATACGGAAACAGAGAATACCGCCGGAGATACCTCATCAGGCACAACGTTGGACACATCATCGGATGGGGTGCCGGTTTCAGCGTCAGAAGTGGATTCAGCGTCAGATACTGTATCCGCTGCATCACAGGACACAACATCCGAATTTGACAGGAATGAAAACACAGATCCAAATACCGAGGGAGATACCGGAGAAGGTTCCGGTAAAGATACGGAAACCAATGATACCAATGGGGGGACAGCCTCCGGAAATGATTCGAGCCCGGTGGAAAAAGATACTCTGACCGATACCGAGACCCAATATGGCAGCTCAGATACAGAAACCATCATCCAGACACCTGACAGCAGCACTTACGGCTTTTCCAACGACTCGGAGGGAACAATCGATACGTTCGATATCATCGATTCCGACACTGCGATTATTGGGTGTTTATTTGTGAGCTTTCCAAAGGAAGTGACTGCGACACCGCAGGCCTTTAAAATTTTCTACCACACCGATACCTCATTGGCATCGAGCGTTGCCATCGATGAAGATGTGATTTCCGACATAAGCATTATCCCTTCTGAAGTGACGTTCATTCCGCCGTCTCTCGAACCAGGACGTTATTATATGACCATCGTTGTTTTTGTTGAAGGCGGCGGAACAGATCTGCCGGTGGCGGGAGTGGATTTGTCATATACGGTCGAAGCCATGAATTTTCCATGGGTGTACGACGCGGAATACGGCGGTCTTGACATTGCCGTTCCCCTCACTCTCCACCGGAAAACTTCTTCGCCTTGACCACTTAAAAACCATTTCACAATACGTCCCTGTCCTTACGGCGGATCGCGATGTTCAACAGGCGCGCTTCACCTCCCGGTTGGTATTTCCCCGAGATCACGACAGCCCTGGTCGAAGGCGCCGTCGCTGAATCCGTGACTGCTCCCTACTGGAATATCTTTCGACTCGGAAAAATGGGTATCCCGCCACTGTATCCCCATCCATTCTCAGAAGACTGAACGTATAGTCCATTTTCCTGAACGTTGCGGGCGTATGGGGACGAGTGCGTCAGTGTACCGGACGATAAGGCGGTTCCGCATCCTGGGATTCCCGAATGAGTCCCTCATTCAGCATTTCGTTGTACACATTTCGGTCCGCCTTTTTCAGGCACGACACACAGATGCCGTGACTGAACTGGGCGTCGGTATGTGCAGCGATGTACGTTTCCAGTTGGCGCCAGTACCCTTTGTCATCCCTGATTTTTTTGCAGGTGGCACAGATGGGCACCAGACCACTGAGGGTTTTAACATCCTTTAACGCGCGTTCGAGCGCCTGCTTTTGCGTTTGTAATTCACTGTAAAAAATGTGCCGCATGGACTCAATGGCATACGAAAACGCTGTCACCAGCACGATGGAAATGCCGTAGCGCACCGCGTAGCCACTGCTGTACTGATATCCCCCAAACAGGGATGGCCAAACCACCAGTGCCACAGACCCGGCGACCAGCGCCATCGTCCATCCCAGCCCTTCCCTTCTTCCAAAAATGGCGAAAGCCAAAAGTGGCATCACGTACATCCACATCAAATCAGCGCCCCGGCCCGGACCCATGTGAATGTTCAGCATCAGCAACGCGCTCGCCGCCAGCATGGGAAAGCGCAAAAACATTTCAACGGAATCTCGACGTCGCATCCGCCAACCGGTAACCAGCAACGCAGACGCAACTGTAAATTCGGGGGCCGACTCCCGGATGGGATTGACGCCAAACAGGTCCCCAATGCCGTAAAAGAGTAAAATAGGCATCCCCGCCAATACGCAAATCTGTACGGTCAGACGTTGTCGGTATTCTTCCCTGTCAATTTGAGCGGCCAGCGTTTCAGGTATCAGCCCGCGCGCCAGAACGGACAGAAAATCGCGAAAAAAGGTTTTAGGGATAGGGTACATCACCAGATAGATATACGGCGTGTCAAAGAAGGTGCAAACGAAGGAAAAAAATGGGCGTTGAATCAGCTGACGCCATCCCCGGGTTCGGCGGCGCCCAAAACAGTGGCGGCCACCAGACGGTCATCGCCGGACGCGGCCAGCACCATGCCTTCGGAAAGACCAAATTTCATCTGCCTGGGCTTCAGGTTGGCCACCACAATCACGTTTTGACCAATCAGCGCTGCAGGGTCCGGATAATGGGACTTAATCCCCGCAAACACCTGTCGCGGTTTCTCTTCGCCCACATCGACCATCAGTCGAATCAGCTTTTTGGCTTCCGCCACCGGGAACGCTTCAACCACCCTGCCCACTTTCAGCTGCACTTTGGCAAAGTCATCAATGGTAATTTCTTCCTTGATTGGCGCAATTTCCCTGGGCTTCGCCGCCCTGGCAGCCGCTTCAGCTTCCGCCGCCAACTGCTCGGTAATGGTGGACAGCGCCGCTTCATCAATGCGCGGGAAAAACCTTGGGGGCTTATCAATTTCAATCCCATCCGCAAGCGCCCCAAACTCTGCCAGTTCCTCAATGCGCACCGACCCATCCAGAGGACGTTTTTCCCCAAGATAGTCGAGAATCTCCTGGCATTTTTTGGGCATCACCGGACTGAGCAGCACCGCCGCAATACGACAGACTTCCAGACCACATCGGAGCACCCGGGCGAGGTCGTCTTTTTTGCTTTCGTCCTTCGCCATCTTCCAGGGCTCCATCAGCGTCATGTACTTATCGGTGTCCCCAATCAGGGCGCATACATCCTCAATGGATTTGGCAAACTGACGCGATTCAAAATAGCCGCGATAGGCCGCAACGACTTCCTTTGCCTTGCCAATCAGCACGCTTTCCGCATCGGTAAGGGGTTGTGCCGCAGGAATGGACCCAAAATTTTTGGCCACAAGACCGGCGTTGCGCGCCAGCAGATTCCCAAGTCCATTGGCCAAATCAGAATTGTAGCGTTCCACAAACAAATCGTAGGTAAAGCTGGAATCCGCGCCAAACTTCATTTCCTTAAACAGAAAGTAGCGCAGATTTTCAATGCCAAAGGCCGCATCAAAGCTCAGCGGCCGAATCACATTGCCCAGGCTCTTGGACATCTTCGATTCCCCAACCATCCAGTATCCATGCACATCCAGCTGTTTAAACAGGGGAATCCCCGCACTCATCAGCATGGTGGGCCAGTAAATGGCGTGGGTTTTCAGAATATCCTTGGCAATCAGATGATTGCAGTCCGCCCAGTATTTATCGAAAAGATTTTCCCCCTTCGATGTGGTGGCCAGTCCCGAGGGATAATTGAGCAGCGCATCAAACCACACGTAGGTCACGTATTTGTTGTCGAAGGGCAATTCAATCCCCCACTCCAGCCGGGTTTTGGGACGGGAAATACACAAATCTTCCAGGGGCGATTTTAAAAACGACAGCACCTCATTGCGAAACCGCTCGGGCCGAATCCAGTCCGGTTTGTCCTCAATGTGACGGATGAGCTGCTGCTGGTACTTGCCCATTTTGAAAAAGTAATTGGCTTCCTTTACCTCTTTGGGCGCGGTCTGGTGGTCGGGACACTTGCCGTCCACCAGCTCGGTGTCGGTGAGATACCGCTCGCAGCCCACGCAATACTTGCCGGTGTATTCGTCAAAGTAAATATCGCCGGAATCATGAACCCTGGTCAGAATATCCTGAACGTACGTCACATGCCGTGCATCGGTGGTGCGGATAAAATCGTCGTAGTCAATGCCGATTTTGTCCCAGGCGTCTCTGAATTTCCCCGAAATGCCGTCCGCAAACTGTTTGGGGGTAATGCCCTGCTTCTCGGCCACCTGAACAATTTTTTCGCCGTGTTCGTCCGTTCCGGTCTGAAACCAGACATCGTCACCGGCAAGCCGATGATATCGCTTGAGCATATCTGCCAACGCGGTGGTGTACAGATGCCCGATGTGGGGCTCTGCGTTCACGTAATAAATGGGCGTGGTGAAATAAATCTTCCGGGCCATGGCTGCCTCCAAAAACGAAAAAGGCGGCTCGCGGGCCGCCTATGAAAAAAAGTGCATAATCTGTGGCGGGGGGGAGACTTGAACTCCCGACCTCCGGGTTATGAATCCAGCGCTCTAACCAGCTGAGCTACCCTGCCGAGACAACCGATTCAGCCAAAACCGACCGAAACGTCGCGAGGTTAATTAATTGAAAAAAAAGGCGAGGTCAAGTCCTTAGATCGGCTCAAAAGCACTTTTGACCCCCCTTCTGACCCTATATTGCTCTCCGGATTCCCTGACTCCCTTCGGACTTTGGTTGATCTGGTCGGAACTCTTCGTACTGCCGATTCCCTGAACGAAAATATTTAATTTCAATTGAAATCGTGGTATCAGCCAACCCTTGCGAACGGATAGCGGGCAGCAGGGTCGTTTCTTCGATATTTGGCAGTTTTAAGGAGAGTTACAATGGAATCAGGCAAAATAACTAAACAGAGTGAGGATTTTCCGTCGTGGTACCAGGATGTGGTGCGGGAGGGGGACCTGGCGGAAGTGGCCAAAATTGTTAAGGGCTGCATGGTCATCAAACCCCACGGCTACGCCATCTGGGAAAAAATCCAGGCGGATCTCGACCGGCGGTTCAAGGAAACCGGCCATAAAAACGCGTACTTTCCCCTGCTGATTCCAATGTCGTTTATCAATAAGGAAGCCGAACACGTGGAAGGATTCGCCCCTGAAATCGCGGTGGTCACCCACGCGGGCGGCAAGGAGCTGCCCAAAGACGAGCAGTATTGTATTCGCCCCACCTCCGAGACCATCATTGGTCACTTTTTTTCCAAGTGGATTGATTCCTACCGGGATTTGCCCATGCTCATCAACCAGTGGGCCAACGTGATGCGCTGGGAAATGCACACCCGCATGTTCCTGCGCACCACCGAATTTTTATGGCAGGAAGGGCACACCGCCCACGCCAGTCACCAGGAGGCAAAAGAGGAAGTCACCCGCATGCTCAATGTGTATGGCGACTTTGCCGAACAGGTGATGGCCATGCCCGTCATTCGGGGCATCAAGACCGACTCCGAAAAGTTCGCCGGTGCGCTGCAGACCCAGTGCATCGAAGCGATGATGCGGGACGGCAAGGCCTTGCAGGCGGGGACCAGTCACGATTTGGGCCAGAATTTCGGCAAGGCGTTCGATGTGAAGTTTCAGTCTGCGGAAGGCCGCGAAGAATTCGTGTGGCAAACCTCATGGGGCGTGTCCACCCGACTGATTGGCGGACTCATCATGAGTCACTCCGACGACTCCGGACTGATTCTGCCGCCCAAACTGGCGCCCATTCAGGCTGTCATTGTGCCCATCGCCCGCAAAGACGCTGAAAAGGAAACCGTACTGCCAGTGGTGGATAAGCTGGCTGCAGATCTCAAAGCCAAAGGCATCGCCGTGAAGGTGGACGACCGCGAAGGCAAACGCCCTGGGGAAAAATACTACGAGTGGGAGCGCAAAGGCGTGCCAATCCGCATCGAACTCGGCCCGCGCGATGTGGCCAGTGGCGAAGCCATGACCAAGCTGCGGGTGTCAGACGACAAGGTGAAAATGAAAATCGACACTCTGGCCGACGAGATGCCTGGCGTGCTCGACGGTTTCCAGCAGTTTTTACTGAATCGCGCACTCCGGTTCCGTGAAGAAAACACAGTCACCGTGGATACATGGGATGAGTTTAAAGACGTCTTCTCAGAGGGCGCATCCAAATTTGCCTGGTGTCACTGGGATGGGACCCGGGAAACCGAAGCCCGGATTAAAGAAGAAACCAAAGTCACCATCCGCTGCATTCCGCTGTCTGGTCAGGGCCCAGCCCCCGAAGAGGGCAAATGCATCAAAACCGGCAACCCCTCCAAACAGCGCGTGTTAATGGCCAAATCCTACTGATCGCACACCTGCTCTCAAACTATTCCACTTAAATTTTTGGGCCCCTATCCGTTCATGTCACTGACACAAAACATCTTTGAACGAAGGAGCCAAAGGCATGAATTCAGATGCTGGTTCATTGATAAAAACCCGCGACACATTACAGGGCGCCATGGGATTTCTGGCGGCGATGGCCGGAGGCATTGAAGAAGCGGTGGGCGAAACCGCCCAAAGCATCACCTACCTGGCCGGCGAGAAACTGGGGCGTCGCTTTTCGCAAAACGCCACCAAAACCCAGGACATCAACGAAGCACTCGAAGAATTGCGGACGGTACTGCGCAATGCCAATTGCCTGTGGCAGTTTGAGGTGTTTTCAGGCAGCGACATAAACGGCCCCAACGAGACGGCCGACAACACCCAGGTGGAACTGGTCTTTCGCGATTGCATGATTCGGCAGTCAC
>JAFGWT010000253.1 GCA_016937015.1 Deltaproteobacteria bacterium | reverse complement strand
CCTTAGCGACAAGCTCGCCACCGCGCACCTGGAACTCAGAAAGGCCCTGGCGCAAGCGGAGGAAGCCGGCAAGTCCGAGGAGCTTAAGCGCGCCCTCGCCAGCGCCGAAAAGCGGGAACAGGCACAAAAGGACGCATATGCCGCGCTGCGTGAACAGTTGAAAACCGCCACGGAAAAAATCCGGGAACTCGAAGAGAGTGCCGATGTGGACGCGGAAGCCTACGCAGATGGCAACCAGCGGCTGGAGCACCGGCTGCGTGAACTGGGCATCTCCTTTGCTGAAGCGCAAAAGGAGCTGGAGCGCCGGGAAGCCATTATTCGCGATTTGACTGTTGCTGTTTCTGCCAGCGAGAAAGCGTCGACAGCGGTTGCCAGGCTTGAACTGGAAATCGCCAGTGAACGGCAAAAAGTGGAAGAGCTGGTGTCGTCCCTCAGGGAGCGCACCGAACGCATGGCGCAAAAAGACGATCGGATTGCCGCCCTGGAGGCGCAGCTGAAGGCGCAGGCCGAGGAAAACAGCGCGCTGTTGGCAAAAGCCGGCGAAGCAGTGTCGCAGCCCGCGACACCTGCGTCAGCTGATACTGACGCGCCCAGAGAGTCATCTGCACCTGGCAGCGACGACATCGCCGAGCGCGACAAGCGCATTGCCAGACTGGAAAGTGACCTGCAGGCATCGGCATGGCGCACCGAGGAGCTGGAAGCAAGGCATGCGGATTCAAGTCGCGCGCTTCAATCCGCCCGGGCGTCTTTGCAAGTCAGCGAAGCGCGTATTCGTGAGTTGGAGGCACTGGTTGATGAAAAGGAAATGGCGGTGGACACCATCGTCCCAGACGCAGCGCCCGCCCCACAGCCGCCTCTGGTGGACGATGCCAGTGCGCAGAAAATCGAGCTGCTCGAAAATGAACTGGCAATGGCGATGGGCACACTGTCCGGGCATCACCGGGCCAGGGTGGAAGCGGAACTGGCCCTCTCAGCCATAGAGCTGAAACATCAGAATATCAAAAAGGAACTGGATGAGGCCATTGTTCAGAATCGCGCACTCGAAGAGGAGCTCGCCGCTGCGCTGGGAACGGTATCGGGACAGCATCGGGCCAGAGTGGAAGCGGAACTTGAGATAGCCACATGGCAGGCCAAAGCGAAGCGAAGCGCCGATGAACTGGATGATCTGATTCGCCGAAGTCGCGACATGGAGCATGCACTGGCTGAAGCAAGTGGGATGATCGAGGGACACCGACTGGCGCGTTTGGAAGCGGAACTTGCGATTTCTGCCGCCGAAGTCCGCAACAGCGAGTTAAACCAGCGGATTGTGTCACTCAATGAGCGCATTGAGGCGCTGGAATCAACCATTCGAAACCGCGATGAACTGGGCAGCATTCAGCACCAGGCGCGGATTGAAACCGAGCAGGAACTGGAGACCCTGAAGCAGAAACATGCGACGCTGACCGAATCCTATGAGGATATACTCGAGGCGTTTAAGCAGGCGCAAAAGGAATTGCGTCAACAGAGTGCGGAACATTCGGAACAGGAGGGCGGGGACGACACACTGGCTCAGGAACTCGCCCACAGGGACGAAGCGCTCGCCGCGTTGCGTGACTCTCTGAATGAAAAAGCCGGTGAATGCAGCCAGCTGGAAGCCGAACTCGCCATTCAGAAAGAAGCGGTATCGAACCTTCGCACCCAAATGGCCGAAACGGAGCAGCGTGTATCGTGGCTAAAAACCGAGCTTTCAAACGCTGAAGCGGAAAACCAGCATCTTCAGACAAGCCTCAGAGAAAGCAATGACAGCCACCAGAAGCTGCAGCAGGATTTTGACACTCTTCAAACCCGGCGCGATGAACTGCAAAACGCCAATGCACAGCTTTCGAGGGAAAAAGACGAACTCAATCACCATCTTCAGGATGTGACCGGTGACGCCAATCGGCTGCGCAACGACCTGAACGGTGCAGATGCGGAACTCGATCGCGTGCGACACCAGCTCAATGAGAGTCACCAGGAAGTGGAACGCCTTCGCAGCGAACTGGGCATCGGTCATGGTGAGATAAATAAACTGCGCAACGATCTGGCGGGCGCCGATTCCGAAATTCATCGACTGCGTGAAGAACACACCCGGAAAGACGGTCGGCTGGCCGAGATTGAAACCCAACTGCAGAAAGCCGAAAAAGAGCTGCACCAGCTCCGGGACACCATGTCCGGCAGCAGCGGTGAAATGTCGCGACTGCAGGAAGAACTGCGTGGCGCCGAGGACCGTATTCGCTCATTGAGTGAGGAGCTGGGTACCTCACGGGTTGAAACCGAACGGGTTCGAAATGAAATGTCAGGCACAGGTGAGGAACTTTCCAGTCTGCGCCAACAGTTGTCGGCCGCAGCGGAAGAGTCCGCGCAACTGAAAAACAACTTGAATGGCGCGGATGCAGAACTGGCGCGATTGCGACAATCGATAGGCGAGATTGAGCGGGAACGGGATTCGGCACAACAGGCGGCTGATGACAGAATTCATCAGCTGACCATCGCCGTGGATGATTTGCGCGATCGGCTCAAGCTGGAGAGCGAACGCAGTCGCAATGCCGGCGCCGACGCTGCGCGATGGGCTGGAAAAACGGACGAACTGAAGCAGGTGCTGGACGCACGCATGACTGAGCTGGACAGTGTTCGGGAGGCCCGCGACACCGCAGTGCAGACACTGGCGGTACTTCGCGGCGAATTGGCTGAAGCGGAACAGAAGTTGCGCGAAAAAGGAAACGCCGACCAGATCCAGCTTATTGAGCTGCAGCAGCGAGGCAGTCAGCGGGATGAAGAGCTGGCCGAACTCAGCCGAAAACTGGATGAAATCACCACTGCCAGAGAATCCGCAGTGAGTGCCCTTTCCGTACTTCGCAGTGAACTGGAGGCACAGGAAGAGCAAAAAGACAGGGAGGCCACGCGGGCACTGGATGCTCAAAATGAATTGCAATCCCGTCTCGACAGTCTGACGGCTCAATTAACTGAGAAAGACAGCGCCATTGCGGATTTGAATCGAAAAATAGAGTCGATGGAAGAATCCGTTGGCGCATCGGATGATGCATTCGAAAAGCAGATGCTGCAGATGCAGCAGGAGCTGGAGGCCGCACGTCTGGAACAGCAGGCGCTGGAACAGAAAACGGAGTTGCTGCAGGAACGTCTCGGACAAAAGGAAGTACAGCTATCTGATACCATTCTTCGTTTGGAGACGGCGACTTCAGAAGCCGACGCCACCAAAGAGCTTCGGGATATGCTGCGCCAGAAGGACGAAGAGCTCAAAGTGGCGAAGGATGAATTTGCCGAGGTGCAAATGGAATTCGCAGCGAAGAACCTCGAAATCAGTCAGGCGCGAGGCAATGAAAAAAGCGCCAATGAGAAACTGGAACGATTGCGCAGGGAACTTGAAGCGGCGAGGGCCGCTGCCCCAACCGGCGTTTCGGAAGATGTGTTGCTCGAACTGGCGGAACTGAAAAGAAAGTCCCAGTCCCAGGACGAGACGATTGCCGAGCTGAATGAACGGCTTGGAGAAAGCCAACCCCTGATTGACTCTTTGACGGATCAGCTTGAACAGCGGGAACGGAACGTCACTCGACTCGAAAAGATGGTTCGAATGATTAACGGACAGTTAAAGGAAACCGAGGGTGACGCAGTGGCCTGGGATATGGAACTGAAATTCAGAGACGCCAAAATCAGTGCGCTGGAAGAGGAAATTGTCGAACTCCGTAACCGGTTAAAATAGTCCGAATTCATTTGCGCCACAATCGCAGATACCATTAACACTGACGCAGTGAGAAATATTATTTGTACACCGCATACTGCCATCAACCATATTAGCAGTACCAAACCAGCTTCATGAACACAGTTTCCCAACCCACGCAACGCCCATCCCATTCTTCTGTTTCAAAGATACTCAGCTGCTTTCACTTTTCCACACGTGCCAACGCGCTATCCAATCGCCCCGACAGTTTCATCCGTCGTTTGTTTGGTGCATGGAGCGGCCTGCTGGGCATGTGCGTTCAGCTGTTTTTCGTTGTCCGCAATTTCGCCGTTAAAGGTATGTCGCCCGAAACCGTTCTGGATATAGTCAGTATCGCATTGATGAGCGGGGCACTCCTGCTGCTCTGCCGGTTCGAGCGAGCAAGCGCCGCTTTTCGACTGGGCATTCTGACCGCCATTTTCATCTGCACCTACACCGTTGCATTTAATCTCGCTTCTCAGGAAGACGCGCTGCTGATTTTTTTTGTTATTCCGGCATGCCTTTTCTTTTTACTTGGATTCAAAGAATCCCTTATCTGGCTCACGCCGTTTCTTTTAGGACTAACCGGGTTCTGTGTATTCCCAAAATGGTTTGGCGCCCCGGACATTCCCGCCGCATTTTCCCAGCGCTATTTACCCAGTCTCATTCTGTTTTCGGGATACAGTGCGCTCGTGCAGTATCTGAGTGAACGCAGTCTTGAAGACCTCCTAAATGCGAATACGGCGATTAAAAACGCCACTGACGAGTTAAAAAAGCTGGAGGGACTTGTCCCGGTTTGCAGCTACTGTCGCAAAATCATGGACGAAAAAGGCTACTGGCGTCAATTGGAAGCCTTTTTACAGCAGCACACCAACGCCAGCGTCAGCAGTGGACTGTGTGAGTCCTGCGCCATAAAACTGGGCCGAACCAGTGATCCTGACTCATTTGCAGTGCCAACATCACTTCAGTCTCTGTTTGAGTGGAAGAACTCCTTTGAAAATATCCGGCGGCAATTTCTGGTTTATGGAAGTCTGGTGGGCTGTGCGCTGTTGTGGAGTTTCATTGTGCTGGATTGGGCCCATGGCGAGCAAACCAAGGTATGGGCACAGATTGGCATCAGCGTGCTGCTGCTCTCCACCGTTTGGTTACAGTATCACTCGCGACACCCGCAGCTGGCGTCGTATCTGCTTGTGACAGTAATGTTTGTTCTGCTGGTTCAACCTTTTTTTCATGCTGATTCCATCATCTTCGAGCTGTTCTGGACGATGCTGTTTCCGCTTGTCGCCGCATTCCTGCTCAACGAGCGTGCCGCCCTGCTGTTTATCCTGGCCTTACTTTCGTTTATTCTGAGCCTGCTCTTTTTTCCCCATTTGTTTCACGTTCGAAATGTCTCCGAACAGACGCAATTCTTTTTTCCACTCACTTTTGTTCTGGTGTCCACGCTGTCTTTGGCCATGGAAAAATTGCGACGATTACACAGTCAAAATCTCTCTGAACAGCTGCGCACACTGGAGCAGACGTTTCAAAGCATTCGCACCATTAAAGGCCTTGTCCCCGTCTGTCGTGAATGCAAAGCCATTCGCAATGATGAGGGATTCTGGACATCATTTGACAACTATTTTCGAACCCATACGGATATGGTCGTTAGTCACGGCATTTGCGAAAGCTGTCTGAAAAAGGAAGCGCCGGAGATTTACAAAGAAATGCTTACCGAACAAAAACGGTCACCAGGCGGTCTTTGATTCTGATTACAGCAAACGCAACAGCGAGGGGCTGGCACCGCCCAGGATCATGGTGCATCCATATATCTCTTTGGCACCGGTGGTTGCCTGAACACGGGGAATCTGTGCCGCGTCAGATTGACTGTCCGTATCGGACTGGTCAGTCTCCGAAGCCGAATCATCAGTCTGTGTTTTAGCGTTGCCATTTAAGATCGCATCAGACAGATTGACCACCGCATCGAGGTCGTAGCCAGATGCGGCCTCGTTAAAGTTTACACCAGTTGTTTCGTCTGTGATTCTGACAAATCGTATCTGCGTCATCCCAGAGTATTGCACGTCCATGTCGAGATTGCCCGACCCGGCGGCCACTTCGACAAAGGGGCCATCCTGATATTCGGCAACAGACACCCGAACCGTATCATCGCTGCCTGTGGCGCTTACAATTCGCAGGTCCATTCCGGGAACGTCCACCACTGGCTGTAAGCTGCCCATATCCACCGTGATTGTGCCACCTGCACTGAGGGAATAGCCGTATCCATCCGGCGGTCCCAACGCATCCGATGCGACGGTATCGTTGTCATATCCAACCAAGTCCACGTAAGCGTTACTAATATCTCTTGGCAGTGTGGTGCCGGTGACCTGATATGCCGCTGAAAAAGCGGGATCTCTGCTCAACCCAAAATCAACAGTCTGCATATCGTTCGCCACGCGCACGTTTTCAATGGTCAGGGGATGATATCCGGGCGCCCAGGCAGTGATTTCATATTCGCCATCGAGCAGGAGTCGATGATATCCACCCAGAACGGGATGCGTGAATACCGGCGCGCCCTCGGGTTCGACAGTGATCATGGCCTGAATTGGTTCACCGGACTTCGCATCCACCACGTCGCCCTGAACGCCACGAAACGCCCAGTTAAAAAATGCGCGGAGCCCAGGCTCATGCACATCCCATACCGGATCGTTGCTGTCAGTCAATTCTATGGTCCAGTCAAATGTACCCATTGTCCCAAGAGACCAGTCATTCACATCTCCAGAGATTTGATACCAGTCCCACCCAAACACCACATCGTAGTCACTGTTCCCCGCATAATCATATCCAATGGTATCTATCAATTCATCATCACGGGGATGAAACGGCGTGTAGTTCCACGGTCCATTCACATAGCCGGCTTCGGTATGATAGCTTAGCCCCAGCACAAACGCATGCTGCTGACTGAAATCGCGAATCGCTCTGGATTCGGGTTCACTGAACGGGGAAAACAGATTCCGTTCACTGAAGCCAAACCCAAAATTGCGATTGAGGTCCACGCCGTTTGCATTGACACGGGTGGCCACGGGTTCGGCGCTGTACCCATCGGGATTCACCAGAGGCAGGAGGTAAAAGACAATCCCGGAGAGAAACCGCTGACGTTCTTCATCGCTGTTATACCCAGTCAGCAGCCAATCAATAATCCGCATTACCTCATCCACCGATTGACACTCGTTTCCATGTATCCCGCCAATAATCCGGATTTCAGGAGTCTGACGCACATCTTCGGGGTGGTCTGACAGTCGCACCCTATATAAATCGCGGCCCGCCACGCTGGTGCCAATCACGTCCACCTGGCAAAGATTCGGATATGTGGACGCATACGTAAAAAGCTGCTGTGTTATCTCTTCATATGTTGGAAAATTGTCGCATCCCGCCTGCACAGGCCGGGCCATCACCATCATCGCAACCACGGCGACAATTCCAATGCCGCCCGCAAAGCGAATTGACCAGGGGCGGCGCAGACCCCGATAACAACAACTCCTGTAAATGCGATAAAACATGACAATTTTTATGCCGATTTTCAGGGAATCAAATTTGCCCAAACACCGCTTTCACTTTTTTAAGCAGCGATTCAACATCGAATGGCTTGTGAATCAGATTTGTTTCATCCGCCAAACCGAAGTCTTCGAGCATTTCAGGCCCATAGCCGGTCATATACAGCACTCTCATTGACGGGGAGATGTTACAGAGTTTACCCGCCAGCCGTTTGCCATCAATCTCCGGCAGAACCACATCGGCCAGCAGCAAATCAAACCCACCGTCGTACTGTTGCATCAGGGATAACGCCTGTTCCGCATTGGTTGCCACCGCCACATGGTATCCCTGCTGTGTCAGAAGGCGCCTCACCAGCCGGCACATGCGCTGATCATCATCAACGACCAGTACCGACAGTCCGGTGGGACTGATGGAGGTCAAATCGGGCGATTGACTGGAAACCAGCGCCATGGATGCCACTGGAAACCATACTGAAAACTGTGTACCTGTTTCGGGACTGCTCTTTACCTCGATGTATCCATCGTGCTGTCGGGCGACACCCCACACCGTGGATAACCCCAGACCGCTGCCATCGATTTTTTTTGTGCTGAAGAAGGGTTCGAAAATATGCTTTTGCGTTTTTTCATCCATTCCTTTGCCGTCGTCGCTCAATTGCAACACCACATATTCGCCGGCCGGAATCCGATTCCACTGGTTTTGAATTTCGTCCTCAAGCTGCTGTTTCCGGGTGCTCAGACAAATTCTGCCTTTCCCCGAAATTGCATCACCCGCATTGATAAACAAATTGAGCAGCATCTGTTTAAGCTGTGCGCTGTCCCCCATAATATCGCAGCTCTCCGCAGACAGCTGGTATTCAATCAGGATACTCTCAGGCACCAGACGCCGCATCAGCTGCGAAGACTCACGAACAATGGCGTTAATATCGAAATGCTCTTTTTGAACCTGCTGTTTCTGGCCAAACGTGAGCAGCTGTCGGGTGATATCCCTTGCGCTGTAGGCCGAAGCGAGAATCTCCTTCATGTCCTCCATGATGGGATGAGATGACCCCAGCTGTTCAATCACCACTTCGCTATACCCGATAATGGGTGATAGCAGGTTATTAAAGTCATGGGCGACACCCGCCGCCAGACGGCCAACGGATTCCACACGCCGTGCATGACGCAGCTGCTCCGCCAGCAGTTTGCGATCCTTTTCCATGGCCACCCGCTGGCTGATGTCAATCAACACACCGCGAATGCCCTGAAACACCCCATCGATGAAAATCCCATCTGAATAAATCAGCGCTTCAAATTCAGTGCCGTCTTTGCGGACCGCCACATACTCGTTCCCCTTCGATTTTATTCCCAGACGCCGCTCGTTAAACCCACGGCGCATTTGGTCCAGAGAGTCCGGACGCAGCACATCGTAGATGCGTTTAACGTGCAAGACCTCGGAAGGTTCGTAACCAAAACGCGACAGGCTGCGCGCATTGACTCTGGTCAGAAACCCCTCCGTATCGGTTTCAAAGGCCGGGATAGGCAAAAACTCAAACAGCTCATCGTACATTCGATTGGTAGGCGTATCTTTGGCGGCCCCAGGAGAAACGCTTCGCGCCGTGTCGGACATGCCGCGCAGCAGGTCCAGCTCGCGTTCCAGCTGGTCGATTTTCTGTAACAGTTCCTCGCGGGTTTGATGCACATTCATGAAGCAGTCTCCGATTCGGCCCAAAAACACTCACATCCGATAAGAAACTGTTTCCTCGTGTTTGTCAATTTTTGATGTTGGTATTACGGAGCAATCACATGTTCGAAAAAATCATACAGGTTGGCAGAGTCTCTGCCATACCGTGTGTCAGCGGTCAGGTCTTAAACCTGACACCACTTTTTGAGTGCGCTGCCCGGATGCATAATTGTCGTGAAATGAAACAGCCGTGAGATAACGAAACCTCAAAGACTGTATTTCTTTGAAATCTCAGATTTCAGCTCGTCAACGGATTTGGGAATCCAGCGGCCATTCACCTGCTTCATTCCATACGCGGTGGTCAGCAATGCGGTCAGTCCATCATGCAATTGATGGGCGATTCGCTTTAAATCCTTTGTCGGATCTGTGTCGGTGGGAAAATCGGGATGGTCCAAACCAATACCGCTGGTCATCAATCCTTCAAGCAGCAGTTTGGCCGCGAGGAACCTCGAATATTTGTCGACACCAAAAATCATTGGATTGTCGAGGATGCCAATCACTTCCCATGTCACCTGCTCCGCCTGAGAGTACTTGCCCGCATCCTTGTCCTGGTCCGAAATGCGCATGGGCAGCCCCTCGATGATACTGTCGATATTGTTCACCAGGAATTCCAGATTAAACAGCCCCGTGGCGCAGTTGAACAGAATACGGTCTCCCGCTGCCTCCCGTTTCAGTACCTCGTCTTTGGAGATGGCCACACCCATGTCCGCGCAGTTGAGCCTGCCGTTGCCATCCACCACCAGTACGCCCCCCTTTACGTCGACCGGGGTTCGGAACGAAAAATCAAAGCCGGCGTCATTGCCACGCAGAGCCATCAGCGCCACCCCAACGGGATTTACCGTTGCGCCCAGGTTATCCACATTGCCAAGATACACAAATCGCTTGCCCTGGTCATACAGGGTCCTGAAAACATCTTTGAGTACCAGAAAGCTCTGACCATGACCACCAGGCATGGGAAGAGGCGTCTCATTCTGCCCACCCGCATGGGTAAATATCCCTTTGGGGCGTCCCGCTTCACTGTGGGTCAGGGCCGCCAGCATCGGCTGAACACCGGTCGCCACATCGGTTATTTCAAGCCCCGTCTCTGTCATCAGGTCCTTCAGAATTGAACTGGATTTATATTTCCGGTATTCGTCGGCGACCTGCGCATCGTTGTAAACGCTGGTCATCTGATACAAGGGATACAGCGCTGTCGATTTTTTTCCGGTGAACAGCTGCGATTTCAATGCTTCAATCAATACCCCCCGCATTTTCAGTTCCAGAAATGACGGGCCGTGACTGCCATCCTGATTAATGAACGCCGGCGTCACCCCTTTGGGCTGGCCTTTGGACACATCCGCCATTGAATCAAACTGCGCCTCACAAATATTGAACAGGGTCCTGTTAAATCCAACGTTCTTGCCTCTGTCCACATAACTGCTGGCGGAACCGCCATTCAACACACCGTAGGCAACCACGTCGTAAAGCAGAATACCCAGCCGCTCCAGTGCTTTGACATCAAAGGAAATCCGGTCACCGGTCACTGCGCCCACACCTTTAACATCAAGCACTACCCCCAGTGCATCCATCGCCCGCCGGGCCTCATCGACCGACATGATCACTTCGACCTCAGCAGTAATATCGACCACTCTGTCACCATCCACTTTGGGCATATCCGTCACAGTAATCGGCTCGAAGTGATCGTATTTCCCCGCATTGCAATTGTCGAGAATGGTTTGCGTGAGTTCAACATCGATGCCCGCGGATTTCATCTTTTCGATGAAAGCGGGATTCAGTTTATTTGGGTTTGAATCAGACATGAATTTCACCTACCGTGATATATTTGGAAAAGCGACCTGGAGTGGCCGACGGCCCTTAAGTCATTGAACTTACTTAATCAGCGTAACGCCGGCATTGGCTGCGCCGTACAGGGAGATGGAATAATCCTTGATAATGTAAACCGGGGTTTTCTTCAGCAAAGGCGCAATGTTGGGCTTGTAGTTCATTTCGAAATACTTCATGAACAGGTCGCCTTCAACCAGGTATTTTTCGTTTTTGGTAACGATGCCGCCCGCCAGGTACATACCGCCGGCGCACATGAATACCAGTGACATCGAACCGGCGAATTTGCCGTACATTTTAACAAACTCGGTCATCACGGTTTTGCAGACATCGTTTTTGTCCGCATTCATGGCGATTTTGGCAGGCTTGTCGGTGTCGTCCAGCGCCGCGATTTCCTTGCAGAGCGCATCTGTGGCCAGGCCTTTTGCTTCATTGAGGAAGTTGAAGATATTGGCAATGCCCTGACCGGAAACAAAGGGCTCGGTCCCCGGGGCGATGCCCAGTTTTTTGGTCATCCATGCGGTAAATTCAACACTGAAATCGTCGAAAGGCGCGAAACCGGAGTGACCGCCTTCAGATGGGCAGGCAGTGTAGACGCCATTTGATTCCGTTAAAAATCCAACTCCCAGACCGGTGCCCGCCCCCACCACCGCTTTGGTGGTACCGCTCTGTTTGGGCAGTTCACCGTCGGTGTTTTTAAGCTGAGTAATCTGTGCCGAATTGGTCACATCCAGGGTGGGAATGCCGTAGCCAATGGCCAGGAAGTCATTGATAACCAGTGTTTTTAAACCGGTTTTGGCTTCAATTGCATCACCTTCCACGTTCCAGCTGCAGTTGGTCAGGGTGCAGACATTGTCGGCGACCGGGCCGGCCGCGCTGATGCAGCACATGGTGGGCTTCAATGACGCGGATTTATCCGCCGCAATTTTCAAGGTTTCCTGCACCGGCCCCACCAGGTCGGTGATGTCGGAGGACTTGAACACACACTCAACAATTATCGTATATTTGCCGTCTTTTTTACCAACAACCGCGAGATTGGTGTTGGTCCCACCAACATCGCCAGCCAACACAAGCAATTCCTGATTAAAATCGTCACTGAGCCATTTTACTTCCATAACGCATTCTCCTCATGTTCTACAGCGTCCGATACAAATCAAACCACTGGTTAAGTTTGCCTGTGGTTTTTATTCCAATTGACTCAAACACACAAACGAAAACTTTGACAAATCAATGTTCCGTCATCCACATCGGCAATGAATAAATCAGATTGAAAAATCAGTTTCGCGGGGGATTTTCGAGCAGCGGCAACATGGTTTCGAGCATGTCGGCCTCATTGACCGGTTTGGTCCAGAAATGATTGACCCCCATGGCACGAAGCAACTGTGCATCTTTAGGCGTATCCGCATCAGATACCACAATCACGCTGGTGCCCTTCAATTCATTTTCACCCGCAATGGAGGCCACAATTTCAAAACCGTTCATCTCGGGCAGCGCCAGATTCACCACCAGCACATCGGGCCTGAAGGACTTGAGCAAATCCATGGTCATTAATCCGTCCGATGCGGAATGAATCCGAGTGTCCGGAGATGACGCCTTCACACAGCTGTACACGTCAGACCGAAATCGCGTGTCTCTGTCAGCCACCAGCAACGTGCTGTTGTGAGGTGGTGGCGTGCTGCGCATGCCTGGGTTGGAATCCGAGGCCCGGCGCATGGCCGGATTGGAGTCGGAGGCCCGGCGCATGGCCGGATTGGAGCCATAGGCGTGCCTCATATTGGGACTGGAATCCGATTGCCTGCGTGGATTGGATGACCGTCGCGCAGCGGGACTGGATGACCGAATCATGGGTGGACGGGTCGTCCGGGGCAATGACTGAAGTGTTTCATCGCTTGAAATCCGAAGCAGCGCATCGAGAAATTCGTCACAGCTGGCAAATCGCTCGTGCGGCTCCTTCGACATCGCACACAGAATCACTTCATCAAACGCCTCAGGCAGGCCGGGGCGGATAATCGACGGGAATTGAGGTATTTCAGCAATATGTTTCTGCAAAATCTCAACCCACGACGCGCCGTTAAAGGGAATCACTCCGGTCACCAGTTCGTAAAACGTGGCCCCCAGCGAATAAATGTCGGCCAGTTTGCTTTTCGATGCCCCTGGTTTACCTTCAACCAGCTCCGGGGCAATATACGCAGGAGTCCCGGCCAGAGTGCGCATATCGTCTTCGACCTTAATATCGCGCACCAGGCCAAAATCCATAATGACCGCCCGCATGGAATCACTGGTAATCATCACATTGCCCGGTTTGATGTCGCGATGAACCGCATTTGCGTTATGAATGGCAGACACGCCGGACAGCACCTGAACCATAATATTGACCGCTTTTTTTAACGGCGCGAACAGACCCCGGCGATTGTAGGCATCAATCAGCTCCTCCACGGTCTGCCCCTCCAGATACTCCATCACAAAATAAGGGGTCCCCTTATCTTCACCATAGGAATAAATCTGTGCCACGTTTTCATTGCGGATGGACGCCATGGCAATCGCTTCCCGCTTAAAACGCACCGAGCACTCTGTTGCATGGGCCAGCTCCGGCAGCAAAAACTTAACCGCGACTTTTCGGCGCAGCAGAATATCCTCTGCCAGAAAAACCGTACCCATTGACCCGCGCCCCAGCTCATCAATCAATCGGTACTTGCCCTCCATCACCACACTGGACGGTTGAACAACCGGCGTGTGCCTGTGATAGCTATCCTCGGACTCCGGCAGCGGCAGATTCGCGCGTCCCTGAAAAGTGCTCCGTGGCAATTCACTGCCGGCATCAGATATTCCGCCTGG
>JAFGWT010000252.1 GCA_016937015.1 Deltaproteobacteria bacterium | reverse complement strand
TCGGGAATTGCAGTTTATGGGATTGGGCTCCGGTCGTGGTTTGTTCTGCTGAATGGTTTCGCCGGCTGCACAGGCGCAACCTGCAGGCCGGGTGCACAAGGTTCCATTTGCGACACATGTGTTCCCGCAAGGAAACGTGCATTCATCACAGACAATGCAGCAATCCCCTTTTGAAGATCTGGAAAGCTGAGCGGGTGTTTTCTGTTCTCGAACAGTCTGGACAGCTTTGAGTGTTGCCGCAGTCGCTACAACTGCGGCAACTTCGCCACCTTTTCCGGAACAGGCTGTTGCAATCAGACAGCTTGCCAGAACAGCACAATATGATTTTGCAATGTGCATGATACTGGTTGACTATAACACAAAAAAACCAGGTGGGAACACCGATCAGTTCTGCAGTCGCGTAACTTCGTATACGCCTTTCGTCTGCTTGAGGGTGCGGATAAGCTCTTTAAGCTTTTGTGCGTTGTCTATGGGAAAGGTAAATGTACTTACAGCGCCTGAAGGGTCAGTGGTGTCACACTGTACCGACGTCAGATTTATGTGGCGGTCCTGAAACGAATTGCTGAGGGTTGCGAGAATGCCAGGGCGATCTCCAGAGATGACCTGCAGCTTAACTGGACGTTTATTAATCGCGTTTTCACTCCACATGACTTTGGTCTGTCGCTCTTTTTCCAGATAGGTGGCCTGCTGGCAGCCCTGTCGATGCACGATGATCCCTCTGCCTCTGCTGATGTAGCCGATAACAGGTTCTCCGGGAAGCGGACTGCAGCATTTGGCGAATTGAACCAGCATGTTATCAACCCCATCGATTACGATGCCTTCCTCCTGCCACTTCACTTTGCGGAGCAACTTTTCAAACGCGGATTCTCTGATGTTGGGCTTGATGCTGTCTCTGCTGTCAGCTGGTGCCAAATCATACGCAATAGCGTTTTCGTCCAGCCTTCCGTAGCCGATTGCCGCGATGAGGTCAGTTGCCCCGGATTGCTTGTATTTCGGGGCAAGTTCATCGAGGGCGCCGGATTTCATTATTTTGTTGAATGAGACACCTGCCTGTCTCAGCGCCTTTTCGAGCAGTTTTCGGCCTACCTGAATGGATTGGTTTCGCTGCTCTGTGCGCAAATAGGCCTTGATTTTGTTTCGTGCACGACTCGTCCTGGCAATATCCAGCCATGCCAGTGACGGTCGTTGATCTCTGGAAGTAATTATCTCGACATGATCGCCACTTTTCAAGTGTGTATCAAAAGGGACCATTACCCCATTTACCCGCGCGCCGCGGCATTGATGTCCCACTTCGGTGTGGATGGCGTAGGCGAAATCCAGTGGGGTCGAACCCGCGCTCAGGGTTTTAATTTCACCAGCCGGGGTGAAGACAAATACATCCTCGTGGAGCAGGTCGACCTTCACCGAGTCGAAAAACTCTCTTGAGTCCTCCAGATCGCTCTGATTCTCCAGTATTTCCCTAAGCCAGACGTAAACATCTTTTTCGTTGGTTTGTTTTTCTTCCTTGTATGCCCAATGAGCCGCTATCCCGTATTCGTTGACCTGATGCATCTCCCGGGTGCGAATTTGGATCTCCATTCGTTCACCCCCTTCCCCTACTACTGTGGTGTGAAGTGATTGATAGTGGTTGGCCTTGGGCATTGCGATATAGTCCTTGATATAGCCTGGGACTGGAATCCACTTGGAATGAATAATTCCGAATATGGCGTAACACTGCTCCACTGTATCGCACAGCACGCGGAAAGCGATGGCATCGTGAATTTTTTCGAACTCCAAATCCTTACGTATCATTTTAATGTGAATGGAGTGGAGGTTTTTCAATCTCCCCGAGACGTCTGCTTCAAAGCCGCGGGAACGCAGAAGCTGCTCGATGTCCTTTTTTACGCGATTGATAAAAAGAATACGCTCCTTACGGGTTTTTTTTACCGCTGCGGCCAGTTGGTAATATTTTTCGGGTTCCAGATACTTAAACGCCAAATCGTCTAAATCAGCCTTAAGCCAGGCCAGACCCAGTCTTCCGGCCAGTGGTGTATATATATCCCTGGTTTCCTGGGCGATGCGCTCCTGCTTTTCCGGAGAGAGTGCCCCCAGGGTGGACATGTTGTGCAGGCGGTCAGCAAGTTTAATCAGCAGGATTCTAATGTCCTTGACCGTGGCGATAAGCATTTTTCGGAAACTCTCGGCTTGCCGCTCTTCCTTGTGTACAAAATGGACATTGTCCAGTTTTGTCAAACCATCCACAAGCAGTGCCACATCGTCACCGAATCGCTCTCTAATCTCTTCTTTGGTGGTGTCGGTATCTTCAACGACATCGTGCAGCAGTGCGGCACATATTGATGGTTCACATAGTCCCATATCGGCCGCAATTTTGGCAACAGACATGGGGTGCACAATATACGGTTCGCCGGAACGGCGCTTTTGACCAGAGTGTTTTTCGAGTGCGTATTTGTACGCCTCCAAAACCATCTCGGTGTTTCCCTCTGTGTGGTGGAACGTGAAACTTTCTAAAACGTGCTCTATTTGCGCCATGGCATACTTTTACTATTCATTCAGCTGGTCTTTCCGGCTGGGAAAGGCCGCTTTAAAATTCGGATCAGATTAACAACTATAATAAAAACCCGCAAAAGAACACACAATAGAACACACATTTTTCTTTGTCGAATTTTGTTTGGAAATTCCCTGTTTGCTGCTATTTATGCCCGCCATGACAACCGATAAATCAAATAGCGATGTTGTAAAAAGCACTGGGATGGGAGTGATATATATCACGTTTGCCAAACTGTGGTTCATGGCGATGGGATGGGCGTTGGTTTTCGTGCTGCCCAGACTGTTTGAGTGGGCCGCAGGGGGAGATGCCGCTGAAGGTCAGGCGATGTACGGGATGTATGGTCTGGTGATTACGGGTATATCCTTTGTGAACAATGGCATTGTGACCGGGACGATCCAGTCTGTTTCCCGCTTTACGGCTCAGGATGAGTCCGCCGCGGCGACGGTGCGTCGCAAGGCGTTTGCAATTATGGCGGCATCTGGGTTGATTATCGCGGGGGGGTACGCCCTTATGAGCGGAGTGATTTCGAAATACTGGTTTGTCAGCGATGATGAATCACTGGCCACTTATATGCAGCTCAGTGCCATCGTTATTGCATTCTATGCCTGCTACGCGGTGTTCATAGGCACGCTGAACGGTCAGCGCCGGTTTCGGGCGCAAGCCATGTTCGATATTGGATACACCACCCTCAAGATTGGACTTACCATCGGATTTGTACTTGCTGGATTTAAAGTGCTGGGAACGGTTCTTGGTTTTATTGCCGCTGCAACCATGATTGCCATTATCGCCGCCGTCGCCACAAGACGGACAACGGGGACACAACCCTTTGATGGAAAGAAATTTTTATCTTTCGCCTGGGTGATCATCGCCTATACGTTCATTTTGAACCTGGTTATGATGATTGACCTGTATGTACTGTCCGGCTTTGTGCCCAAAATCGCCATGGCATCAGGCATGTCGGGCAGCGCAGTGACTGAACTGATGAAAATTCAGGCAGGACATTACAAAGCGGTACAGCAATTGGCTTTCATTCCATACCAGGCGGTCATTGCCATTGCATTTGTAGTGTTTCCCCTTGTCTCCAAAGTGGCACAGGAAGCCAATGGTGAGGTGGCTGGTCGCTATATATCTCGAACCCTCAGATTCACCCTGATTTTGATAGCGGGATTGGCGACGGTATTCTGTGGCGTGGCTGATGGCGCCATGAATCTGGTATTTCCCAAAGGGTACGCCGTTGCAGCACCGGCGTTGCGCGTGCTGTCGCTGGGAATTATAGCGTTTGGGTTATTGGTAATTGCAAACACGGTGTTAAATGCGGCCGGACGTAAGTGGCATGCGATGATTTCTGTATTGGTGGGAATGGCTGTTGTGTTGGGACTCGACTCCATTTTACTTGCTACTGCAAAATCTGTGGACGCCAGTGTTTTAACCCGGACTGCATTCGGCACTGCGCTGGCAATGTTAATCACGCTGGTTATCAGCCTCTGGTTTGTGTATAAACAGTTTAAGGCGCAGATACCCTGGATGTCACTGATTCGGGTAGCGATTGCCGCGGCGCTTGCCATTGGAGCAGCGCAGGTCATGCCTGGGAGCGGCAAACTGATTACACTTGTACATTGTATTGGCGTTCTTGTTGTTTATTTTGGAATTTTAGCAGCAACGCGGGAGTTTAATTCCGAAGATGTGTCGCAGCTGAAACAGGTGATGCGGCGAAAAAAAGCTAATTAAGCGTTTTCGGGAGCTGATGGGGAGAAATGAAATCCCGAGAAATGAAATCCAATGAGCGTGTCTGAAAATGGCATAGCTCTGGACGTAAATCACAAGTTCTGATAATTGGTGTGCCATGGATGGATCGAACGAGCTTAGAAAAATAGAGAAGGAAATTATCGAAGCCAGGGCGTTGATTATCAAATCCAACAACCTGACCAATTCACTCAGTTCGGATTTGCGGTCCATTGCTCGGCGTCAATCCGCCTATGAGAGAACACTCTCAGCGAGTTCGTTTGTGGTATATATCATTATCGCGGTGTTGGCGGTGCTTGGGGCTCAGTTTGCGTATAGCGCGAGGCAGGCCTCCATCGAAAGTGAGCTGGCGCGCGTGACTGAAGAGGCGCAAAAATCCAAAGATGAATTGGCAGCGCTTAAAAAGGTTGAGGGCAACGAAGTGCAGCAGAGTGACAAGGACCTTGTTGCCCTGTATCAGCTCATCAATGAGGGGGAGCGTCAAGCCACGCTGGATGCCTACGAGAAGTTGAATTTGTCATCTTTGACGTATTTGGAGAGCAAGCTGCTCAACGACGTGGTGCAGCGGTTTCGCAATGATCTTTCCATGTCGCATTATGTTCAGGCGAACGAGCTGATGGATGCTGGAAAATATGCTGAGGCGGTACAGGAGTTCAAGACGTCCTTACAGTACAAGGACGATGCGGGGCACGCGAAAGCGGCGCGGATAGCAATGGCCAACGCGCTGCGACTTCAGGGAAAGCCCAGAGAAGCCATCGCTATTTTGCAAAAAGTGACCGAGGAGCATCTCAGCCGGGAGCTGTCTGACGATGCACTATGGTTTTTGGCTAAAAGTCATGAGGATGCCCACCAGAAAGATGAAGCACTTTCCGTTCTGAAGGCGCTTATGCGTCGCCATCCCGAAAGTCAGTACTATCGCAATGCGCGTGTCCGTGCCGCAGAACTCCGCCTCCATATGTGGCGCAGCGGCGAGGACGAAGACTAGTGTAAAACTGTTGGTGTTGTTCAGGGCTGTTCGCTCGCAATATAGCGCTCGGGGTGGATGGAGGGCGCGATGCGTCGTTCAAAGGTGTATGGATTGAAATCGTGCAGCATTCGGCAGTCGCCAATGTCTCCGGCTTGACTAATTTTTTGCTCATATAAACAGCCGTTTTGAGCAAATATGATGCTGTTGTCCACCCAGTCCGCCCACTCCCAGTCTGTGTGTTCAACGGTCCGTTCTCGGTTGGCTAACTCGTGTGAATCCCAGTACCCGCCTCGTCCTTTTTTTGAGGGGAACTCCTCATGACATATTTTTCGCAAGGTCCAGTCACCAGTGATAGGCCGTTCAAAAACGGCGCGCCCAACCTTTTGGCGCACTTCTTCTGCATTCAGCAGTTGCCACCCGTCCCGTTGCAGGCGGTTGTAATAAACGTGTGGGCACTCCGCCCCGTAATGCTGGTCCGCGTGGAAATTGAGGTTTCGATGTACATGGGACGACTCAAAGAGAGGCGAATGACCAAGACCATCGTTTAGCCAAAAGGTGCGATTGGTCAGAAATAGCCCGCCCCCATTCCAGCAGTTGCCTTTGGCATACAGGGAAATGGCTTTGAGCCATGGCGTCCGTGCAACAGTGGTCCACGCGCCCAGAGTTTCAGATTGCCACTTGCCATTCATGGCGAAATAAATCCAGTGTTTGCCGTCGGGGGATATGTCCGAGCGGCGTTCGTATAATCTGCCCTTGAACCATTGGCACACTTCAAAGGTCTCTGTATTTCTGTCCCAATCGATAACGCAGGTGTGTGTTGATGGGCCTCGGCGAATTACAAGAGCGCGTCTGGCGGATCGGGCCAGAAGCACATGAATTCTGGCCGGAAATGGATTTGTTGACATGGCGGACCTCCACTTGTTGAATCGCGGGTTATTCTGTTTTAATTGCCGGGCAATTGCGTATTTACAAAAAGTCGGTGGCATTAAGCCGTTTGTGGATTGCGAGATTGGACGAAAGGGGGATTGGGCCCCTATGCTGAAAATCAGATGTGGATACTGGTCGTTGCGGCGAATGTGGCGTCTGCAACTGTCCTGGCGTCAAGTCTGGGACATCTTCGGCTTTTGTGCAACCTCTTCATCGTGAAGTTTACCGGGAATAACCTGAATTTTTCTAAACTGTAACAGAAGTCCGTTTTCCGCTGGACTGTGACGGCGGCTATTGTCTGTGCCGAATACAGAGAATTGCGATTTTGGTGGTGTGATTGAATGGCGCCTGGCTAATCAATGGTATCTGTGTGACAGTATCGGGATAGCCTGTACAGTCCGCCGGAACATCAATTCGGGTGTGAACTGTGACAAATTCGTTGTCACTCAGGGCCTCCAGAATTTGCATGTAGTCGTGACCGCCAAGATAGACAGCATTGTTTACTGCAACGACAGTGACGCCATCCTTGACGAGAGGGCGTACTTTATTGATGAGCCGGGTCATATTCTGCGCCAAATCGACGGTGCCTTTGCTGGTTTTTGAAAAAAATGGCGGATCCAGAAAAATGCAGTCAAACCGCTGCTGCTGTTTGGCGAGCTGTTTCATGACAACAAAAAAGTCACCTGCAATAAAATCCCGTCGCGATATGGGCAATCCGTTCATGGCACAGGATTGCTTGGCCAGATTTAAAAAGGTTCGATTGAGGTCCGTTTGCACGACCCGTGCGCCAGCCGCCAGAGCTGCAATGCCAAGACTCCCGGTATAGGCGAATGTGTTTAAGACCCGTTTGCCTTTGAGGTGGTTGGTTGCCCATTGGCGCAGGTTGCGCGTATCGATGTAAAATGAAGCGTCCTGATTCATAGTGATGTCCAGGGCAT
>JAFGWT010000251.1 GCA_016937015.1 Deltaproteobacteria bacterium | reverse complement strand
AGGCCCAAGCCGCCCTTGGACGCCCCTTTGAGCTGATATAAAAGCCCGGCGCGCAAATCTCCCGGCCCGCCACCGGTCTCGCCGTTTCCCGCAAAATGATGAAACGTGTAGCCCACGGGAAGTGACAGATGGAGCTCAAGCCCGTGGGGCAATCCGAATCCAAGTCCCATCGTGAACCGGGTCTGGACCAATCGTTTTTCGGTGCCGCTGACAAAGACTGAGTCCAACGCCAGTTTACTGTGCCACTTCCATGGGGGCACAACAGTGGTGGATTCCACATCACCAGCCTGATGGGCCGTGGCTGCGGGATGGACGCCGACAACCAGGATACCAGGGGCGGCATGAGAGGAAAAACCGATGAGTCCGATAATGGAAGTAAGAAACAACAGACGCGGAAAAAAGTGATGTGGTATGCCCCCAAATCCACCACACGCGACTCGAATCGACGGTCTGAAATCCCCCTCAATCCCTTTTTTTTCAAAAGAGAAGATACTGCGCGCCCCCTTCCACAAAGAGGGCTGGGGGATTTTTACAGACAACATCTCAACACCTTGATAAGGGGGTCAGAAGGACCGTTTCAGGAAACCGTTGGGCCATCTTCCTTGTTGTCAGGCGAGAGCAGACGGCCGGCGCGATAAATCAATGCTTCGCTACTCTCAAAACGCTCTATCACTTCGTTGTCGGCCAGGGCCACATGCAGAACCTGGTCCATGTGGTCAACGAGAACGATATCCAGGGCAGCGAGCACTTTAGGTGGCACTTCGTGCAAATCCTTGCGATTATCCGCTGGTAAAATCACGGTGCTCACATGGCCGCGATGGGCTGCAAGCAGTTTCTCCTTAACACCGCCGATGGGCAGCACCCGGCCGCGCAGCGTGATTTCGCCGGTCATTGCCAAATCGGCACGAACCGGTATACGCGTCAGGGCCGACACAATGCAAGTCGCGGTGGCGATGCCGGCAGACGGACCATCCTTAGGCACAGCACCTTCCGGGAAGTGCACGTGGATGTCCAAATCCTTGTAAAAATCCTCTTTCAGCCCCAAAAGAGCCGAACGGGACCGCACGTATGTGTATGCCGCTTCGGATGCCTCCTGCATCACTTCGCCCATGCGGCCGGTACGAATCAGTTTGCCCTTGCCGCTGACCGCTGACACCTCAACAGTAAGCAAATCGCCCCCAACCGAGGTAACTGCCAGACCATTGACCAAACCAATTTTGTCCTCGGCTTCCTTTTCGTTCACCTTGTGCTTGGGAACGCCCAGGTATTTGGAAACGTCTTTCGCGGTGACGGTAACGGTATCCTTCAGTTCGTGTTTGACCACATCCCTGGCAATCTTCCGGCACACTGATGCTATCTCGCGCTCCAGATTTCGGACACCCGCCTCCCTGGTATACAGATTGATGATGGTGCTGATGGCATCTTCCTCCACCTTGAGTTCGAGCTCAGCCAGACCGCATCTTTCCTGCTGCTTGGGAACCAGATAGCGGGTCGCGATACTCAGCTTTTCGTATTCGGTGTAGCTGGACAGCTCGATGATTTCCATCCGATCCTGCAGGGGAATCGGAATCCCCGACAACATATTTGCAGTGGTGATAAACATGACATCGCTTAAGTCGTAATCCAGGTCCAGGTAATGATCATTGAACGCGTGGTTCTGCTCCGGATCCAGCACTTCGAGCAAAGCGGACGCCGGATCTCCTCGGAAATCAGAACTCATTTTATCAATTTCGTCGAGCAGAAACACAGGGTTGTCACTGCCGGCCTTTTTGAGACTCTGCACAATCTTTCCAGGCATGGCGCCAATATAGGTTCGACGGTGCCCCCGAATTTCGGCTTCATCCCGAACGCCGCCCAGGCTGAGCCGTACAAACTCCCGGCCTGTGGCACGTGCCACCGATTTTGCCAGAGATGTCTTGCCCGTTCCAGGCGGACCGACAAAACAGAGGATGGGACCATTGAGTTTTTTGGACAGCGCCTGAACCGCCAGGTGCTCAATGATACGTTCCTTGATTTTGGTTAGTCCGTAGTGGTCCTCATCCAAAACCTTCTCGGCATTAATCAAATCGTAACTCTCGCGGGATTTTTTTCCCCATGGCAGCAGACTAATCCAGTCCACGTAGTTGCGAATGACCGTCGCCTCCGCACTCATGGGCGACATCATCTGCAGCTTTTTGAGTTCCTTGCGACTTTTTTCAAGGGCTTCCTTCGATATGGCCGGTTTGGATTTAATTTGCTTTTCGAGGTCAATCAATTCGCTGCGAAATTCATCTTTCTCTCCCAGTTCCCGCTGGATGGCGTGCATCTGCTCATTGAGATAATACTCTTTTTGCGAGCGCTCCATCTGCTTTTTCACTCGGGTGCGAATGCGTTTTTCAACCTGCAGAATCTCAATTTCGTTCTGCATCATCTGATACAGTTTGGTCAGCCTGCTTACAGGTGAAAAATCCTCCAGCAGCTCCTGGCGTTCCGACAGCTTGACACTGGACAGATGAACCACAATCGAATCGGCCATTCGCGCGGGGTCACTGATATTCTGCACCGTCATCAACATTTCAGGGGGAATCTGCTTGTTCAGTTTGACATAATTCTCAAACGTACTCTGCACTTCACGCATCAACGCATCTGTTTTGACCGACGGTTCGTCCCCCTCGGTGACCAGCTCATACTCCACGTTAAAATGGGTTTCCGAATCCAGATAATTCAGTATCCGAGCGCGCTGCTTTCCCTCTACCAAAACCTTCACCGTGTCATCGGGGAGCTTCAGCAGCTGAACGATAGTACCAATGGTGCCCACAGGATAAATGTCTTTGGCTCCCGGGTTATTCACCTTCGCATCCCGCTGAGCCGCCAGAAGAATCCGCTTGTCTTTTTTCATGGCCACTTCAAGGGCGGCAATCGACTTTTCGCGTCCCACGAACAGGGGCACCACCATGTGCGGAAATACGATAATATCACGCAGGGGCAATAGTGGACCGCGTGCGACCGGCGGCAATTGATTGGGGTATGAATCCATGTCAGAACCTTTTTTTGTTGTGAATTGCAGTCAGTTGATATTTTACAGCTGATGCGACAGGGGAATAAAGCGTTTTCTCAGGCCAGTTCGGCTTTTTTATCCTTTTCGAATACCACCAGCGGACGCTCCTTTTTCATTACTGTATCTTCGCTGATGATCACCTCTTTGGGAGAATCCATGGACGGCAACTCAAACATAATATCAAGCATGGTTTTTTCAAGAACCGAACGCAGACCGCGCGCGCCGGCTGATCGATCCATGGCCGTTCTGGCTACCGCATTCAGCGCTTCGTCGGTAAATTTCAGTTTGACGCCGTCAATTTCCAGCAGTTTCGCATACTGTTTTACCAGCGCGTTTTGCGGCTTTGTCAGAATCTGCACCAGCGCATCCTCATTCAACTCACTCAATGTGGCAATCACCGGCAAACGACCGACAAACTCGGGAATTAATCCAAACTTAAGCAGATCTTCCGGCTGAATCTCCGCAAAGAGCTCACCCACATCCTTATCTTCCCGGTTTTTGACCTCAGCGCCAAACCCAAGGGTTTTCTGCCCCAACCGATGCTCGATGATATTTTCAATACCATGGAATGCGCCACCGCAGATAAAAAGAATGTCCGTGGTATCAACCTGAAGAAAATCCTGCTGGGGATGCTTCCGCCCCCCTTTGGGCGGGACATTGGCGATAGTCCCTTCGATTAATTTCAGCAGTGCCTGCTGAACGCCTTCTCCGGACACATCTCTGGTAATCGAGGGGTTGTCACTTTTGCGGGACAGTTTATCCACCTCATCAATATAAATGATGCCCCGTTGGGCCCGCTCGATATCGTGATCCGCATTCTGGAGCAATTGAACGATAATGTTTTCCACGTCCTCGCCCACGTAACCGGCCTCAGTAAGCGCCGTGGCGTCCGCAATGGCAAACGGTACATTCAGAATCCGCGCCAGGGTTTTGGCCAACTCGGTCTTACCGCAACCCGTTGGCCCCAGCAGCAGAATATTGGATTTTTGCAGCTCGACATCCGTATCGTTGCGTTTGCGACGTTTCTTGGCTTCAATCCGCTTATAATGGTTGTACACCGCAACCGACAGCACCCTCTTCGCCTCCACCTGACCAATCACATGTTCGTTAAGCACGTCGTTGATCTCAGATGGTTTCGGCAGATTTTTGGGATCCGTCTGTTCTTCTGAATTATCCAGCTCCTCTGCAATAATATCGTTGCAAAGGCTGATGCATTCATCACAAATGTAAACCGTTGGCCCGGCAATCAACTTGCGCACTTCTTTTTGGCTTTTGCCGCAAAAAGAGCAGCTTAATGTTGGCCTGTCATTTCCTCTGGTGCGAGACAAAACTCACCTCTTTAGTTATCAAACAAGTTCTTGCCATAGTATAAGCGCAGGCAGCGTTCATGCAAGGCATACAACAGTTCAGTCTTTCTTTTTACGATTCACTTTATTCGGATTGGGCGCCATTACCTGGTCAATAACACCATACGCCATCGCCTCCTGCGCGGGCATAATAAAATCACGATCCGAATCCTCTTTAATTTTCTCCGCAGCCTGACCGGTCGTCGAAACCAGAATCTCAGTCAGCCGTTCTCTCATTCGCAAAATCTCTCTGGCGTGAATCTCAATATCCGAAGCCTGACCCTGAACGCCACCCAGCGGCTGATGAATCAATACCCTGGAGTTGGGCAATGCAAAACGACGTCCCGGCGTGCCTGCACTCAGCAACACAGCAGCCATTGAAGCCGCCTGTCCCAGGCAGACCGTTGCGACAGGACATCCCACATGCTGCATCGTGTCGTAAATGGCCAGGCCCGCCGAAACGGAGCCACCAGGGGAATTGATGTACAGCATAACCTCTTTATCGGGGTCATCTGAATAGAGAAACAGCAGTTGAGCAACGATAATATTGGCCACCTCATCGTTGATGGAGGTGCCAAGAAAGACAATGCGATCTTTTAAAAGTCTGGAAAATATATCCCAACTGCGCTCGCCGCGATGTGTATACTCCACGATCTGTGGATACGGGATATACGATGCCTGAATGTCGCCGTCGTATCTGTAATCATTTTTGCTCATATGCGTTCCTTTCAGCCCAATTCACTCTTTATCTTCAGCAGGCGTTTTCTTTGTTACCGTCTTTTTTGCAGTTGCTTTGGGTGTCGTTTTTTTGTCAGTTTCAGATTTTTCCGCTGCGGCTTTCTTTGTTGCCGGCTTTTTTGTTGTCTTTTTTGCCGCGGCTTTTGTTTCAGTTGTATCAGCCGAGTCAGAATCGATTTCCTCAATTGTAACCTTTGGCAGAATAAAATCAAAAACCTTGTCCTCTAAAATCCGACTTTCCAGCTCAGACGCATATCTGCGGTCAGCATACTCGGCTTTCAAACGGGCAAGTGGCAAACCGGTGGCATCCGCCATCTCCTGATATTTGGCCTCAATATCCTCGACTGTCACCTTGATTTCACCGATACGGGCTATCTCCTCGATTAAAAAGTGTGTGTGCACGATTTCTGCAGCGGCATTCTGCGCACTGCTATCGAGTGCAGATTCACCCTCATCCGTTTTTTCAGTATCTTCACCTTTGGCTTCCTTTTTGGCATCCGCAACCTGTTTCACGATATTTTCATATTGTCCACGCATGGCTGCAGTCTGTTTCGCCAAAATCCCAGGAGGCAACGTCATGGCGTTTTTCTCGCGCAACGCTTCCAGCAATTTCTGTTTCAGCGCATCCTTTTCGCGATTTTCAAGGGACGCCAGATATTTTTTCTCAATATCGGCCTTCAGTTCATCAATGGTTTCGAATTCACCAAGGTCTCTGGCGAAGTCGTCATCGATCTCCGGCAAGACACGCTCCTGATGATCGACGACCTTAACGAGAAATGTCATTGGATTATCCCGATCAGCGCCAAACACGATCTCTTTCTCATCGTCGAGGTTCATTCCGGGAAGCTGCTCCAGCAGTTCTCTGGGGCACTGCGCTTCTTCAAGCGCCAAATCCTGTGGCAACGCATTCTCCGACCATTCACCGCTTTCCTCACGACGTCGCAATTCCAGTTTGACCTGATCCCCCAGTTTGATAGCGCGCTTTGTCTCCAGCTCTTTCGTGGTCGCCAGACTATTCTGAAGTCGCTTCAGCTCATCTTCAATCACTGTCGGCTCAGCAACAATTTTCTTCTTCTGCAGCACAATGCCGTCCGTTACAATTTCGTCGAGACGCGGCGCGGTTTCCACAGTTACATTGAAGGCGTAATCCTCACCTTCCTTCATAATGCTGTCTATATTGGTGAAGCTGGGTTCGCCCAAAGGTGCGATTTCGTGTTCCTGAAGTGCTTTCATGAAGAATCGATAGGTGAGGTCACTGGTCAGTTCCGCATATACAGACGCGGCGAACATTTTTTTTGCAATGGCCATGGGCATCCTGCCCTTCCGAAAGCCTTTAATTCTGCCGCTCTTGCGCACATTGGCAAACATGACTTCTGCGGATTTTTTAATTTCATCAGCAGGAACGGTAATCGCCAGTTCCTGCACGACCGGACTTATTTTTTTAATTGTTGAAGACAAAACTACCTCCTGTAAGCCCCCTGTTGGAATGAGAGACAGTCGGATTTATCCATGTCAGGAGAGAGTGTCAAGCGGACAGCACATTTAATGTTAAATAAGTTATACATGTCCTCCCATGCAACCATTATGGAAAAGCTGCGGCAGTGTCAGGACTGAATAATGTTTTGGGGGGACGTATGTTCAGGTATCACAGAGGTAAACGTAATGTTGCTGCGTTCGTCATATACCCGCAATGCATTGTAGCCCGCCTCGAATCCGGCCAAATCCGCCGGCATGGCATCGACAAACTGCACGCCCATGCCCTCCGGGGTCGCAGCTCCCCCACTGGAACCAATATCCTTGCGCCAAACCACCTGTGCAGTCAGCACCACAGTTCCCAGCCCCATGGGGGGCGTAAACCGCAGCTGCAATACTGACTGCATTGGCGGTGGCGTCAGCGTTCGTACGAAAAGGCCACCTATATTCACATTATATGAAAACCCGAGGAATTCATCATCATCATCGCCATCCTGTGGCTTAAACATCACGGGTGTCCCGTAAAGAATTCGCGGTGTCCGCCGCTCGCTTTTCTGGGCAGGCATTAAAAAATCGTTCAGCACAAAGGTTAAAGCCTCAGGGTCCGATGAATGGTCCAGCAACTTAATATTTTCGGCGTCTCCAACGGCCGCTTCGAGAATCTGCATCTGCTCAGTTGGCGCCAGAATAATCCATGGGGACTGGTGCTCCATTCCCGGCACATATGTAATGGGAGACCGAGGGGGCAAATCCGCAGCGGCGATCACTGCCCGGGGTTTGTGGGTTTCCACCACATCGACCAGTTCATCGGTTGACCCGGCAAAATGCAAATCAAAACCGTTTTTGCGCAGCACCTGTCCAATCCGCATCCGCAGGTAGCGATCCTTGTGCGCCAGCACCACCAGCCCCGCCGGCGCACGCATGGTCTGCCAGTCTTCGTTCTGGGTCACCACCGCCGAAACAGCACGAAACTGTTTCATTTTTCCGTCCACGCAAATATCGTCACAGCCATTTCGAAACGCATTTTCGACCCGTTGCGCTTTGAAAGCAGGCAGTCTGGCAATGATAGGCACCCGCGACAGGCTCCTTCGCTCACGAAATGATACAATTCTTTCCCCCAAATCCGGATATTCGCCGTCTATGATAATTGCCTGTGGGGACAGGGATTCAATGGCGCTCACATCTTCGGGCCCCGCAACCCGTCTCGCAGTTGCGCCGATGGATTCGAGAACGCCAAGCTTATCTTTGGCATCGCTGCCCGGATCGCCGACAAATACAAAGCAGTTGGACATTGTGGTTCCACCTCCATACACACCGCACAAAAGGTGTGGACTGTATCCATGTAAACGTCCAATAGTGTTTGACGATTAAGTCGTTACGGCAAATTATTCGGGTGGTTTTCCGCGGTACCGGCGTCGATATCCGGCCCATTCGGCGATATGCGTGCAACGGGACGTGCTGGGTTCATGGGGGCAAACCCTCTGGCAATCCGCTTTTCCTGCTTAATCACCTCCAGACCATCGACCAGAGTGGTCAATCCGACAATTCCCAGCACGCCGCTAAATATATCGTCACCAATAAAAAGCGACATGCCAAAAACCATGGCGCCCACCACAAAAAGCGGAATGGACGGCCAGGTGCCAAAATGGTAGTTCAGTTTTCGCACCAGATGATGCCCCAGCGCAATGGTTCCCACCGTAATCACCGCGAAAACCGGCCCCGCCCAGCTCAGGCTCATGGCATATCCTTTTGGGGATTTTTCGGAAACTGCCCGTTTCTTACCCGTTGCTCCTGGTCGGATAATTCCGTAGCCCCCCACACCACGGTCCCCCCAATGACACCCACTATTGACGACACCCAGAATAGTTCAACCAGCGCTGACACAGCGACGAGCACCAGACCCAGCGCCCCCACCCACCGAGCCACATGCGCCCCCACGTAATATTCCAGTTTTATCACCCAGACAAAGCCAAGCCCAATGGCAAAAAAAGTGACCAGCGCAATAATGATTCCCGTAAAATTCATGCCACGTATACTAAGCATCCGAAATTGATTTGCGAACCCCAAATATGTCTCCACGCACTTTTTGCGAAAAAATTTCCAGGAAAAACTCTAGGAAAATCCAGGCGGCCCGCCTAATATGGAAAGTCTATGGACCTTGAATCAAAAAGTGCAGAAAAACTGTTTGAAAAGTTTGGTCGAAGCTACAGTGGCGGCGAGTTGATTTTTCAGGAAGAAGATCCCTGCCGGGAAGTTTTCATGATTCTGGAAGGCAGAGTGCGGCTCATCAAACGGGTTCGACATATTGAACGCGACATCGTAGTGCTGAAAAAGGGCGATATGTTCGGTGAGCACGCCCTGCTCGAGAGCCAGCTTCAGCCCGCCTCAGCAGTGGCGTTGGGCGGATGCCGCGTACTGGCGTTTTTGGTGGAGGACTTTCGCGCCCTATTGCGGTCACAACCGGAAATTGGACTTAAGCTGACCGGTCAGCTGGTTCGGCGACTGCAATCAGCCGAAGACCGCATTGAAAATATGATGCTTCGTGACAGTCAGAGCAAAATAGTCAATACGCTCATTCGATTGGCACAGCACGAAGCGCCCGGCCAATCGGAGGTGGTGCTGGCCATCACTCCTATCGAGCTCTCATCCAAAATTGGACTCGATGTCGATTCCGTAAAGCGAGGCATTCTGCAACTGAAGGAACATAAGTATCTCGATATTGTAAATGAAAAACTCGAACTGTTTGATGTGGAAGCCCTCAGAAAGCTCTACCAATTAATGGGCATGAAGGAAGAACTGAACAAAAAATAGCCATGTCCCATTAAAGTGGCGCTATAATCCACATTCCTGACACAATTCAACTTCTTGCTCTATTAGGGCGACATTGCCTTTTTGCTTAATTTTCGATCAAAATTCTTTCACTGAAACGGAGAATATAAATGCCGCGAAATATCATCACATACATAATCCTGACACTTATGCTCATGGGCTCCGGCGTTCACGCAGCCAAAGTGTATCTCAACGGCGTGGATATCACACAGGTTACCGAAAAGACCTTTAAAAACGTAACCACCGTTCGCATCGATGACAAAGGCGACATTCACATAGAAGCCCCCCATTATGAAGTAAAGGTGTTGGAAGCCGGAAGTGAAAGTGCCAATTCAACCGTCACAGGGGAAAGTAACGAGGCGGGTCTGACTGAAAAATATTTTATCGCCAGTCAGGGGCCGGCCCCCAAAGTGCAGTACGAGTTGGCCATAGTAATTAACGGCGTCACCCGCATTATCATTCCTGCCACCAAGTCATCAGTCATCAGGGAAATTACGGGGTGGTTGCAAAAAGGAAAAAACACCATCCAGATTACTGCCACAAAGAAAATGGGCGTTGAGGGCAGAGTGTCCACGCTGAAGTCCGACGAAGTGTCTGTCCTTATTGGTTCCGGGCATGAAGAGAAAAAAATCGTTAAAATTGATTCACTGAAAGCCACTTTTAAATGTAATGCAGCCAGCACCAATACTTTTACGCGAGAATACACCATTACTGCCCGTTAGGACTGAATGACAAAAATCAAAGCCCTGAACAGTTGTTCAACTGCGTCGGGAAAAAATCAGTTTCACAGATTATTGAGGACGGACAATGGGAGAATTCCACCTCAAATCGGCGCTTTTTTAACCATATCCCTTGACATACCGGCAGAGAATACGTAAACGACCTCTCTGTTTGAAACGGAGGACAAATTGGCTAATCATCTTCAGACAAAAAAAAGAATTCGTCAGACTGAAAAAAGAAATGAGCGGAACAACGCACTGAGGTCCTGGACACGTAAGTCCATCATCAAGTTGCGCTCCGCAATCTCTGCCGGGGAACTGAGCCAGGCGGAGGAACTGCTGAAAGTGGCAGTGAAGAATCTGGACAAGTCGGTTACGAAAAACGTAATAAAAAAACAGACCGCTTCCAGAACCATTTCCAGACTGACGATTGCTGTAAACAAGCTTCGTTAATCAGCGGAAAGTCGTGCTTTCGTCGCGAAAATGCACAGATCCGCCTATCGTCTCCCATTCTCACGTCCATTCATTGTAAATTTGAGTATGTCAGCGGCTTGAGCGGTGTAGTCATCGCTGATACCGCGAATCATGCGTAACGCATGTCCGCAATCGGATCATTCGAAAGATAGCATGAGCGACGGAAGCCGAATCAAATTCGCTGGATGATAAAATTTAAAAGCGTTTCGCCAATCATAATTTTGTCGTGATTTCGCAGGGCATATTCGACGACAGACGATCCGTTTAAAAATGTGCCATTTGAGCTATGCAAATCCCTGATGCGAAACTCCATATTTACAAACGAAATTTCGGCATGGACCCTCGATGCCTGCTCGTCATTCAGTTGAATGTCGGCCTTTGAACCTCGGCCTATTGTCGTCAGGTTTTTCTCAAGATAGTACTGCTGTCCCACATCGGCACCACCCGCCACCTTGAGAATGGCACGAATGGTGACAGGAATTGCATGCTCTTTGCCGCTTCCTTTTCGGGATATGACCTTTGTTTCACCGTCGGAATAATCAGACATTCCAAACCCTTTCGACTCCTATATAATACTGTAGCGGGACGACTGTATCAATTTACTTGGAGTGAAATTGTTAAAAAAATGTAAAACATACAAAAAAGAATAACTATATCCGGAATACCTCGTCATTGTATCGTACTGAAATAAAAAAACCGGATTTCACACGTTAGACCCATTCAATCTTCAGTTGACCCTGTTGCGCCTCATGGTCCTACCGAAACATCTGGCTTACCAGGCTGCCGGTTTCCATCAACTTTACATTGTTTCGGTCTAGACGTCAGCATCCAGAGTGGTTCGAATAACCTCGTCAAAGGAAGTAATCCCCGCAGCCAGTTTTCGAATGGCCGATTCCCGCAATGTCACGGTGCCATCCGCCTGCGCGGCCCGCAAAATGGACGGCGCGTCCGCCTTGCTGACGATCAGTTCTCGAATGGTATCATTCACTGTGAGCAGTTCAAACACGCCGGTTCGCCCATAAAGACCGGTATTTCGACAATGAACACACCCTGTCCCCTCGTAAACCGTCAGTTCGGCTGCACTGCTCGACTCAAGATCTATGCCCAGCAAATCCAACTGCTCTGGCGTCAGACAGGTTTCGGTCTTGCACTTGCCACAAACACATCGCACCAGACGCTGGGCCACCACACCCACCAGAACCGATGCCACCATATAAGGATTAGCGCCGAGCTCCAGCAGTCGGGTGATGCTCGATGCACTGTCATTGGTATGCAGGGTTGAAATGACGAGATGACCGGTGAGCGCCGCCTGAATGGCCTGATTCGCCGTCTCACTGTCGCGAATCTCTCCAACCATAATAATATCGGGGTCCTGTCTGAGAACGTGCCGGAGCGCGGTGGCAAAAGAGAGACCAATTTTGGGTTGAATGGCGATTTGATTAAAATCCTCAATCACCATCTCGATGGGATCCTCAATACTGACCACGTTGACTTCAGACGTGCTCAAATGACGCAAGGTCGAATACAGTGTGGTGGTCTTTCCGGAACCAGTGGGGCCGGTCACCAGAATCAACCCATTCGGCCGGTCAACAAATTGCATATAGGCCAGGTGGTGCTCCGGATCAAAACCCAAATCTGCCGTGTGTTGAATGAGTACCGAAGGATCAAAAATGCGAATAACAATTTTTTCACCAAACGCCACCGGCAAACTGGAGACACGCATCTCCACTTCAACATTTTCCTTCTGGCTCTTGAATCGCCCGTCCTGAGGCCGTCTTTTCTCAGCCAAATCAAGTCTGGACATGGTTTTAATTCGGGACACCACAGCGGGATGAACAGACTTTGGTATTTTGTAAATATCGTGCAGCACCCCATCGATTCGCATGCGCACCTGACTGTGATGCCTTTTAGGTTCAATATGAATATCCGATGCCCGCTGATCAAATGCGTAATGCAACAGGTAATCAACTGCGTTTACCACATGCTGATCATTGCTTTCTATTTCATCTACCCGATTCAGCTGAAATAACTGCTCCAGATTGCCAATGTCCACCCCCACACTCATTTCCCGGGCGGCATTGGTCACGGATTTTTTAAACCCGTACACTTCGGTGATAAATCGCTGGATGTCGCTGCGTATCGCCAGAACGGGACGAACTTCCATCCGGGTTAACACGCGAAGCTCCTCAAACAGCTCCTTGTCATGCGGATCGCATACCGCCACTCTCAGCTCGTTTTCCGTCATGGAAAGGGGCAGCACGCTGGTGCGCCGGGCAAAGGGCAGCGACACCGTGCTGGTAATCAGATTCGAATCCAGCTTGAGCGGATCGATGTTCACATACTCAACGCCCTCTGCTTCGGCCAGTGTTTTCACAATCGTATCCTCGTCCAGAATCTCCGCGGAATTCTGACTTTCAAGCGGGAACTGGAATGATGCAATTATTTCCGCCGCAGTCACCGATTTGGGATCGCGTCGACTGGTGTTGGGCGCCCGTTCCAGAGCGATGCGTGCCCGTTGACTGTCTGCCCGGACCACGGCCTTCCGGGCCTGATCGCCCGTGAGCAGATTTTTTTCAAACAGGATTTGTGCGAGTTCATCTACAGTAACGCGTTGGGTTCTCATGAAGGGATAGTAGCATGGAAATAAAAAAATTCACCCGGGCAAAAACACTGGTCGTCCATTCCTGCGCACTTTTAAATTGCCCGGACTTTAAAAACTGCCCACCACAGTCTCGGCGGTGCCTATCAATGCTGTGATTTGCCGATAGTTGCCTACCCCAGCGCAATGCGGCAGAGCGAATCAACACCACAGTCCACGCCCCAACCATGATGAACGAATGCCAACGCACGAGGCGCAGTGGATGAACGATAGGGCAGTGGCGTTGCAGACAGCTGGATTGAATATCGTTTTGTCATCGCTTTCTCCCTGTATTGAAAATTGGCCTGTTATTCGACATTCGTGGGGGAGTAGGCAGCGACAAAAACGTTTCCCAAAAAATCAAAAAAAATTATGGATGATTGTGGCAGAAAACCGCGACGGCGGGCACTACCCTATGGCAGCTCGGTTATTGGTACGGTGGCAAAACCGCGGCGTTGATAAAATATGGCAGCCGCAAATGCATTGTCGATAACAGCCACTTCACTTACCAAGCGAGCGGCATCCACTCCCACCCAATCCAGAGAAATATCGCAGGCTTCGATGCGAACTCCCTTCCCGGCAAGGCTGGTCAAAAATCCGCGAATCTGATCTCCCAGGTCGGTGCCATCCACGTCAGTCTTGCTGAAATCGCTGGTGGCGTACATCACCGACGCGCCGCGCAATGACACCACAAACCTGATTTTGCAGGCTGGAACCCCTTTGGCGATCAGCAGATTGTAGGTCTCATCGATTACCCACAGAAAATTACGCATCGTTTCGGGAGTTGTCACGTTGATGTCGTAAAACGCCTTGGGGCTCACAGGCGCCTTGTCATCTGTGTACGCCCAGTTCGGTGTTGCCGCCTGCGCCGTGGCAATGCTGCTGCACAGCATCACTGCAGCCAGCGTCAGAGTGACAATAAACGGAGTACGAATGATGTTTGTGGTTTGCATGATATCCTCCTCAGGTTGCAAAGGGTCAATGGGTCTATTGGGCCACATGTTGGTGTCAATCACAACATATATTTGTAATATTATGAAACAAATCCATGCCAATATGAAACATATCCACCATATTCCATATATGAAGCACTGATTCTGCGCCGTTGCCCTAATGCATTGAAAATTCAACTATATTGCAATTCCAGAAATTATGTTCATATTTATTCATATTGAGATCTATGGAAATCTGATGGCAATACGACAGAACCGGGAGTTGAAATGGAACAAGAGGTCAAGCTTAACACACGGCACAAGGCACTCCATATCAATCTGGACCACAAAATCTATGGGTCATTCGCTGAAATCGGTGCCGGGCAGGAAGTGGCCAGGCAGTTTTTCCGTGCTGGCGGTGCGTCCGGCACTATCGCCCGTTCTCTATCTGCCTACGACATGCAGGAAAGCGATGCCATTTATGGCGTTGAGAAATCGGGGCGATACGTGGCGCGCCCCCGTCTGGAAAGCATGCTCGAAACGGAATTCTCGCTGACCGTTGAACGCATCAGCAGTCATCGCCCACCGGACACGACATTTTTCGCCTTCGCCAATACCGTGGCTGCAAAGGCATACAAATCCAAACGGGATTCCCACGGATGGCTGGGTATTAAATATCAACACCAGGCGGGCGCTGCGCCGAGCAAAATCGTGTTGCATGTGCGCATGCTCGACGACGACAACAAGGACCAGCAGGCGGCGCTGGGCATTCTGGGGGTTAACCTGATTTATGCAGCTTTCAATTACTGGTCAACCCCCAAAACCCTCATCGACACGCTGTTTGAAGACCTGAATCTGTCACGTATCGAAATAGATTTTGTTGATTTCGCAGGCCCGGCATTTGAATCCCTCAGCAATTCGCAAATGAATATTCGGCTGGTCACCTCCCAGCTGGGGACAGTGGTCATGTTCGGCACCGATGGCAATCCGGCTGAGCCCTCAGACACTCTTTACAAGAAGCATGTGGTGGTTCTGCGCGGCAAATTCCGTCCATTCCTGGATTTACACGCAGATATGATTGCCCGAGGAATGGCATCATTTACTGAGAGCATGGGCATCAAGAGCGAAGATGTCCTCTGCATCTGTGAAATGAATACGTCCAAATACATTGCCGACGGCTCCGATGATATATCCGATATGGAAGAGCGCATTCAGCGGATTACCCATCTGGGCTTTAATGTGCTGGTCTCATCATTCTATCGCTATTTCCGGCTGAGTGAATACTTTACCCGGTATGACCCCAATCGAAAAGTGGGGTTCATACTGTCCGTTGAAAACATCCTAACCATCTTCGATGACAAATATTACGACGGGATGGAGGGGAAAGGCGGCATGCTCGAAGCCATGGGTAAACTGTTTGCCTCCGGCGCGCAATTGATGGTGTATCCGGTGATGACCGCGGACGGCGCCGTCATCACTGCCGACACAGTAATGGTGCCCGACAAATACAAATTCCTTTACAAACATCTGACATACAACCGACGCGTGGTTGGTCTGTTTCCCAATGCGGAATGTCTCACGCCACTGCCATCACGCTAATCTGCGCATGCAGGGAAACCGTTTTGCGGCGTTTTATTAAGACACATTGAAAAATCGAGACGAACTGCCGCCCTTGCCCACTCGAATGCGAATCCGCTTAAAACATTTGGGACAGTGACCTTCATAGGCGGTTCCCTGTTTGTTCCTGTAAATACGCACATACACGTGACAGCAATCAAACATAATCCCCAAAAAGGGGCGAGATTCCTTTGCATCTTTATTGAGGTTTCTGTTTTTTACATCATCGTAGTGCATCGATACCTGCACCTGCCAGGCACTATTTCTTTTGCCCCACAGCCAAAATGGATTTGGTGCCGCCGTTTATATATTTCGCGGTTCGCCATTTCAATGATTCGGGTAACTGCCATAAATACCAGGGTTTCTCAATTAAACCTGGTTGGACAAACAAAACATGAAAGCCGTGAAGACTAAGAATCTGTCTAATGGAACCCGGTGTGTAGGGCT
>JAFGWT010000250.1 GCA_016937015.1 Deltaproteobacteria bacterium | reverse complement strand
TTCCTTGGCAAACCGGGTTCAAGGAAAGAAGACGAAATCCGGCGTTAAACGGCTTTTGAGGGAACCCGTATGCGCAGGCACACAAAAAATCCGGCCAGACCAATGACTGCCGCCAGAATAAACACCCAGCGGAATCCAAAACTGCTCCAGATATAGCCGGACAATACGGGGAGACTCATCGCTACCAGATGGTCAACGGTAATGCCCATGGCGATGGTGGGGGTAATATCGGCAGGGGTTTCGGCGATTTTTTTGAGATATGTGTTTCGGGCAATGCGCAGCGCAAACAACACACTGTCCAGAATAAATGCGCCGTACAACACGTAGATGGCGGCGGTTGAAGAAAATATGTCGCCGGCAAAGGCGTAAGCCAGGCAAATCAGAATGAGCAGAATTTCATCAAGGGCCAGCACCAGCCGTTCACCGAACCAGTCGATGACATCGCCCAAAAGGGGGCGAAACACCACACCCAGTACCGATGCAATGAAATAGAGCAGGGCGATGGTGGATACGTCAACCCCATGGATTTTTACCAGCACCCAGCCGCCAAAGGCCAGAAAGATTTGTTTGCGAACCCCAAACAGGGCGCTGACCGCATAATAGATGGTGTATCGCTTTTTCAGCACGATGCGCCTCGAACGGGTCTCGCCCTTGCCGGTTTTTATCCCCAGGTAGGCAACGAGGGCAATGGCCGTGGTGATGCCGGCAATCAGATAGAAGAGGTCGTAGCGGTCACCAATCAAACGGGCGATGCCATACATGAGCCCCACGCCGCTAATCACTCCCAGGTTGCGGGCCCCGCCCAGTTGCCCAAGACGTCGGCCACTGGCGCCCTCTTTGGACAGTTGCAGTCCAATGGCGTCCTGTACCGCAAAAATAATGTGGTCGCCGAGGGACCATATACTCACAAACGTCACCAGCCAGACGATATTGTCTGCCGCAAATCCCAGACCGATGGCGCCTGCTGCCGACAGTGCCATGGCCACTGCCGCCATTTTGGATTCACGCATCAGCGCCAGCAGTGCCCATGAAACAAAAATAATGAGAAAGCCGGGCAGTTCCCGGGGCAATTCCAGCCAGCCGCGGGCGGTGGCATCCAGACCGTGGACGTCAGCCAGATAATTGTTGAATGACGCCATGAAAATCCCGTTGGCGGCGCCAAAAAAGAGGGTGGCCACAAAGAGCAGTTTAAGGTCTTTTGAAATGAGTTTTAGTGACATGAAATTCAGCTTCAACATGTTGCCGGTGTATCATGTTTTTTCACAGTGACAATGGAAGTTTTGCGTTCCTTCGAAAGACGGGGTATTATTCTCGCTGTACACCATTACAGAGCTAATCAACAGAGCTACTCAAACTGGAAAGGAATTGCCATTATGCGAAGTGTATGGGTAAATGTCGCGTTGGGCGGAATCATAATTTTGGGATTGAGCGCCTGTGACAAAGGCGAATCACTCGACGACGATCTCGATGTGGGAGATGGCTCTCCGACAACCACGTCAGGGATGCAATTTGGAGAAAGCCATTCAGGAATGTACCATCTGGGTCCTGTGGATTTTGCCGAAACAGAATGGCACAACGCTTGCGCCCCGGATGGGGGATATCGCGCCGCGCTGCTCAAACCCACGGGGCTGAATGGGGAGTATCTGGCGGGAGTGAGCAACCAGCGTGCCCAGTCGGGTGGCGTGTGTGATGCCTGCATTCTGATTGAGACCGCCGCTGGCGAATCCATTGTGGCGCGGGTGGTCACCTACGGCGACACCGGTCCCGAAGATCTCGACGTCAGCCCGTCGGTGTACGACGCCATTAATCGTGATGAGTGGCCCAGGGATATGACCTGGCAGTTCACGGCCTGTCCCGACACCGGCCCGCTCTATTACGAATTCCAGACCGGGGCAAATGTCTGGTGGACGAGCCTGTGGGTGCGCAATCCCAAAGTGCCCATTGCCAAAGTGGAAGTGAAAAGCAGCAATCACCCGCAATACATGGAATTGCGCCGTGAGACCGATGGAACCCTGAATGACGATTCCGGGTTTGGAGAGGGACCATTCACGCTGCGGGTGACTGCCATCGACGGTCAGGTCATTGAACAGAACTTTGACAGCTTCGAACCTGGCGAACTCGTGACGTCAGACCAGCAGTTTGATTAAATCTAAAAATCCACTTCGTCGCGTGTGATGACGCTGGGGTCGCCATAGACCGCGTCGTAGTGTTCATCGGTGTTGCCATTGTATTCTTTTTCGTATTCGTGCCAGGTGACCCAGAATACCCAGTTGGGCTGCCGTGCCTTTATGTTGGGGATATCCGGCATCACGCCGTTTTCGGTAATCGCAATGGGACGCCCCTCCGCCATTTCCATCATATGGTCGTAAACGTAGTCGTTATATGAATGTCCGTGGGTAATGTCCGCGTAAATGTCCACCCCCAGAATATCCACATACTTGTGTCCCGGATAATGGGGGTCCGGCAGATTCATGCCATCCGCGTCGGCCCACCACCAGTTGCAGGACCATACCCACAGCAGATTGTTTAGCCCATGATGTTCTGTGAAGTATTCCCACTGATGAATCCACATGTCTTTGAATCTCTCCTGATGAGACCACCAGAACCAGTTGCCATTCATCTCGTGAAACGGCCGCCACAAAACGGTGATGCCATCGTCCGCCAGCTGTTGCAGGTATCCTGCGATTTCATCCAGTCGTTCCATGTACACCTGGTGCAGATCGGTGCCGGCGGTTAGCATTTCGTCTATGTATTCCCCTGGATAATCGCCAATATTCATTGTTGCGAATCCCGCGCCATCCGGTTCGGTGGGCTGAATCATATGGTAGTGCAGATGAATCAGCGCACCGGCATCCCAGTATTGCCTTGCAAGGATAACGATGTTCTGGCGACCATCCGTCGTTCCAGCGTCCACATCGCCAAAATCCGTTGAGAACACCGCGGGATATTTGCCGGTTCGTTCGAAAATGTATTGATCTCTCACGGTGGGTGCGAGCATCTCGCCGGTGTATCCTCCTTCCCAGAAGATGCTTTCCTGACCGGACAAAATGCTTTTACCCGAGATGTCGTACAGATACTGCAGGACCGCTTTGGTGGTTTCGCTGGCATTGGGGTTGCTGGGGGCAAAACCGTTTGGGGTGTCGCCGGATTCGGTCTCGGAACTGGAGTCATTGACCGCCGTCACGGTGTCAGTATCAATGGCGACATCTGACGATGTGTCCGGTATGGGGGGGTCCATGTTATCGGAATGGGTGTCAGAGTCGGTATCGGTGGCGGTATCGGCGTCCGTATCGGTATCGGTATCGGTATCGGTATCCGTGTCCATGTCGGTGTCAGAGTCCGAATCAGAGTCAGAATCAGAGTCAGAGTCAGAGTCAGAGTCAGAATCAGAGTCAGAGTCAGAATCAGAGTCAGAGTCGGAGTCGGAGTCGGTATCACTGTCCGTATCCGCATCGGAATTCAGCTCTGAATCTGTGTGGGTAACGGCAGGGGCCGTTTCACCCTGCTGGCAAGAGGTGGCTCCCGCGCAAACCCACAACAGACACAAACAGCAAAAAAAAAGTTTCGCAGGCACTATTGTTTACTCCTTATCATTCCGAACAGTATAGCTTAAACGTTTTAGAAAAAACAGGTGATCTCTCTCCGGTGATTTATATATCGAGGGAATTTCAATGTGCCGGATGTGTCGGTTCAAGCCTGGTGGCAGGATGGAAGGTTGTGCGATTGTACGATTGAACGGTTGTACGAGCTACTCAACTGGCAGTTTTCCGATAGTGCGGACGGAAATGATTTTGTCCCAATCGTAATATGTATTAATTGCGTTTTCCGGGGTGGTTTCAGTAATCCGCACAAATTCTTCGCCCAGGAATATGGTTGCGCCGTTGTAAACCTTGTCTTCATTGATTTGGCAGCTGATATCCTTTCGGAGCTTTCGTGACAGTGTTCCGTGAACCGGCATGGATGCATACTCAAAAATCTTCTCCAGCGTTTCTTTCTTCATTGGTTTATCCTTTGTTTGGGGCCCGTCCGAGGCGATTGTGTTTCGGGCTGGTTGAGTGACCTGATGCGCTCAGATTAAGCAACGCATGTGCCAGGACGGTGAGTGGAACAAAACACTGTGTTGTCCACTTTTGCGCGAATATAAATCGATATTGGAACGACATTTCAGTACGCCTGGGATAAACAGGTACCGCAATGTAACAACTGAAAATAAATTAAAATAATGGATAGACGGCAAAGATGAGGCGCATTTGCCTTACTGAGCACGTCCGACAGGATTCGAACCTGTGACCCTCGGCTTAGAAGGCCGATGCTCTATCCAACTGAGCTACGGACGCGTATCTGGTCGGGGCGAAAGGATTCGAACCTTCGACATCCAGCTCCCAAAGCTGGCGCGCTACCAGACTGCGCTACACCCCGAAAAGCACG
>JAFGWT010000249.1 GCA_016937015.1 Deltaproteobacteria bacterium | reverse complement strand
CGAGCTGAGGGTGTAGCGCTTTTTTGCGAAATCGCTTCAGTTCCCATGGGTCAAGGGCATCCGGCGCGGCGCGGCCGGCTTTGGTGCGCCAAAAGTCCATGGCCTCGGGAATACGTGTGGCCAGCTTTTGCAGGTCATCGGCATCAAATAAAATGGTGCGGGGGTGATGCAGGGGCAGGACTGTGTCGTCCACATGGGAGAGGGGAAAAATGACCCCATGCCCATACACAAATGGAAAGCCCTCCCGTTTGGGCAGTATCTTCTTCGCCCGGGGTTTCAGCTTGTCCACCAACTCGTACTTGGTGCGCTCCGCCTGCGCAAACGGGCCTTCCTTCATGGGCTGCCAGCTATCATTCACCATGCGCTCCCAGTCCCCATTGACCTTGCGCCGCACCCCTTCCCCTTTGCATTCCAGCACCAGCATTCCCAACGTGGGATGCAGCACCAGAAAATCCACCTCCCCCTGCGTATGCCTGCGGTCATCGATATACGACAGCCGGGAATACACATAATACGCATCTGTCAGCTGCGTTTTCAGCGCATCAAACACCGCCCGCTCAGCACGGGCGCCACCTTTACCTGCCTCCGGGGGTAAGCTGGGAATCATATGGGCCATTGATACAATTGTACACAGCGCCAAATCTCTGGCAAGTTTTGCATCGATGCAAGAGTTCGAATTGCCATGGTGCCGCTCATTTACGGCACACAAACCTGAAGGCGGTCAAGGTTCACAATCTGCCGGTTTGTAAATTCACGCAACGCTTCGCCCCGTTTTACCAATTCAACCCAGGTGGCGCCGCCGTCGTGCAGTTGGCGCAGATACATGGTGTCATTCTGATGCGACCGAAACCACCGGTAGATTTCGCTGAACACATGGGCGTCCCAAAGGGCGTACTCATTGGGATACAGGGTGGACTCTTCACATAGCGCACACCGATACCCCGCTGCATCGGATACAATTTTCATGTCCAGGTCCAATATGATATCGTGTATCTCATTGTTTGGACCAACGACATACAAAATGGCGCCGCCATCTGTATTCATGAATGCCCGAATGCGCGGATTCACATTTGTAAACGCCAGTTCAACCCCTGATCTGACAACAGTTTGCCGTCATGAGCCAATCGATATCTTATCTGGATAGGCAAACTAAGCACCCATTGCCTGACAGGGGCATTTTCGGGAAAGGTATCATCAACCAACCGCTCAGACGTATCCGCCATACGGCGTCCTGTGCATGACGGGCAAAACCCCCGTCCTTTATATGAGAAGCCTACAACCAGACTCTTCCCACATTCGTTGCAACGCATTCGAACGAACCCATGCGCCAGCACGCCGCACTTCAGAAAATCCCGAAGCTCCTTTTCCACATGCTTTGGCAGATACTGCGATTCAGCCCCGATATTCGCAAAGAACGTCTCCAGATGGACCAGTAGCACCTGATGCAACACCTCCTGCTGCGGCTCGCGGCGTTTGTATTCGCATGTCGGTAATGTGAGTGGGGCGCATAACATCGCCCCCTATTCGGCCGTTTGGGGAAGTTGTTGCGTCCCCGTTGCCCCCTCTACGTCCCCATCACTCCCGTGTTTCAGTATGGTGACTGTTGAGGTTGCTGCGGAGAGTGCCATGATGAGAAGAATCGAAGAACAGATTCGTGCGGAGCACGAAATTGCTACGGAAGATTTTCCTCGAGATAGAGCTGTATTGGAAGACGCCGATGCTGAAAACACAATGATTATTACTATTGGAGATAGACAAAATCTTCTTGATACGCTTGACAGGGTCGCAAACGGAGAGTTTGATAATCCCGACTATGAAAAAGTAAGACTTGGATTTTTGGGGGAAAGACCACAGCCTTCAGAAGCGATAGCCGGACTTGATATGGAGAAGGCAATGGATGTGGCCAAAATATATGACGCAGATCGGGTTCCTGAGTGGATTATGAGAAGTATGGAAAACAAACGTCAAGGTGCTGTTACTATTGGGAAAAACATCTATTTGCGAAGACAATTTAATCGAACCAATCCTGAACATTGGGCGTTGCTTGCACACGAATTGGTTCATGTTGCTCAACGATTTTGAGCGGTCAGACTTCCCATGTCCTCTCCGCCGGTAAGCCCCAGAAATCCAACGCAGCTGGGACAGGTGGCGGTGAAATTTAAAATATGGGTCAGCGTCCCCTTTCCGCAAACCAGTTCACGCAGGGCGACCGCTGAACCATCACATCGTTGCAGCTCGATATTGGGAATCAAACCCCCCACTGAAAGCCCTTCGCTGGCGGAACTGCTGCACCCATATGCAGAAGCATTTTCATTTGCAGGTTCGCTATCCACTGTGTCAAAAGGAGCCATTGCATTATTACTGTCCGTACTTTTCGACGCAGCAGTTTCAGTTGACTCACACCCCATCAAACCGACCAGCACTGTTAAAGCAAATCCGATTAACACCGTTTTGGGTACCATCAAATTCCTTGCGGGTTCTTCCTATCCCCAACCGCCTCTATCTGCCACGCATTGCCATCCTGTCCAAAAAGAGATGACTGTTAAGCAGTATACCCTGCAACAAAATCGGTGCCAAAGTGATATCAGGCGAGTACAGAATCACATCAGAGTTGCAGTTCAGTTGCCGTCGACGAATTCGAATGGGGCCTTCAGATGGTGAGACCGGCTTTCAAAAGAACCCGTTTGAAGAAAAAGGTTCGCTGTCCTTCGCGTTAGAGTCCCTGGTTGAAGGGTAATAATGTCTGCTGCCGCAGCATCTTTTAGTCGGTACATCACTTCAGCCGGGGATGAATCCGGATACATAGCGATATGTAACGCCGCAGCGCCTGCCACATAAGCAGCTGCCATCGACGTCCCGGAGAGATGGTGGTGCTTTCCGTGAATCCAAAGAGATGGAATATCTGCGCCAGGCGCCCAGAGATCAACGCAACTGCCCCAGTTGCTCAAATTGGTTTGCGTATCTGCGACCGTAGTTGCCGCCACTGTGATGACACCCTCAGCCCCGCCGGGAGATGTGTGACAGGCGTCCCCATAGTTGCTTCCTGCTGCCGCGATATATATCAACCCGCTTGCGACCGAATCACTCACCGCATCCCGAAGCGCGTTGTCATTTCCATAATTCAGACTCATCACCACAACAGCGGGTCGAACCGCATTCTGATTCAGCCAGTCAATTGCCTTCAACGCCGCGTTCACCCCACCTCTTCCCGTGCCATCGGCGACGCGCAGTCCAACCAGCTGAGCCCCTGGCGCCACACCGTACGCCCAGCTGCCAACGATACCCGCCACATGGGTGCCGTGGCCATTATTGTCTATAGCGCCGTAGAGTTTGCCCCAATCATCGTTGACAAAATCACCACAGCCAGGTGTTTGGGCCAGTGTAACGTTATGCTCGAAACCGCTGTTAGTCACATCAATACCGGTGTCGAGGATATACACAGTGGCACCAAATCCCATTCCAGGCGGTTCGTATTTGTTATCGAGTGGCAAAGCGTGCT
>JAFGWT010000248.1 GCA_016937015.1 Deltaproteobacteria bacterium | reverse complement strand
TGCTCACGGTGACGTTGACCCGTTTTGGTTATTGCTCAGTTTTCAAAGACTTAATGTCCGCCAACAGGTTTAGGCTGTCAGCTTTTTTCTTGCCGCCTCAAGCAGCGAGGGTCAGGTATATACGCGTCTCAAAGCGTGCAGTCAAGAAATATATCCCAAAAAATTAACTTTTTTGTTTCTTTTTGTGGATTGCCTGTAACTGTTTGATTTTATGAGACAAAATCGCTGAAAATTTGAACAGGAATTAGTACAGGGTTCCAATATGTACCTATTTGTTTTGTCTTTTGGTCAAGCGTTATTCAAAAATGTGGGCCGCGATGGCAACATTCACTCAAGGGCACCTGAATTTCATTCCCGCAGCCGTTGGCGAAAATATGCAATACAGACTTTTGTGGATAAAAAGATGAAGATGTGCCATGTACATCCGTTATTAGAAGATACGATTTTTAAAAAAACAATACAGGAAATGAGTATAATGCAGCATATAAATTTTTCAGTCGTGACAGTGGTGATTAGTATTCTTTTGTCTAGTGGGATTGGCCGGGCCGAGTTAAAAAATATGTCTGCCACACAAATCGTAGACAAAGTTCAGAGTTTTTATGAAGGCATTGATGATTATAAGGCGCGCTTTGTTCAAACGACCGCCCATAAGATGTTTCCGGGAAAATTTCAGCGGGCTTATGGAACTGTGATGTTTAAAAAAGGCGGTTTGATGCGCTGGGAATACACCCGGCCGGAAAAAAAGCTTTTTATATATGACGGGATGATTTTGTGGGTTTACGAGCCTGAAGTGCCACAGATTTTTAAAGGGCAGGGCGGAACTGAAAGACTTCGCAAGGCACTCGCATTTCTGACCGGAGAGGGTAAAATTAAGGATTCGTACAAAGCGTCTAAAGCGGATATTAAAAAATATGATTTTAAAGACGGATATGTATTGAAACTGGTTCCCAAAGAAGCAAATTCGCCGTTTAAACATGTGGAGATGTACGTTATGGGCGATACTTTTCGCGTGGCACGGTCAGTGGTTGTTGACCACGATGACAACAGAAATCGCCTGGACTTTTACAGCCCGGAAGTGAATGCCGGTCTTGATGCCCGACTGTTTCAGTTTGAGCCTCCCGCAGGAGTGCCGGTGATGACACCGCAAAATCAGTAGCGGCATTTTGGGGAATGGCGTCTCGCGGACGCCGGTATCAGCCGTTATTAAATGATAGGCATCTGTGATCTGTCGCTAAATAAACAAAGATAGTTGTTTTTTTGATGTCGCTTTCTTTCCTCTGATTTTTGGTTCCACCCCATCTGATGTCTTGCCCAAAATCGTCATGCCGCCGTAAGCGCTGCTTTGCTTCCATTCATTGTCGATAATTGCCTGAAAGGATGGACCGGTTGCTGTTTTTTCGAGTAGTCTGATTTGGGTATCCAGCCTTTTAAAGGCTTTTAGTTTCTCGGTGTGTCCCACCTTGGACTTGCTGAGCGCATTTTTTAAATTTTGAATGGTCGCGTCATACACGCGCAGTGGCACAGGATGCGGGTGACCGTCCTTGCCGCCGTGTGCAAATGCAAATCGCGCAGGGTCCTCAAAGCGGGAGGGCGCACCGTAGGCGACCTCTGCAACCAGAGCCATTGCCTGCATTGTTCTTGGACCGAGACCCTGCGTTAGCAGAAGACCTTCAAAATTCGCTGTTTGCGATTCCTGTGCGAGCGTTAACACTGCGTGCAATCGCTTCAAAAAGACATCAGTGGGGCGCACTTCGTGATGGTGAGGCATCTGTAGATGTCGGGCGGAAAGAATGTGTTTGACCTCGTCAGTGATGGTTGATGGCTTTTCTTTGATAATATTGACGGCGGCGTTGCGGGCGTCACGAGATCGTTTGTCGGTGAGATTAACAATATTGCCCTTATTGGGACCGATGATGGCACCGTGTGGCTCTTCAACAAACGATTGAACGCCAGTTGAATGCCAGTGGTATCGTCGTGCCTGTTTTTCGATGTCATTCATTCCCTGTTGCACAACAACCCATTCGCCATCAGCGGTGACAACGAAACTGTGTAAATATAGTGAATAGCCATCCTGAACGGCTGTGTTGTCCACTTTTGCGGTCAGCTTGGACGCTCTGACAAGAGCTTTGCCATCAAGTGACAGGCGGTCGGATAGTCGGATGAGTTCTTCTGGGGTTTTCAGGGAATGTTTGCCCCGGCCGCCGCAGACGTAAATGCCCAGCTCATCCTGCTTCTGTTGCAGACCTTTTTTAAGGGCTCCCATAACAGATGTGGTGATACCGGATGAATGCCAGTCCATACCAAGTACCGCGCCGAAAGATTGAAACCAGAAGGGATCTGACAGTCGTGATAAAAATCCGGAGCGTCCTTCGCTGACAACAACAGCTTCGCAAATCGCTTCGCCCAGTAATGCCATGCGCTGGTGCAACCACGCCGGTACTTTGCCGTAATGCAATGGAAGATTTGCTGTACCACTTTTGTTTGCCATACAAATGTATGGTACACTTTGGCGGGCGTTCTGTCGAGCCTTCGATACGACTTTTTTACGTATGTCCATTCTGGATATGCCACATGGCAGACATATAGTGAGTCAACAAAATTTTGCCGATGCAATAGGTGCACATGTATCCATTCGGGCGCTATTCAAGAATGATCTTGTCGCTTTCAATCATCGTGTCATACAGCAGAGTGACTTCGGAATCGCTAAGCGCGGTGGCGTAAATTTTAACGTCGTCAATAATACCATGGAAGCTATGAGCGCTGTCGTTCAGCAAAAACTGATAACCGATGCCAAGGTTTGCCGTGCTGTTGTGAAGAGAGGGAATAATACTTTCTTCATTGCGACGCACCAGCTCGCCATTCAGGTGAATGGCGACATATTCTCCGGGCTGGAATACAGCCACCAGATGATACCATTGCCTTGTTTCCAGCACGGTGTCGGCGCAGGTGGCGGTGCTGGACGGAGTAGCCGTGGTCGCTATTGTTTCATATTTGCCGTTTGCGGAGATTGCCAGCAGCGGGAGATGAATGGATGTGTATCCCGGGCAATGATTCTGGTTTTCGATGGCGAGCACGAAGGCGCGTTGCTCCTCCCCCATGCCGACCATGTACTTTGAAACGATACCCTGGTTGGCAGTTGTGAATTCGTCAGGTTGAATCCAGACAGAGATAGTGAGGCCGCCTGTGATTTGCAGCGTTTCGTCATTGCCGCAGTCAATGTAAGATGTGCCATCGAACCAGTAGGCGCTGTCCGCATTACCAAAGCGATCGGGAACCAGGACAGCATCGTGCACAATTCCGTGATTTTCGTTGCCGCTGTGATCACTGGCATCTCCATTAAAAGGGTACCAGACTGCCAGATTCTCCATCAATATGGTCGTTTGGGTGACAGATGAATCAGAGCCTGTAACGGTTACAGTGGCAGTATCCGGACCTTCCGATGTTAGGTTCGCGGTATCCCGAATGACTGATGTTGCAGTGTCCGTGTTCTCAATTCCTGGTGTTTCGTTGGGCGACGAATCGGTGGGGACTGTGGCCTCATATGCGGTGTCCGGTAAGCCGGTGTCCTGGTTCGCGGTTTCCAGTAAGGATGAATTTTCGTCAGCGTCGGGCTCTGTGTCTTTTGCCGCATTTGCAGCGCTATCCACCGACGAATCGACAATGGGTGCAGTATTTGCAGCCTCTGAGTCCCTCGGGGTATCGATGTCCATGGATTGATGACACCCCATGCACAAAAGCGCGAGAAAAACAATATATGTGATGAGTGAATGAGAAAAGCTGTCTCGTTGCATACTGTTACTCCCGACTGTCGCAGACCGTATCGTTGCAATGGTTCGGCTGACCGACTG